>DASUGI010000302.1:0-14672 GCA_036274115.1 Verrucomicrobiia bacterium
AAGGAGTCGGGGAATCGGCGAGTGGGCGAATCGGCGAATTGGCGACCTCTCCGTTTCTCCGTTTCTCCGTTTCTCCGTCTCGCTGTTTCGTGTCACTTGTCACCGGTCCCTGGTCACTTCCGGGATTCTCCGTGGTGTATCTCCACTTGGTGCGGCCCAGCATCGCGTCGGCCAGGATCACTTTCATCGGCGATCCGGGGAATTCGCCGCGATTGGCAGCCAGCAGCACCGCGGGATCAATTTTGGCCACCGCACGATCGTAGGTGAGCAGGCCGTTACACTCGGTCTCGACGTCGGTGGTTTGGGTATAGACCGCGGCATTCAAGGCACGAAAATGGTGCAGCGCCCAGACTTGCTTGAACGCGCGGGTGTATCGGGCCGCGAGTTCCTGCGAGTTCTGCAACATCAAATAACCCCAACAGCGTGACGACCACGAATGTCCATCCACGGGCAGGCCTAATCCGCCGAATTCACCCAGGACCGCCGCGCGACGCGGCTCGGCTGCCGGACAGTCCGGCCCGGGATAGCTGTGCATGTCGATCAAGTCGCCCACGCGCATGTCGGTCCAGCCGCTGGCATTGTTGACCAGACGCGAAGGGTCGAGTGCCTTGAGCCGTTGGGCAAGTCGTTCGGTGTCGTATTGTCCCCAGCCTTCGTTGAACAGCACCCAGACGATGATTGAGGGGTGGTTTTCCAGCCGGTGGACCATGTGCATCAACTCGGCTTCGAAGTCCCGGCGGCTCGTCACGGTGGCGTTGTTGCCACTGGGCATGTCCTGCCAGACGAGCAAGCCGAGTTTGTCGCACCAGTAATACCAGCGCTCCGGTTCTACCTTCACATGTTTGCGCGTGAGGTTGAATCCGGATTTTTTTAGAAATTCGATGTCGGAACGCAACGCGGCATCGGTGGGAGCGGTGTAAATTCCGTCCGGCCAGAAGCCCTGGTCCAGCGTGCCAATTTGGAAAATAAACTTCCCGTTCAACGCAACTCGCATGGCACCTTGAGAATCCTTTTGCAGGGCAACTTTTCTCATGCCGAAGCAACTGGTGACGGTGTCGAGTACTGGAGAATCGGCGAGTGGGCGAATCGGTGAATCGGCGAGTTCTCCGTCTCTCCGTCTCTCCGTCTCCCCGTTTCCCCGTCTCGCCGTTTCCCCGTCTCGCCGTTTCGTGTCACTTGCCTCCTCGTGAAGCGTCACCCGCAGGTCGTAGAGGAAGGGATCGTCGGGAGTCCACAGGTGGGCGTTGGTGAGGGTGAGGGAGAGTTCGGTGTTGGGCGGGCCGATGACGCGGGCGACTTCCTGCCCGCCGGCGATCGCTACGGCTTCGATCCGCAGGTTTTCCGCGAAGCTGTTTACGGAGGCTTGAATGCGGAGCGCCTCGCCGTCCACATCAGGGACCAACTTCAACCGGTCTACGCTCACCTTCGGCACAGGCTCCAGCCATACGGTTTGCCAGATGCCGGAGGTGGGCGTGTAAAAGATTCCTTCCGGTTTGCGCGACTGCTTGCCACGCGGTTGATCGCCCTCGGTGGGATCGGTCACAGCAACTACGATTTCTTCTTCGCCGTTCCAACGTAGTTGATCCGTGATGTCGAAACCGAATCCATCGTAGCCACCGCGGTGTTGGCCAACTTCTTTGCCGTTCACCGAAACGCGTGCCTGCCAGTCCACGGCTTCGAAGTGCAAGCGCACGCGCTGGCCGCGCCACTCCGGCGGTACGGTCACTTTGCGTTGATACCACAGCACGCTCTTTTCATCCAGACGCCTCATCACGCCCGAGAGGGCCGACTCGATTGGAAACGGGACGAGGATCTGGCCGTCCATGGGAGGAAACGGCGAGTCGGCGAATCGGCGAGTCGGCGACTGCGCGGTTGTCCGCCAGGCGTCTCCCCGATTCGCCGTTCCGCCGGCTTGAACACTCCGAGTCGGTGAATTCACTGACTCAGACTTCATTAACTCACTAATTGGCGTGATGGCGTAATTCCAAAGGCCGTTCAGGTTCAGCCACTCGTTGCGGACCATTTGCGGTCGCGGATACTCGGGCAACGCATTCGTGGGATTTACCTCGGCTGCCCAGCGGGTCATCAGTGGCCCTTTCGCCGGCTGCCAGGATTCACTTTTAACAGTTGACACAAGGCCGACCACCAGCATCGCAAACACACAGTTCCACTGGAGAACGTGAAATGCGGGATGAGGAACGCGGAACTGCAAAGGGCGCTTCACCCGGTGAGAGACCCACCGCCCGCTGCTTGGGCTGGCATTCATAGATTCTCTCACCGGGTGAATCACAGTCTCAATTCTGTCACCTGAAACATCGACGTCATGTGGCATGAAATGGCCACTGCCGGTCCTGATGTCATTTTCGCAGAAACTTGGCCACCGCTTCCGTGCGTGAGCGGACGTGAAGCTTTTCATAAATCCGGCGGATGTAATTGCGCACCGTGTGAATGCTCACTTCGAGTTGATCGGCAATCTGCTTGTAGGCCAGCCCCTCCGCGAGTCCATTCAGCACCTCACGCTCGCGCTGTGAAAGCTCGGTCGTTTCATCCGCCGGCTCGGCCGAGGTCCGAAATGACTGCACTACCTTGCGCGCAATCGACGCCGACATCGGTGAGCCGCCGTCGCGCACCTCGCGGATCGCCTCCAGCAACTTTGGGGGCGACAGCCGCTTCAACAAATACCCGCTCGCCCCCGCCGCCAGCGCGCGAAAAATTTTATCCGTATCCTCGAACACCGTCAGCATCAACACCTGCGCCTCCGGCATCAGCGTCTTCAATTGCCGCACGCACTCGATCCCGTCCATCCCGCCCAGATTGATATCCATCAACACCACGTCCGGCTTGTCCTGGGGCAGATGCTGCAACGCCTCCTCAGCACTCGCGTAAACACTCTTGCACTTGAACCCACCGGCGGCCTGCAAATAACCGCTGATGTGCTCGCGCAAATCCGCTTCGTCGTCCACCAGGGAAACCGTAATTGTCTTGCTCATAACTTGTTTTTCGCTGAATTGCCCAGGGGAATTCGCAATATCACCGTAGTCCGGAAAGGTGACCGGTGACGGGGGGCCGGTGACACGTCCTGCGTTTCCCTTGCCCCGTGAGATTTACCCCCGTCGCCTTCCTTGGTGCTGCGCACCACACATTCCCCGCCCACCACCGACAAACGCTGCCGCATATTCAACAACCCATTCCCGCCGCGCCGCGCCGCACTCGGCGGTCGCTCCGCCAACGCCGCCGCCACATCAAACCCCCGCCCGTTATCCGACACCTTGATTTGAAAACCGGTCTGCCCGAAGGGTGACAGGTGGCGAGTGCCACGTGGCATGAAACCGCCCTTCCGGTCACTTGTCACGTGTCCCTCGTCACCTTGATTTGCGTCACCCTCAACCTCTCCCGTCAACGCCATCTCAACACTCACCTTCGTCGCCCCCGAGTGCTTGAGCGCATTATTCAGCACCTCTTCAAAAGCGAGAAACAAATTATGCCGCAACTCCGCCGACAACGGCACATGCGGCAAGTCCCGCGGCAATCGCATCTCGCACTGCACCTCCGTATTCTGAAAATACTCCGCCGCGTAATGACTCAGATACGCCGCCAGATGCTCCAGCGAATCGTTCCGCGGATTCACCGCCCAGACAATCTCATCCAAGGTTTGCAACAACTCCCGCGATGTAGTCGCAATGGACTCAATCTGCGCTGCCACTGCCGGGGGTGAGCCGGCGAGCCGGCGCGTCGGCGCGTCGGCGGCCGTCGCCGTTTCGCCGTTTCCCTCATTCGCCGGCTCCTCCTTCCCCAACTCCATTTTCGCCCGCTCGCTCAGGAACGAAATCTTCGTCAACTTCGACCCGATATCATCATGCATGTCCTGCGCGATCCGCATCCGCTCGCGCTCCACCACCCGTTGCTGCTCCAACCGCGCCAGATGCGTTCGCAACCTCCGCGTGGATACCAATCGCGCCAGCCCCGCCACCATTCCCGCCGCCGTCAAAACATAAAACCCCAACGCCACCGGCGCGCGCCACAACGGCGTCGGCACGGTAAACGCAAACACCTCCTCCGCCTCATTCCATACCGGTGACACCAGACGGCTGTCCGGTGACTGGAGATCGCTTTGCGGGTCACTGGTCCCTTCGCTGACCGCCACGCGGAACCGATAGTTGCCATAACCCAACCGGCCATACCGCGCGCGCCGTTCGGTGCCCGCCTCCACCCAATCCTGATCCTGCCCTTCCAGTTTATAGCGAAAGTTCAACCGCTCCGGCGCGACAAAACTTGGCGCCGTGAATTCGAACTCCACCGATTGCACATCCGTGGGAAAGCGAATTGCCGGCGCATTGACATCGGTGGAAACGGCGGCCAGCCGCCCGGCGCGGCCCCGGGCGCCCGGGGACAAAATGGCGAGCCGTGAAAGTGACGGATGTTGGGTGTCGGGTGTCGTGACGTTGCGCATCGCGTCAATTGTCACGCGTCGGAGCGCGTCGGCCTCCCACGGCCGGCCATTGACATGAATGTTCTCAAGGTAAACCGGCGGCGAAATCAGGCGCGACAAGTCCGGTCCACTGCGATCCACCCTCACGAGGCCATCGGAGGTGGCAAACCAAAGGCGTCCGTCATGAGCCTGGAGCGCGCGCACGCCGCCGAACTCAGGACTGGGAAACTGAAACTCGGCCGACGGCGGAACGAACATCATTTTGCAACGGAGCGGCTCGCCTTTAACGAGAGCGCTTTGAACCGAGTCGCGCGGCGAGCGAAACACGCCCCGCCCGCACGCCACCCAGAGATCACCATCGGCATCAACCAGCACGCCATAAATGGAATCATCGGGCAAACCGTTTTGCACGGACCATGAGGGACACCGCTGCGCCGCCTCACCCGGAGCACCCACCACGGCGCCGCGGAGCCCCGTCCAGCACGCCAATCCCGCCGCCGCAGTGCCAATCCAGACATGGCCGCCTGGATCCTCATACAACGCGGTAACGGATTGACCCGAAGTCGCCGTGATCCGATGCACCAAAACAAAACGAGCAGTCTCCTCATCGGTTTGGAAAGGGTGACTTTGCCGCCAGACCTGGCCATCTTCAGTGCCCAGCCAGATCGTTCCGTCGCGGGAGGCCAATAACGCCGTCACCGGTGTTCCCGGCAGACCGTGCTCCTTTCCGTACGAGATGATCTCCCGTTGCTCGCCCGGTGGGATCACAGTTCCAGCAGAATCACCCCCAGCGGCTCTGGTGGCTATCCCACTGGGCTTGATGCGATGCAACTTGCCCGCGCCTGTGCCCGCCCAAACGGCGCCATCCGTTGTGGTGCAGAGTGCCGGGATCGAATTGTGGGAAAGGCCGTTGATCGTGGTGAAATGAACTTTGCGTCCTCCCCGAACCCCGAACAGCCCGTTCCCCCGTGTGGCGATCCAAAGGGTTTCGTCGGTGGCGACCACCACCGCCGCAATCAGATTCTGCGCGTCATCGGTACTGGTGGGGGCAAATCGTTCGAAGCGCCCGGCATCTCCGGCATACAGACCGCCCGCTTCAAACCCGGCAAAAATCCGTCCACTCGCATCGCTTGCCAGACACGTCGCAGCGCCCGGGGGCAACCCTTGTTCGGCCCGCAAAACCTGCACCGGTTGCGGCAACAGTTCGATCAAGCCGCCACCGGAAGTACCGAGCCAGAGATTTCCCTCCCGATCTTCGCAGATGGCCCGCACTTCATTGGCGCGGTCCAGTTCATTCACCGTCACCGTTTGAAAATTATTGTCGTCGAAACAAACCAGCTCCCGCCCGCCGGTGCCGATCCACAGCCGCCCATCGCGGCCCTCGCACAAACTCCAGATGCGCGTCGCGTCCACGCCGCGAAGATGGTTGTGGCGCAACTTTACGGAAAGATTGATGAGGTAGGTGTCGCCATAAGCCCACAGGTTACCCCGCCGGTCCTCGTAGGCCCCGAGGTATTCCGGGCGCCGCCCCTGACTATCGGTTTCAAATTGGAACGGCGTGATCCGACCTGTCGCGTCGGGGCCTTGCGCCGGCGGATTGTCTTTGAACTGATACATCCCGCTCCGCGTCGTGATCCACACGACGCCGGAACGAGCCACATGCACACCGATCACTGACGTATCCTCCAAGCCATCCCGCGCGGTGAACGAACTGAAACTCCTGCCGTCCCAACGACTCAACCCGGCGCGAGTCCCAATCCAAACCCGCCCCTGAGCGTCGGCCGACAGACTGGTGACATTGTCATCCACCAGACCTGAGTCCTTCCCGTAAGCGACGACTCCGGCCTCATCCAGGCAGAACAAGCCGTCCTGTTGTGTGCCGATCCAGAGCTTGCCGGCGGCGTCTTCACAAAGCGAGGCAATGCGAGCGGGCGCATTCGTATCGGCCAACGGCAACGGAAACTCCGTAAACTTGACCCCGTCGAAACGGACCAGTTTGGTGGTCGTGCCCACCCACAGGAAGCCGTCGCGCGTTTGCAGAATCGCCGTGACCGAATCGTCGGGCAGGCCCTGCGCGCGACTCCACGTCCGCACCGCGAAGTCGCGAACCGGCAGGCCGGATTCCGCGCCCACCGCGCGCCACGCCGCCACTACCCAGAACAGGACGATGACCGCTTTGCTTTTCAACAAGTAACATTCTAGGCGACTCGCGCCGTTGGTAAAGCTGAGAAGGTGAAACTGAGGGCGAAACGGCGAAACGGCGAGTCAGCGGTGGTTTCCGTTGCGCATAGTCGCCGTTTCCCCGTCTCGCCGTTTCGCCGTTGTCACCCGTCACCCGTCACCTGGGCGCAAGCCGGAAGAATTCCTGGTCACCCGCCACGGGAAGACTCAACGCTTGAACGCCATTGGAGTTGATCGGTGCATTGGTAACCACGCTCCAGTTTACGGGCGGCGATAGATTGGTTGCGCTGTAGAGTTGAAGGCTTGAAGCCCAACCTGGCCAGTTCAAGGCGAGTTGTGTTGTGTCTCCAGCAATCCCAATCGTCGGCTGCACGAAGCTTGCGGTGAACGTCACGTTATTCGTCGGCACATTGATGCTGTGCGACATCGCGGCGCCATCCGACCAGAGGACGAAGTTGTAATTGCTACCGCTCAGATTTTGCGGTGACGGCGCGTTCAAGGTGCGCGCCATGCCCGCTACCGTCACAATGGAACTCGGCGTGTTGATCACCTGTCCATCGAATTGCAATTGCAATCCCGAAGGCACCGTGTCGAAGCCCAGCGCAGTCAGCCTCGGCAGCACATCGGTATAAGTGCTCTGCTGATTACCATTCGCATCCGTCACCAGCAGACGAATTCGATAAGCAACGTTGGTGGACAACGGCGCGTTGGTTGAAATCACAAACGACCCGTTCGTCGAACCGACCAATGGTCCGAATACCGCCGCACTCTGCCCGTCCTGACGGAACTCCGCCGACCAACTGAACGCACTGGCCGGCAACGCGGCGTCGGAATAATCCGTCGCGCGGCCCGCATACGAAATGGTGTCGCCCCCCGCATAAAGCGCACTCACGCCAGGCGCAGTGATGATCGGCGTTGGCGCCGTTATTTCCGAAAGCGTCAACGCCCGCGAGTTGAGGCGCACGGAATCCAGTCGCCCGTTGAAATACGCATCCGCCGGAAACTGGCTGCGGCCCAACCAGGCCCGGGTGACGCCAATGTCGGAGGGCAAGAGATTGACGCTGTTGTGCACCGCCGCCGGCTGACCGTTCGTGTAAAGCACGCCTTGCCTGCCATCGAACATCACGGCCAGGTGCACCCACTCGTTGGTCGGAAAAACCATCTGGGTTTGCAGCACCCGATTAAAACGTGTGCCGTCGGTGGTGATGGCGCAGTGGAGGAAGCCGCTTCCGTCCCGGGGCGTCACATACAGCCAGCGCGTGGTATCCACACCGAAATCCAGGATGCGCTGCCACGCAGGGCCACCGTTCCATTTCACCCAGGCGGAAAAAGTGTTTAACGCGCCCGCGCCAGGCGCGAGGTTCACATACTGGCTGCCGCCACCGAGATTGGCGACATTCGCGCGAACGGGATCAATGACAATGGAAGCACCGTTCACGAACGAGCCATTGAAACGATTGCTGGCATCAAGGGCGTTGCTGGTAAACGGATAGAACGACGCCCAATCGGTGTTTAAGGTCGTTGCCGGGAAAACGTCCACGTAGTTCGTGCCTTTGCGTCCGGCGTCAGCGGGATCTGTCGCAACCAATTGAATACGGTAGTAGCCATTGCTGGCCAAGCCGCCGGTGAGCGGAATTGCGAATGAACCGTTGGTCACGCCAGGCACCGGGCCCAGCACCGTCATGGCCGTCGTATTGGAACGCCATTGCACCGTCCACGTGAGCGAAGTCGCTGCGAGCGTCCTGTCGTAAAAATCCACCGCGCCGCCATTGAACTGGATGACCTCGCCCGGACGATAAATGCCGCCGTGCCGCGGCTGAGCGATGGTGGCAATGGGCGCAACAATCTCCGTCGCGCTCAGCGGCCGTGAAAACATCCGCACAGAACTGAGCTGTCCATTGAAGGAAGGATCGGGCCATTGACTGCGCCCGAACCAGAGGTTCGTCGCATTCAAGTCTGCGGGAACGAGGTTCAAGGCTGCGTTCGTTGCCACCGGCACGCCGTTGGTGTAAAGCACGCCGCGTTCGCCATCCAACACCACCGCCACATGCGTCCATTCGCCAACCGGCAACGGTCCAGGCGCATCGATGATTTGTTCGCCGGGAATGCTGTTGAGGCTGATATTGAAGCGCAGTTTGCCATTGGCTGCCGCGGGCGTGAGGACGCAATAACGCGTGGTGTCGTTCCCAAAATCGAGAATGCGCTGCCACGCCGCGCCGCCGTTCCATTTCACCCAGGCCATGAAGGTGAGCCAGCAAGACGGCGAAGCGGCGACCGTCGCCGTTTCTCCGATTCGCCAACTCGACGTAGTAATCCCGGCTGGCAAGCTCACGTATTGGTTCGTGCCGGAAAGATTCAACACGTTGCCGCGCTCAGCATCGTTTTGAATTGAAGCGCCGCCGTTGAGCGTGCCATTAAAATGTCCGTTCGCATCGCTGGCATCGGCGGTGAAGGGAAAATACGACGACCAGGGAGCCGGCGGATTGGCCGGTGTGACCATGGCGGTGTCGGTGCTGATGCGCCCGGCCAGGTTGGTGGCCGTGAGTGAAATCAGATAGACGCCAGCACCGGAGTTGGTGGGAACGGTGAATGTGCCATCGGAAGAAAATTCTGAATTCTGAATTCCGAATTCTGAATTGCTCAGGAGGTTGGTCTGACCGTCTTGAATGTAATGGATGCGCCAGCTCAATCGGCTCGCCGGAATCGGAAGGTCGTTGAAGTCCGTGGCGTGTCCGTTGAAGGCGATGACGGAGCCGGGAGAGTAAGACGAATCGGCGAAACGGCGAATCGGAGAACCGGCGAATTCTCCGTTTGCTTTCACCAAAATGACCGGCAGCGGCGACGCAATCTCCGCGGCGCTGAGCACCCGGCTGTAAACGCGAAAGCTGCTGATCTGGCCGTTGAAGTCGGGGTCAGCGACGAATTTGCTGCGGCCCAGGTGATTGGTCTCGGCACGGGTCTGGAGGGGCGAGAAAATCATGGTGCTGTTAGTGGCCACGGCATTCCCATTCACGTAAAGCACGCCGCGAGTTCCATCCAAAGTGACTGCCACATGGGTCCACACACCGACGGGGAGGCTGTTGGTCCACTGAAGGATTTGGGTGTTGTTTAGAATTCGAATGTCGCAGCGCAACCGGCCCGTGTCCGAGGACGGGGTGAGCATGATGTAATTGGCGGTGTTCACGCCGAAGTCGAAGATGCGTTGCCACGCGCCGCCGCCATTCCATTTCACCACGGCCGCAAACGTTCGGGCATTGGCCAGGCCGGCGGGGAGCCGTGCGAGTTGATTGGTTCCGTTGAGATTTAATACGCGACCGCGAGTGGGGTCAGTTTGAATCGTGCCGCCCAGGACCATGCCGTAGTATTGACCGTTTTCGTCACGGGCGTCGGCGTCGAAGTTGTAGATGGCAGACCAGTCCCGCGCCTGCGGGACGGGCCAGTTGTCGGCGGTCCAGGAAAGGGGCGCGAGGTCGAACTTGGCCGCACCATATCCGCCATAGCCGGAGGAGTAATCGCCTGCGTCGTAGTAGTGGTAGCTGAACCAGTCCTGACCGTTCTCGTTGAGGATGCCGATGTGGCCCGGGCCGGCGTATTTGCCGGAGGCCTCCATGAACGACGTGCCGCCGGGTGTGCGCATGTCCACGCCGTTGCGATCAAGATAGGGACCGGTAATGCTGGTGCTGCGGCCGACGCGGACGTTGTAGGTGCTGTTGACGCCGTCACAACACGAACCCCAGTTCACAAAAAGGTAGTAGTAACCGCCGCGGCGATAAAGGCAGGCGGCCTCAATGGAGGTGTTATAGGCGAGATGCGTGAGGGTGGAGCCAGGGCTGATGCGTTTGCCGGTGACGGGATCGAGTTGAGTGAGATAAATACCGTTCCAATACGAACCATAGGCGAGCCACGGATTGCCGTTGGCATCGAAAGTGACGCACGGATCGATGGTGTTGTAAGCGCTGCCAATGAAGGACTGGATAACGATGCCTTGATCCGTCCACAGATAATTGGGATCACTGGGATCAAGTGTGGGATTAGTGACGAGTCCAATGCCGGATTGCTGGCTGCCCCAGCTCGACACGGAGTAGTAGAGGCAGAATTTGCCATTGATGAAGGCAATGTCGGGCGCCCAGAAATCGCCATTGAAGCCGGGCGCGGCATTGGTCACCCAGGCCGGTGTAGTGGCGAACACCGGTGGCCCGTCCTTCCACAACACGCCATCGTCCGAATACTTGGAAATGATGCCCCGCCCCGTGCCGTACATATAGTAACGGCCCTTGTGCTTGATAATCGTGGAAGGATCGTGAATGCCCAGACTGCCGCGCGGACCGCTAATCGCAGGCGCAGCGAAAGATGTCACGACGAATAAAACCAACAGCCACACACAAACACAGGTGCAAATCAGCCTGCGTCGATTCAGAATGCAAAACGGCCACGTCACGGATTTATCCATTATCGCCGGCGTCAAAGAAAAGGAAAGCGGATGTCGCGCTTCCAGTTGTGGCCTAAAATGGTTACAGACCACAGCGACCGCTTACACGCAACGGAACTGATTTGATTTGGTCAGATTCGGTTTGATCTTACATCGCCTGCGTGCCACAGCGCGCTGGGCACACACTGAGGTTAACCGCGAACCAAGCGAAATACGCCAACCGTATGTCGCGGTGAACGCCTGCACCTGATCCGCGCTCGGGTGTTATTGGCGTGGGTTCGCTGGCATCCGGGCCGTGGGGATTATGTTGCGCCTGCGTCAATGTCAATAGTCTGGCCCCCTTCACAATGGTGGGTTGGTTTCGGATAGCCAGGCAACGGGCGCGCGTTCGGCCCTACGTCACGCCGGAAGATGACTTAGTTCATCGTCGAGAACTGATTCAAGCCTGTCTCCAACCGGCTTGGCTCTTAAGAGCGCCTGCTCAAGTGCGCTGTCTCCACTCTTTGCGGCATTGGGTTACTCCAACTTTGCCAACTCCTCCCGAAGATCCGACTCCAATTGAGTTATGTCCGGATCACGCCTTTTTGTCGCGCTGTTGGAAATACAGCCAAAGAGTCCCTGACCGCCGAAGTCTCGGTACGAGAGATTCAAACAACGTATCCAGATCTCGTTCTTCGTAATCCGCCACGACCAACTCAAAGACTCAAAGGCCACCAGCGACAAGGTTTGGTGATCTTGAAACTGTTAGCTTTATGCGGAACGCTCGTTAAGTCACTTATCTCCAACAGGAGGATTGGGTTTCCAGCCTGCTTTATTAAAATTTGCGTCATATTCGTACCAACCTTTCCGCTCACTCCTAAAGGCAATTACATTGTCGAAGAGAGCGTAAGGATTTTCAAACTGCAGACGAAAACCATGACCGTGATCTAGTTTCACATACAAGTAGTTCAACTCAATAAGAGCGGGGACGCGTTTTCCACGCCACCATGAATTTTGCAGCGAATCCGGATAGCTGCCATTTCGTGCCCGCTCTTCCTCCAAGACTGGAACCAGAGATTCGCAAAACTGCTTGGCTTCATTGATCTGACGGCGACTCAAGAGTGCAATTCCAAATATGAAACCCACAACGAGGACACACACAATTGCACAGGGGGTGTAAAAGCGCGACGAAGAAATACGTGTTCCTGACATAGGAAGTATTCGGGAGAGATGGTTTTTCAGTCAGGCGCAGCCATTCGGGCGCACCCAGTAAATCTTCGTGTCCATCTTGGATGAGCTGACAAGCTGGATGGTGTTTTGATCCGAGCAACTTCAGCATTTCCTTCAAAATCCTAATATTGTTTTCATTTTTAGATCGTCAGGGAGTTTGCTGACGATAATTTCGGCTGCAGACGGTTCATTGGGGCCGCCGGGAAATGTAATCTCCACCGTCGCCGTTCCCTTGTGCTTTCCGGTAATAGCGCACAGATATTGAGTGTTGGTAAATAGAGCGAACCCGGCTGGAGCAAGGCCGCCTCCTTCGGACTGCGGCTTGGGGAGCAGTCGTCCGGGGCGCACCCCATAAATATCGGTGCCTATATGGGATGAAGTGACAAGCTGGATACTAATTTTATCCGTCCCGCCATTCGTTAAGGTTTGCCATAGTTCCGGAGCGCATTGAATCCCGAGAAAGTTCGATCCGTGCCGCACGTGAACTTGGAACAGCGTAGGTTCGCCCTTTTGAACTGTAATCGGGATTTGTTCCTGGACGAAACGTTTCCATGCTGGTTGGGGTGTGCTACAGCCGCCAGCGACACCAATGCAAAGGTGGGCTAGCAGGAACAACTTGAGCATTTCACCATTTACATTCATATGCTCAATAGTTCCAACCGACGGCGCCGGGTGGTGTTGTCGTGGTGGTTCTTGTCGGCCCGCCCCATTTTGGGCAATGGAGAATCGTCGTTGGGATTGGGTCCACCGTACAACCGCATTCGTCCAGCATCTTATGAGCGTAGGTATTCGAGTTTGGCCCGAAGATGTTGTATGGCGAGATGGGAGAGGTATCATGATAGTTTCGAAGGCACTGCTGAACTTGAGCACAAGATGAGTCGCATGTGACCGGGTAATTTGTATCAGTTCGGTCTGCTTCAGGATTATGCACAAGGGCAAGCCCGCTACCGGATGAACCGCTCGGCCCACCACCAGGAACTGGTCGGCCAGTTCCGTTATCTGTACTAAGCTGAAATTCGGAGCCGTCCGGCGCAATCACGCCACAATGAGTGGCCAAGCCTCCCGCTGCTGGGTTACAAGCGAGACTGATATCGCACAGACCGGAGGGATCGGCTCTGTTGATTGAGTCATTGGCGACAAACCGGAATAAATTCTCAGCCAACCCACCTCTGTGCAAAATCCGCCTCGTAAACAAAGTGAATCCAAGCTCATGGATTGGGTCACCGTTTAACCATCGCTGTAAACTTGGCTCGTAGAAGCGGTGACCGTAGTAGTAGAAGCCGGTGCGGAGGTGAACTTCCTTGCTGGAGAAACGATAGGTGTTGACATTGGCCAAGCCGCCACGGCTGGAAATCACATTCCCGTACGGATCATAACGATAGCTGGCCGCCAGCGTCTGGCTGGTGCTGACTAGGTAAGTCACGTTCCCGTTGCCATCTGATTGGTAATAGACATGGAAAAGCATGTTACCAGAGTTGTAGCCATAGCTGCGCGCCAACAACCCGCCGATTCCGCCTGCACCTTCCAGTGAACCGCTCAGGTCAGTGCCCCGCGTGTAATTCACCTGGGGCTCGTTGGTTTCGTCGCGTTCCTGAATCACCCGCCAACCATCATAGATATAGCGCGTAATGCTGTTGGTGGACCACGTCATGCCACCGCCGCCGCCCTCCACGAGAGAATCGTCGCCGCCGGGGTCAGGAACGTGCGTGTTTTGCAGTTCCAGTCGTACCTTCAAACGTCCCTGCCCGTCGTAGGCAAACAAGGTTTGACGAAACGGGTAATTGGTGTAGGCAACCAAGTTGCTCTGGATGATGCTCAAGCGGTTTTCGTCGTCATAGCCAAACTCCAAGGCCATGCCGCCACACGAAGTCAGATTTCCATTGGCGTCGTACGTGCACGATCCATCCGGCGCGCTGGTCAATTGGTTCAAGCCGTCCACGCTGAATGTTTGCAACGTTGCGTTGTTCGTCCGGTAATTAAGATTCCAAGCCGAATCGTACGTGTAACCGCGATCCTCGCTGGCGGTGCCGCTGTCCGCCACCTTCAACTGACCGATGGCGTCGTAGGTATAATCGTAAGTGCTTCCCGCGTTGAAGACTTGTTGCGTGCGCTGATTGCCGGGGTTGTACGCGTATTGATGAGAGTTGAGAGTTGAGTGATCACTCTTCTTGAGCGTCGTGCTCAACAGCCGGGCGTTGCCATCAAACGTGTTGGTGATGTAGCTGGTGTTGGGCAATGCCAGTTGATGGATGAGGTGTTAAGAGCCGCAGTGCCGTCGTAAGAAGGGCGGCGCAAATTTTTTTCTGTAAATTCGTCGAGCATTAAACAGAGGGCTGGGTTTGGCATTCCATGTTGAGGTAAATTTTTCCGGTTTCCCATTCGTCGCTGAACTCGGCCAGCAGCGCGCTGACCAAGCGCAGGAGC
>DASUGI010000303.1:0-28528 GCA_036274115.1 Verrucomicrobiia bacterium
GAGGCGGGACACAACGCGGTGGAAGAGGCGTTGCTCTACGGGCTGTGCCACGCGCTTTTGGAGCCTGGGGACGAGGGGGAATTCACGGGGGAAGTGCTGCAAACGGTCAACGCACTGCGGCGGCGTGCGCGGCAGCGTCCGGTGCGGAAGATGAAGTGTTTGGAGGCGGAAGACTGGGATCAGTATGTGCTGGATCGGGTGTTGTTCTGGGATCGCGACTGGCAACTGGCGGGCGGGGCGTTGCTCCAGCACGGGGACGTGCGGGAGCGCTTACGCATCGGGGAGGAATATTTTGACGTGACTTACCGTCGGCCGACCGCACTGGAACTGGAGTCGGCGCGGGAGATTTTTGAAGATATCCTGGCCCGCGCGCGGTCGCATCGATCGGCGGAAGGGGTGGGATGGATTGCACCCTTGCATGGGGCTTGATGGCAGGCAGGCGGAAGGGAACGTCGGACATTCATTGTTGAGGAGGTTGAGAGTTGAGGGTTGAGGTGGGTTGGGAACATCGAACGCTCAACATCGAACATCCAACAATCAACAATCAACAATCAACCCTGGCTTTCAAACCGTTGAACCTCGAACCTCGAACCTCGAACCTCGAACCTCGAACCTCGAACCGTTGAACTCTCAACTCTCAACCATCAACTCTCAACCCCGGCTTTCCAACACTCGGCTCACGCCTGCTTCAGAGACTCGATTGAGTCGGCGTCCCAGAGGAGTTCGCGCTTTTCTTCGGGACGCAATGCGGCTTCGCCGTGGGCGCGTAACTTCAAGCGCAATCCTTCGAGGCGATGTCGCGCGAGCGTGTCGGCGGGGGACGCCTTTGATGGGAGCAACGACAGGTGAACGGAACGAACGTGTGGTTCTTTAAGCACCCAGTCCAGACCGTCGCGGGCCGTTGCCCAGGGACGCGAAGAGGCGGAGGACAATGCTTCGTGGAAGTCTCTCAGGATGGATGGGGGCGACATTTCTTCGGGGGTCAAGAATAGTCCGTGTCGGCGCGCCCATTGCCCACCGGCGACTCGGCTGGTCCAGACGGAGAAAGGGATGGCGAGCAGCCAGCCGATGAGGACCGGAGCCAGCCAGCGCAGCAGCGCGGGGTCTTTGGTCCAAAGCAAAACCAGCCACACCACGCCGAACAGTCCGAGGCCCAAATGCCAGCGCAGCGCGGTGGACCAATCGGTCGCCACATCGCCGCGATCCTGGGCGGACCATTTCACGTTGCTGCCGAGAAGAGTTCCCAGGACGAAGCGGCTGTGAATGATTGCCAACACGGGCGCGACCAGAATGGAAAACAAAATTTCGGCAACAATGCTGAGCGTCATTTTCGCCGGTCCGCCAAATCCCGCCATCGCGGATCGCTGCTTGATCCACCAGCTCACGAGGCTCAGGATTTTCGGCAAGAGCAGCAGGGATAAAACGGATGAGAAAAGCAGGATGGCTTCAGTCGCCGCGGAGACATGCCAAACCGGAAAGGGGGAATGCGGTGACGGGAAGTAATTGTGCCGGCCAAAGGCGACCCGAAGTCCTTCAGCCGTGCTCAAGAACAGCATGAGCATCCAGAGCGGCGAGGCGGCGTACGCCATCACACCCATGGCGAGATGGATGCGGCTGATCCAATTCAGGCCGGGCATCGTCAACAAGCGCGCGTGTTGCAGGTTGCCCTGACACCACCGGCGATCTCGCGCGGCGTGTCCGACCAGGCTGGCCGGCACTTCTTCGTAACTGCCGCCGAGTTCCGTGACCAGATAGACTTTCCATCCGGCGCGTCGCATCAGCGCGGCTTCCACGAAGTCGTGACTCAGAATCGAACCACCGAGCGGTTCTTTGCCGGGCAGTTTGGGCAAGCGGCAATGCTCAACAAAGGGCTGGATGCGAATGATGGCGTTGTGCCCCCAGTAATTGGATTCACCCGCCTGCCAGTAGTTGAGTCCCTTGATGAACATCGGACCGTAGGCGCGCGTGGCAAATTGGAGGACGCGGCCAAACAGGCTTTGGCGATTCACCGCGACCGGCGGCGTTTGAAGGATGCCGATGCGGGGATGCGCTTCCATCAATCGCACCAGGTCGCCCAGACTTTTGCCGGACATCAAACTGTCGGCGTCAAACACCACCATGTAACGGTAGTTCCCGCCCCAGGTGGCGCAGAAGTCGGCGATGTTGCCGGCTTTCCGTTCAACGTTCTGGCGACGATTGCGATAAAACAATCGCTCCGGATCACTCACCTCGTGGCGCAGATCATCGAAAGCCATTTCTTCGCGAATCCACGTGTCCACGTCGGTGGTGTCGCTCAGGAGAAAGAAGTCAAAGTGCGACAAGAGCCCGGCCTGCTGCACGCTTTGATAAGTGGCTTTCAATCCGGCGAACAAGCGGATTGCGTCTTCGTTGTAAGCCGGAATGACAATCGCGGAACGAAAGGCGTGAAGGTCGATGGCGGCAAGATCGACTTTAGACCGCGACAGCGATAATTCATCTTCGCCAAAAAGCTGAATGACGAAGCCGAATACGGCAGTCCAGAAGGACAGTGCTATCGGAAGGACGAGGATGACGAAGAGGGGCAAGATGAACCATTCCAGAGGCTGAAAGCCGTTTACCAGCAGCAGGCGCAACATTCCATAGCTCGCGGCGCCCATGGTCAATGCCGTCAGTATTCCCAAAGCAAAACGCCGACATTGAATTCGGGAACGACCGGGAGAGGCGCAGCCAAGTTTCATTCAGGCGTAAACGATCATTGGTCCGTGAGGTGATAAACCCAGACCTCGCTGCAAATCTGATCCTGCTTGTGCAGCCACGCTCGCACTTCAGCGGTCTGATTGGCTTCCGGAATCGCATCAAAGAACACGCGCCAACCACCCAGCATTTTGTTCTCCTGGGTCACCACGTTTTCAATCCTGGCTTTGTTGGCTTGCACTTTTCCGACGGGCGCCGGGCCGGTTGAAGTCGCCAGCGATTGTTTGGTGAAGTCGATGACGAAGCGCGTGCGCCGATCTTTTCCAACTTGCAGGCGGGTGGCCTGCACGCGCAGCAGTTCTCCGGGCGGGTGGTTGATCGAGTTCAACTGGGAATAAATCTTGTAACGAAAGCGCAACTCCTGTCCGGGAGCGGGTTTTCGGTCCGGCACCCAGTAGGCCACCATGTTGTCATGTCGCTCTTCGGTGCTGGGAATCTCGACCAACTCCAAACGGCCCGGTCCCCAATCGCCTTCGCGCACGATCCAGTAACTGGCGCGATGTTCGTAATTCGCCTGGAGATCCGCATAGCTTTCCCAATCACGATCACGCTGTACCAGGCCAAAACCTTTGCCGCTCGGGAAGGTTGTGACTTGATGAACTTTTGCAGGATTGATCAACGGCCGCCATTCCCAGGAGCCATTTGCGGTTTCCATCAGCAGCCCGTCGGCATCATGGATCTCCGGGCGAAAATCGGGAAAGTAGCGCGTGCGACTTTCCGCAAACAGAAACATGCTGGTCAACGGCGCGAGACCGAGTTTCTTGACTTCGGAACGCAGGAAGATGCTCGCCTGGACTTCGACAACGGTGCTGTCTCCGGGTGTGATGAGAAACTGGTAAGCGCCGGACGCGCGACGGCTTTCCAGTCGGGCGAACAGCCGGATCTGATCGGACGATGGGCCGGGCTTTTCGATCCAGAAATCGGTGAATTGAGGAAATTCTTCTCCGCTCGATTCGGCGGTATCAATGGCCAAGCCGCGCAGCGAGGTGCCGAGGAACTGATGCGCGCCGAGGAATCGGAAGTAGGAGCTGCCGAGGAAAATGGCCAGTTCATCCATTTTTGACGGTTGATTGAGCGGGTAAAGCAGCCGCAGGCCGGCGAAGTAGAGATCCCGAGGCACGGGCTCGGGGAGTTTGTTCTTGCCATAGTCGAACAGGCCGGGATCAAACTTGATCTCCGTCTCGCGTCCGTTTTCCACCGCGCGAATCCCGACTGGTGATTGATAAAGGTATCCCGGGTGAAAGAACTGAACTTCAAATTTCCCGTCCTGGTGCCACAGCGCCTTTTCACGGCGAGCGTGGATGTCCAGGTAAGCATCGTAGCTGAGGTCCTTGAGGAAACCGGGCAAGCGTATGGTTGGTTCTTTATACGATTTTCCCGCAGAGGCGCGTGCCTCGTTGATCGAACGGTCAAAGAGCGCGGGAGCGTTGGCGGGTTGCGCCGGTAACGATGCGGCGCCGGCAATCGCGCAAGTTGCCACGACGCACGTGATGAATGTTGATTTTGTAATCACAGAAATCGCCCTCCGGGAGGGACGATACTCCAGAGTCAATGAAGCTCAAATTCGCCGGGGACACTGGGGCGTTTCAAGATTCCACGTTTTTGCCGCTGCTGAATGTGCGGTGAGAAAATTTCCTAGGGCAAAAGCAGTTGTTCCGGTCATTGCAGCCCTTTTTGCCAGCACTGATAGTCCGCTGTTCTGAAGCCAAGAGAGCGATGAAACGAGAGAGGTTAACCATCCGGTTCCTGGTGTTATTCCTGAGCATTTTCGGGGTCACGATTTTTGTGGCCGGCTGTGCGGGCGACCGCTACACGCGAAACGCGGGCGAATACATCAATGACGAGTCGCTGGATGCGCGGGTCACGACGGCGTTAAACGAATCGCCCGAATACAAGTTGAACAGCGTGACGGTGCAGTCTTTTCGTGGGGTGGTGCAGTTGAGTGGATTCGTAAACACTCCCGATCAAAGGAGCAAAGCCGGGGAGATTGCGCGGCAAGTTCCCGGCGTCAAGGGCGTGGAGAATAACATCACGATCAAGTCCAGTTAGCAGTTTGCGGGCGGGTGATTGGCTCTAGGAAAAATCCCCACGGGGAATTCATGCTCGCGACGGATGGTGCATTCTTTTTCGAGCGATAGACTGCCGCCATGAAATCGAGACTTGAACGTTTGGTGGAAGCTGAGCTGCAACCCGCACGCATTACGATTCTCTACGAAGACCTGCCGGCGGCGCTCCGGGCCAACGCTCTCATTGAATGTCCGTGCTATTGGAATGAGTTGACGGAAGAGTCCGAAACCGAGTTCTGGCGTTTTGACTTGTTGGCCGATGTGTCCCAGCGAAAAGCCGCCGTCAAAATGGCAACCCATTCCCGGTTGCTCATCCTTTCCGCGCAGAATCAAAACAGTCTTCAGCCGGCGGTGGAGCACTGCGTCAATGCGTGGTTGGAATCGCGCGCGCATCAACCCGGAGCGTTTGCCGTTCTCTTTGCCCAACCGAATTCCATTTCACGCTATGGCCGAGCCGTCGTTGCCAACTGGTGGCAGCGGGCCCACGAGCAACGGATGAAATTTTATTGTGACTTGCCGGAATGGCAGTCGGATTTTCTGTTCGGAGCGCGTTCCATGGTGCCGGGCAATGCCGATCGGTTGAGGCTGGCCGGTTGTTTGAACTGAGCAACTCACCGAACGCGCTGCCAGATTGTCTTGTAGGCCTCCACGAAGTTTGAATCGCTTCTGAGGAGACCGCTCAAGATGTCGGCAGAGTCGGCTTCATACCAGAGCAACAGTGAAAGGGCGTTGAAAACACGCTCGCGGGGATGGCGGCGGCTTGAGGGCGACCACAGAATGGCCGGACCAAACAGCCGTGTATTCAGCAATCGGTTGCGCCAGGGATTGGTTTCCGGGCACTTGTTCAGCGCGCTGGTCGCATAGTGTCGGGCCGAGTGAAAAGCGGTTTGAAGGCGCTGACTTTCAATCCACAGCCAGACCTCTTGCATGAGGTCCACAACGCTCTGGTGCCGTTGGCTTAGCTCCGCTGCGGAGGCATCGCTGCGGTGCGGGTGGAGTTTGAATTTGAGTCCGGAATCGTGGTTGCAGCAAACCAGGTCGAACCAGGGCTGGCGAGCGACGCTTTGGTCCAGGGCGGAAAGCCGGGCATTCCGCTCGCGGCAGCTCCAATGATACTGACCGCAAACGGTGAGGATGGCATCGCCCAGGGCCAATTGTGCCTTGGCAATATTGCGCCAGATAAAGTCACGATCATCGCTGGTGATGACCTCACCTGACAACTTCTCGCGCGCGAGCAGCAGGCCGGTGCCGCGATTCATCAGCAGCCGCGTGGCTTCGATCGGCGGCAAGCGGGTGGGATCACAGTGATGATTGCAGCCGCGCAGCGCATTGGCATTCCCGCAGAGTTGTTGATGACCTACGACCAGGTCGTAGTAAAACATGCTTGGCTGGCTGTTCCTCAGTTGGGCGGAGGAAATGATGTGGAACTCGACTTCAACTCCGGCGAATTCAGTCAATTCATGCGCGAGACGGTTTAGCGCCGGCGCGAATCGCCTTCGATTCAAAAAGCGATTGCCGGAAATGAGCACATAGAACTCGAGGTCGTTGTAAGGTTGATCGCCGTCGCGCGTTTGGAGCACGCCGCCTTCGCCGCGACCATAACCGCCACCGAGCAGCAACGCTTCGAGTTTTCGTTCCGGCACAATTTGTTGCACCCCTCGCGCCACGGCTTGGCAACTAGCTGCGAGGCGAGCTTCCAGTGAATCATCTCCGTCCAGCGTAAACCTTTTATCGGTGGTCAAGCGCGGCAGGGTCGGAAGGCGCGCATTCAGATCCGTGGCGAGCATCGGGTGCGTTAAGCTGCTTTAGGCTTGGGCGTGGCCCAGACCGGGGGAAGGGGAACGGGCCGTTGGTCGCCGAGCCGGTATTCGGCCCAGCCTTTTTGAAAGCCGGCAAAGCGCCCGCGACGTTGCGCCCAGCGGATTTGAGCGGCATGGGGCAATTCTGACAAACGTTGATTCCGCCAACAATACTCGAGGTCGCGCCGGACATCATTGACCCAGCCAAACAACACGGAGCGATGCCAACTCCAATCACTGGAAAAGCGCGGCCACACAGCGGCCAACGCCTTGCCCTCGCCAAAACTTCGCTTCCGTGCCTGCTCTGTTGTGTAATTGTGTGAGTGGGTCACGGTCGATTCCGGCACAAACACAATCCGGTAACCATGCGCCACGCACCAGCGGGTGTATTCGTCGTCTTCCGAGTATTGAAGGCGTTCGTTAAAGCCGCGTTGTTGCCAGACATCCTTGCGAATGCCACTGCTGGCCATGCTAAAAAAATGCGGCCAGCGCGCCGACTCGCGTTGCGGGCCGAAGCAGCGCTCGTAATCGTGGGCGAATACCGCGCGGCAGTCGGGACGGGGAATCTGCCGGCCAAAGACCGCGGCGACATTCGGGATGAAAAGCGCGTCCACCAAAGGCCGAAGCCAGTTCGCGTTTGTCGGTGTTGCGTCGGCATTCAGGAAAATGCCGATGGGCGCACGCGAGAGAGTCATCCCATAGTTCATCACGCGGCTCGGGTTGTAGTCCGTGGGCGCAATCCGCATGAAGTGGCGCGGCGATGCCTGGTTGATGAGTTCCACTGAGCCGTCGGTTGATCCGGAATCGATGACGATCAGCTCCCAATGCGAATAGTTCTGCGCGCGAAGAGCGGGCAGGGTTTCGCGCAAGGCCCAACCTTCGTTGAAAGACCGCAGGATAATGCTCACAAGCGGATCGCTCATATCGAACTGGCGCACCGTAAGTCGCGGTGGGCGGCGGCAAAATGGGGTGACAGCCCACCGAATTCGAGGGTTCTACCCTCTTCAGGCGAGGGGCTGACCTTCATAAGGTGTCAGGAACTGTTATGGCAGAGACAACCATCCCGCGGGTTCCTCGTGTGTCGATTGCGATTCGAGCGTGGAACGAGGAAGCCGTCATTCGTCGCACCCTCAGATCGGTCTTTGAACAGTCCATCTTCGCGGAACTGGCGGAGCGAGGTGAAACTTGCGAAGTGATTTGCATCCCGAATGGCTGCACGGATCGCACGGCTGACGTCGCCGCGGCGGTCTTCGCCGAGCAACGAAGGTGGCATCCGTATCCGGATTCGTTCACCTGCCGCGTCGCCGAGATTAAAGAGGCGGGGCGAAATCACACCTGGAATGCCTACGTGCATTCGATCGCACATCCGGAAGCAGAATTCCTGTTCATCATGGATTCGGACATTCTGTTCAACGAACCGGGGACGCTGTTTAACATGTATGGCGCGTTGCTGGAGAATCGCGAGGCGCAGATTTCGACCGACCGGCAAATCAAGGACATTGCGCTCAAGCGAAGGAAAACGGTGTTCGACCGGCTTTCGTTGGCGACGACGAACATGACGCGCACAATTGAGGGCCAGATTACGGGACAGCTTTATTGCATCCGGGCTGAAGTGGCGCGACGGCTGTGGCTTCCCAAAGACCTGGGTGCTCCGGATGACGGTTTCATCAAAGCGGTGGTGTGCACGGACTTTTTTACGCGGGAATTGAACCCGCGCCGCATCGTGACCGCGAACAACGCCACGCACATTTACGAAGCTTACGTTTCGCCTCGCGAAGTGCTCAACAACCAGAAGCGCCAGATGATCGGGCAAACCACCGTGCACGTGCTGATCGAATACGTGAAGTCGTTGCCGGCGAAGCAGCGGAGCAATCTGGCGGCGCATTTGCGGCGAAAGGAAACCGTGAATCCTGCGTGGCTCAAGCGCCTGACGCTCGAGCATCTGAAACGGCAACGCCACTTCTGGCGAATTTTCCCGAACGCGCTGAGCTTTCGCTTTCAACGCTGGTGGAAGCTCAAGAGCTCGGAACGGCTGGCTCATTTTCCGGCGGCGGCCGCGGGCTTTGTGCTGACCCTGGTGGCTTGCGCCCTGGCGAGCCGGCATTTTCATCGGGGTGAAATTCATTACTGGCCCAAGGCCAGCCGCGTAAACATCCAAAGCATGAAACTCGTAAGAAGTTAAGGACTGCTGCGGACCGACTGGCCATTTGTTGCTCACGCTGTGGAAACCAAAGACATTCTGGCTTTGATGCTCCTGGCGATGGCGCTCATGGGCTGGGTTGGGTTGACCTGCATTTCTCAACGCGCCCGGGAAGTTGCTTTCTTTCTCATGACCGCTCTGGCGGTGGTGTCCGACCGCTTCGATGTCAACTTCCTCAGCCGTTACTGGTATCGCGGCAGCACTCGAGGCATCGAGATCTCCCTGATTGACGTCATCGCGCTGAGCCTTTTTATCAGTTCGTTTCTGTTCCCCAAAAAGGGCTTTTCCCGCTGGCGCTGGCCGGCCGGGCTGGGGTTCATGCTGTTGTTCTTCTTTTACGCCTTCGGCTCGACGCTGGTGATCGAACCAAGGTTGTTTGGCATGTTCGAGATCTCGAAAATGGTGCGCGGGCTCATCTTCTTTCTCGCTGCGGCGATGTTCGTTCGGTCGGAGCGCGAGGTGGGGATACTGGTGTTCGCCCTTTGTTGCGCGGTGTGCCTGGAGGGGGCGTTGGCACTGAAGCAACGGGTGTTCGACTACATGGGAAGATCCGCGGGAACACTGGATCACGCCAACAGCCTGTCGATGTACGTTTGCCTTGTGGCCCCAATTTTTGTGGGCGCAATCAACTCGGCATTGCCGCGGTTGCTGCGTTGGTTCAGCGCCATCGCACTGGCGGCGGCTTCGTTTACGATTGTGGCGACGGTGTCGCGCGCCGGCATTCCCATTTTTCTACTGGTGGTATTGGCCACTACTGTCTTCTGCATCCAATGGCGCCTGACCTTCCAAAAGATCGCCACCATTGCCGTTGTCGCGGTCGGCGTCTGTGTTGTGGGCGTGAAATTCTCGGATGATTTGAAGGAGCGCTATTTCGGATCGAGTCTCGCTGAGGAGTATCTGGACGAAAAAACCATCGACAGCCGTGGCTACTATCTGCGGCTGGCCAGGCTGATGATCGAAGAGCGGTTCTTCGGGGTCGGCCTGAACAACTGGTCGTACGCGGTCAGCAAGACCTATGGAAAAGAACTGAACACGTCGTACTCGGACTACGATGACATTCCGGCTGACTTTAATGAAGAGGAAGACCTGCCGATGAGCTTCGCCGCGCCGGCGCATAATCTGTGTGCGCTGACGGTTGGGGAATTGGGCGTGCCGGGGCTGGTGCTGTTTTTATTGATGTGGCTGCGCTGGCTTCAGATTGGTGTCACGTTTTTGTGGCGGCGGCAGAGAACGACCGTGCATCTGGTCGGGATCGGATTGTTCTTCGGGATGGTGGGAGTTTTCCTGCAGAGCCTCACGGAATGGATTTACCGGCAAACTGCCATTTACCTGACCTTCCATGTGTTGATCGGCGCGTTGGTCAGTTTGTACGCCATCAGAAAAGCCACAAACCGGGAGGTGGTGCCCGAGCCGGCTTTCGTAGAAGCGGAATACGAGTTGGTCGAGACCCGGGCAGACTGACCTATGCGCACCGTTCACGTCTTGAGGAAATACGACACCGCCGAATGGGGGGGCACGGAGTCGGCCGTGAAGCGATTGCTGGGCGGCCTCGAGGCGAACGGAGTGGAGTCCGTGATGTATTGCCCGCGTCCGCAGAATCGCCCGACGAATTCCTGCGGGGCGACCGATGTTGGTGCGATCAAATATTTCAACGCTCAGGTGCCGGTCTGGGGATTAAGTGACCAGGAGAAGCGACAGTTTGTGGCGGTGGGTGGCAATCTGTTCTCCTTCGACCTGCTGCCGGCGCTTTGGAAGGAACGCGAGGTGCACGTCGTCCACGCGCACACGCTGGGACGATTGGGAGCGATTGCTGGCGCGGCGGCGCGGCAAAAGAAAGTGCCCTTCGTGGTGACCATTCACGGTGGCTTCCTGGATTTGCCGGCGCCCATGAAAAAGGATTTCAGCACGCCTTCGAATCGAGGGTTCGATTGGGGACGGATTTTCGGCCTGTTGCTGCGCTCGCGGCAATTGCTGGAACAGGCGGATGCGCTGCTGACTTGTAATCCGACGGAAGCCGCCCTGTTGAAACAGAGATTTCCAGGACAACGGGTGCAAGTGCAGCCCCACGGGATTTCGGTGGCCACCTACGAAGCGGACTCTCGCGAGATTGCCCTGGATGCCTGGCCGCAACTGCGAGGGCGGCAGGTCTTGCTCTGCGTCGGGCGAATTGATTCAGTGAAGAATCAACGCTGGGTCGTTGAGCAGGCCAAAGAGATTTTCACGAAGCATCGCAAGGCGATACTGGTGCTGGCCGGACCTTCCACGGACTTGGCCTACAGTGGAGCGCTCGAAACATTCGTCAGCAAACACGGTTTGAACGACCGCATCCTGCTAACCGGCGGACTGGCGCCAAATGACAGGAGGCTCATTGGACTGTTTCAAATCGCCGACGTGGTGCTTCTGCCGTCCCTCTCGGAAACGTTTGGGCTCGTGTTGCTGGAAGCCTGGGCCGCCGGAACGGCGGTGATTTCCAGCCGCACTTCCGGTCCGGCGGTGTTGATCGATCACGGCGAGAATGGCTGGTTATTTGATCTGCAAACTCCGGAGACTTTCCACGCCGCAGTGGATCTGGTTTTGAACAACCCGAACGTGCGAGCGCAAGCGGCGGCCGCGGGGAAAGCCAAGGTCATCGCGGAATACGACCTGAAGGCGGTCGCGAATCGGATCCGCCAGCTTTATCACCAACTCATCGAGGCCAAATCATGCGCTACGTGATTCTACGCGACGATGACACGAACGCGTTCACGCCGGTCGAGTGTCTCGAACGGTTGTATCGGCCCTTCCTGGATCGTGGCTTCCCGGTAAATCTTGCCACCATTCCGCGCGTGCGGACGGACACCGTCCGTGCCGACGGGCAACCGGAAGAATTCCTTTACGGTGCCTCCCGAGCCACTCAACGATCCATTTCTTTGGCCGAGAACCCGAGGCTGGTTCGCTATCTGCTGGGGAATAAAAATCTGCGAGTGGTGCAACACGGTTATGATCACACGATGAACGAGTTCGCCTCCGAGGATGTGGATGACCTGCGCCATCGGATCGAACACGGTCGGGAAATACTCGAGAGTCTGGGGTTTCCTCGCGCCAACGCTTTTGTCGCCCCTTACGACCAATACTCTCCGGGCGGCATTCGGGAGATCGCCGGTCAGTTTCGAATCTTTTCAACCGGGTGGTTCGATCTTCGGCGTTTGCCCCAGAAGTGGTGGTTACCGTATGCCGTCAAGAAAGTTGGCCGCCGCGCGCATTGGCGGGTTAAAGGCACGTTGCTGTTGTCGCATCCGGGCTGTTTGCTTTCCTGCCATCGGTCGCGAGGCGACATGCTCAACTCAATCAAGGAGGCGGTCTCTCGACAACAGCTTACGGTTCTGGTGACTCACTGGTGGGAATACTTCCGCAATCGTCAACCCGATGAAGAATTCATCGCGGTGTTGCACGACACCGCGGCCTGGCTGGCGAAACAGCCGGACCTCAAGGTGATTGCCTTCGATGATTTGCTGACGATCCGAGCGCCGTGGAACTAATGCTATCAGTGCGCCGCTGCGTAGGCGGGAGGCGCTGGCGACTCGTGCCAATCGGGCAAATGTTTCGGTTGCGCATTGGCGGCTTTGGCGAGTTCGGCGTCACGGGTCATCAAGTCGTGAATGTCGGGGATGGCGTGAATGTTCTCGGGGATGGTTTGGTTGCTGAGCAACGCTGCGTAGCTATGCGGATCGCGCGGATGATATCCATGCATCGCCCGGATGGGCCGTTCGCCCATGTGGCTTGGCACAATCAACACGCCTTCCTTCACCAGGAAGATCAGTTCGCCAAAGTAGCGGTCGGGGAACAGGCAATGCAGTTCGTCCAGTTCCGCATCCGAAAGGACGCGGCCCTGGGAGACTGAGTTTAACTCGCGGGAAACGGTCGTGCGCGCGGGCTCGTTGAAGAACCAGAAGCGCGCCATCGTGGAGTCGTAAACCACCGCGTAATCTTTGCCGATCTTCAGCGGCAGGGCATCAATGCGGGCGCGGAGGTCCAGGTGTTCGTCGCAATTCGCCATCCCGTGGTCGCTGAAGATGTAGAGCCGTACGGATTCGTAATGCTCCTGCGCGGTCTCCAGCAGCCGTTCAATCCACAGTTCATAGGCCTGGAGCTTTTTGGGGACTTCGGGGGAATCATTCCCCACGCGATGCAGCAATCCGTCCATCTCCGGCAGATAAACAAATGCAAAGTCCAGCTGCTCGGTTTTCAGTTCCGTAATGAGATTCTCGAGGTTGTCGGTTTCAGATTTTCGGGGATCGCTCACGTGATACGCAATCTCCCGCATCCGGAGGAAATCGAAAATGTTCGTGCCACGGTTCATTCCCAAAGGCTGTAACGGGCTTTTCTTCTCGGTAAAATCGTAAAGCGAGATGTGCTGGAACGGGATGTTATAGAGGTCAAAGTAGCCGTTGAACTTGAGGCGCGCCTTTACGGCTTTGGACAGCCACCAGCGAAAGCGGCGGCGACTCGTCAGAACCCGGGGCAGCCAGCGCAAGGGGCGTAACCACTGGAAAGGTGAATGCGCCGGATCATAGACGAAATAACACCAGTTGCGATGTTCCACGGGCCAGTGGCCCGACACAATGGAGGGCACGCAGGCTGAACTGTAGCCAAAGACCGAGTCGAGCCGCTTGCGATGCGGCGCCAGCGACTGCGCGAAGGTTCGCCCCCGGATGATCTCCCATCCGCAGGCGTCGATGAACACGAACAACGGGAGTATTGTTTTCATGAAGGTGAACCTGGCGGCGTTGCGGGTTGCGTCGCGCTGACGGCAGCATGACTGGTTTGTAACACAATTTCAAAAAGGTGATGCAGCCGGGTGAGTTCGAGCACCTGCTGCACCGGGGGCTGCGGATTCAACAGGCGGACGGAGGGCGAACCATTGCGACTGCAGTCGCTGGCGGTTTTGTAGAGGGTGGTAATCACTCCCAGCCCGAAGCTATCCATCATGGTTGTTTCGGAGAGATCCAGCACAATGGTTTTAAGGTCGGGGGTGACCGCGGCGCACGCCATCACGCGCACGGTCTCAGCGTTGGCGGCGGTCAATTCACGAAGCCCGCCAATGCTCAACGTGTGGTCCCGTTGTTCGATGTTCATTTCAATACCTCTTTGAGTCGATCAGACAACTGTATGCAATGAGCGCAGGCTTCGCGGGCGCGCGAGACGGAAATGCCAAAGGCAAACAGGAACACCGCGCGAAGAAAGATTTTCCAATCCAGCACCCAGTTCGCGTGAGCGGCGTAATAGCTCGCATGGGCGCGCGCTTCCTCATTGCGCACGTCACAGCCCGATTCGGTGTCAGCCAGACAAATCAGGCCGAGGCGACTGGTGAGCCAGAGGCGTTCAAACTCATTGGTAAGGCGCGCGGCCTGTGACGGCTTGAGGGGGCGGTTGCCGACCCAGGCAAACTGTCCCCGCACGATGTTCCACAGTTGCGGCCAGCGGCGAAACCAACTGCGCGTGTTGGCCAGTTCGTAGTAGATCAGCGTGTCGCCCACCACCGGTAACGGGCCGGAGGCACGGGGCCGCACGCCGAGCAGGGGACGAAAGGCACGGACTTTGTGAAACCTGGCGGAGAGAATGAAGATCAGGGCAAACGGTGCCGTGAGCACCAGGGCAACGAATGCGGTCGCACGACTCGGCAATCCCACTGGCCGAAACGCCGAACGTCCCGGATGCAGCGAAGACAGCAAAAACGTATCCGCGATTTTGACGGCGGAGTTGAGTTTCCAATTGATCAGCGTATCGCCAAAGGCAATAGAGTTTTGCAGTTCAGTTTCCTCGCCCACGAATGTGTCCGGGCCGATGACGCTGTGTGCGATCGCCGCTCCTCGTTCGACGAAGGCGCCTTGCTCCAGTATCGTCATCGGCCCGATGACCGCTTTGTTCCCCACGAAAACATCTTCGCCGATCCAGCAGGGGGCGTGCAGTTCGGCGCCGGGCGAAAGATGCGCCCGCAAGCCAACCCACACTCCGGGTTTGATCTCGCGCACGCCAATGCGCGGTGCGGCGGCGGCACGAGGCAATTCCGTTTCCAACACCGCCATCCAGTCCGCGTAGCTGGTGAACAGCGGGAACTCGGGAAGGTGCGGCAGGTAATCAATCAGGGCGACCAGGCCCGGATCGTTCGCATTACTCGCGTCGGCGTAGCGGCGGCGCGCTTCGGCAATGGTGAGTTCACGAATTTCCGGGAGCACCACCACTTCGATGCCCCAACGACAACCACTGCCGACCAGGGCGCGCACTTGTTCCGGGCGATCGGTGGCCAGGATGAGAACTTCCCGCACGTGGCGCTGAACCAGATGTTCGATCCAATACTCGAGCAGGGGTTTCCCGAGGATCGGGACATTGGATAACGGCATATGTTCGGAGAGCGAAGCGACCTCCGATCGTTGGTCCGGGCAAATGAGAATGGCTTTCATCAACACGCTCCTTTCGCGGAAACGACCGCCGGAACGGTCTGGAACAGGATTTTGATATCGGTGGTGAAGCCGGCGCTCTCGATGTATTCGACGTCGAGTTTTACCTGGCCGGAGAAATCAATTTCGCTGCGTCCGCCGATTTGCCAGAGGCAGGTGATGCCGGGTTTCACGGCCAGGCGGCGGCGGTCGGCGAGGGTGTAATGAGCGACTTCGCGCGGGATCGGCGGACGTGGTCCCACCAGCGACATGTCGCCCCGGAAGACATTCCAGACCTGGGGCAGTTCATCGAAGGAATATTTCCGCAGCCATTTCCCGATGCGGGTCAGGCGGGGATCGTCCTTGATCTTGAACGTCACGCCTTCCTTGTGATGATTGCGCGCCAGCACTTCGCGCAGGCGCGCTTCGGCATCCGGACACATTGAGCGGAATTTGTACATGGTGAACTCCCTTCCGAATCGGCCAACACGCGTTTGCGGGAATATGGCCGGAGCGCCGTCCTCCAATCGAATCAACACGGCGATGAGCAAATACAATGGGCTGAACACGACCAGAAAAATTCCGCTGGCCGCAACGTCGAAGGCTCTCTTGGCTTGCGCGTGACTGACGGAGCGACAGCGCCACAGCCACTGGTGCAGCCGCGCCACGTAATTCATCCGTAACCGGCCGATCGTGGTCCGCATCGCGGTATAGCGGTGTAACGATACGGTTTGAGTGAGACTGTGCATATCAGGCGTGATGACGGAACAAACTGGGGGTGAATTGCTCGGCCACCGTGTTCATGATGCCGGTCGAACCGGTTGACCAGGCCAGACTGAAATCCTCCTCGGCGGTCGCTTCATCTTCGGACATCAGAGCGCGGATGGTCTCAGCAAGGTTTTCAATCTCGGCCGGCTCGGGGGAGTGACGCAGGACAATGTCCGCGGTGGCGGCTTGCGGCGCGACGAAGCGTTCGTGCATCGGCACGACCGTTTCCGCGAACTGCGTCAACACCTGCATGGATTTGCGTCCCCGTTCGATGACATCGCGTTCGAGGCGACGCTGACGACGCAATTGCTCCGGGCAATCGATAAAGATGGTGAAGTCGAACAAATCCCGGATGCGGCTTTGCACCAGCAACCACAGACCATCCACCATCACCACAGGCATGGGCGTAAAGAGGTCTTCGTCCGGCTGGCGCGTATGAGTTGCAAAATCATAGCGCGGCACTGCGGAGGTCCGGCCCGCGCGGCAGTGCTGCAGAGTCTTTTCCAGTCGGGCCCAGTCGATGGCCCGGGGATGGTCGTAGTTCAGGGATTCGCGCTGGCGCTCGGGCACGGACGAGCGATCGAGATAGAAGTCATCCAGCGAAAGGCGCGAGACGGCCGGTTGTAGTTGCAGTTCGAGACGACGCGCGAGCCAGGTTTTTCCCGCACCGCTGCCGCCGACAATCGCGATGAGCTTGGGGGTTGCTTGCATTTCAGGAATAGTTTAGTGGGGCATTTTGGGCCGTAAGCCGCGTAAACAGGTTGTCCAATCCATCCATGTACTTTGAGAATGAGAAGGTCTCCGCCATCATCTGGCGTCCGCGTTCGCCCAGCTGGCGCGCGAGCGGTTTATTGCGCAGCAGTTCGTCCAGGCGCTGCGCATAAAGCCGATGATTCATCCAGGGCACGAGGAAGCCGTTGATCCCATCCAGCAGCCATTCTTTGATGCCGCCGGCATCAAACGCCACCACCGGAAGTCCGTGACGCATTCCTTCCAGGCCGACGGCGCCGAACGGTTCCGGCCACACTGAGCTGACGGCGACGACACTGCATTCCTGATAATGTTGCGCAATGGAGCTCGGTGGGACGTAACCCTGAAAATGCACGCGGTCGGCGAGGCCCAGTTCGTGACAGAGTGCTTCGCAGAGCGTCCGGTAGTTGCCCTCTCCGAAAATCAGACATTCAAAAGGCTCGGTGACCTGAGCCAGGGCGCGCAACAGAATATCGACGCCTTTGCCACGAGTGATTTGGCCGGAGTAAATGATGAGGTTGCGGTCGCTGAAATTGCTTTGGGTGGCTGCTTCGTGGCCGCGCGGAACGGGCGGGTGAATCTCGATCTGCTCCGCGGCGAAGCGGTTTCGCAGGAGTTGGTCCTTCATGAAAGTGGTGGCGACCACGAGGCAATCGACCCGGCGATTCAAATCCAGTTCGCGATGCTTGGCGGAGTAACTCGTCCACTTGAGCGGAAAGCCTCCGCGGTGGTCGCGATTGATGAACGCGCCGCACGGGACGAGGCAGTAGGGGCTCAGGGCGCGGTTACAGATCTGGCGCGTGAAGTAGTTATACTTGTAGCTGCGCAGGCAATACAGATTGTGATCGTGGACCATTCGCGCGATGGGCACTTGGGAATCGAGCAACGCGCTGAGCGCCTCGAGATCATCAAGGTTGTGAACGTAGATGACATCCGGAGCAAACGTGTCGATTGCCTTGATAACATCGGCGCGCTTCGCTCCCTTGGCGGGCAGGGGAAACCGGCGGGGAAATGCGGCGTGCCAGGCACTTTCACTCTGGCCCGTCGCGGGACCGTGCAGGATGGCGGTCTGATACCCGCGTTCGTTTAGACCCTGGGCACTGGCCAGAATATTGGATTCGGCGCCGGCAAAAGCGCCAAAGCGATCGTGGACGAATAAAATCCTTTTGGTTTCCTGTATTTCGCTCCACATAAAGACGCCACAAATCTAAAAGGCGCAGGGATTTCTCAAAGTGGGTGATGTCCGCAAGGCGCGGTGGGTTCTAGACCCGACGCAAGGGCGTATGAAGTTCAGCGTGCCATCATGGCGGCATTGAGATTTGTCGCACCAAAGACACGGCGACCGTCTGGAAACTGTGCCTCCACCTCAAGGGACAGCGGTCCGCGTTGTGTTCGGGGCAGCTCAAATGAAGGTCCGAACTTCGGCGGTTGACCTTCAACTTCCCAAATAATTCGCGCTGACTCCAACGCCGGCAGATCGGTTTTCAAAGTCGCGCGGTAACGCACCGGTGCGTTGGTCGTCGTCGGTCGCACTTCGATTTTGCCGGATGACGCGCGCCACGGTTGGTTCTTGATTTTGGTTTGCGCCATGAGAAAAGCGGCCGTTGCCAGAGCACGGGCCTGGTTCACCGCTACGAATTCCGTCTGCACGTTGAAACTGTCACTCCAACGATCGTAGATCGGGTAAGGACGTTCCGGACGATCGCCAACGTCGTCGGGCGGAAAGCTCAACGCTTTGAGTTCGTCCTGGTAGTTCTCCAGCCACATGAAGGCGCTTTGGATGTTTCCAATGGGGATGCCATCCGGCGGCAACAGGCGACGGTCGTTCATGGCATAGTGATGAACGATTTCATCCTGGCGTTGCCAGCCGAGTCCGGTGAGATAACAGATATTGACCGGGTTGCATCCGGCTTCGTAGTTCAGGTTGCTGAGCATGGCGGCGAGGTAACGTGGGCGCGGATCGTTTTGCGCGGGTTGGTCCAGGGCTGAACCCGCGGCAAGATCAAAGGCCTGGTCCATCGAGAAATACCAGCCACCGCCTCGAAACTTCTTGGTCTCGGCTGGGAAGCTCGTTCCATAGGCGCTCTGTTGCGCCCATTGCAATTGGTCGTCGGCCGCGGCGAGCAGTTCGGTTTCGCAGGCGCGGAGGAAGGTGTCGTCCAGTTTGTCGCGAGGAATGCGACCGGTTTTAGCCGCGAAGGCGTAGCTGCGGATGGCGCGACCATAACTTTCATACAAACGCCACCAACCCCAGCGACGGGTAGTGTCATCACCGGGATTGAAGGACTTCAGCAATTGTTGATGAAACGTGTTGGTCCCGGTGGCGAGGAAGAGTTCGCAAGCGGCCCAGGCAATTTCGTCGTCGTGCATGAAGTCGTCCCCGTAGTGGGTGAGTTTTTGGTAGGAGCCATCGCGGCCGTACTTGGCAATCGCGCGCTCCAGAAAGCCCCAACCCTTCTGGGCCTTTGTCAAATAGAGGGCCGCTGCTTCGGGAAACTGTCGTTTGAAGAGGGGTGAAGAGGAGGCTTGTGCCAGTGCGGCAACCGCCGCTGCGGTGGCGGCCGTGTTTTTGGGCCACACGATCTGGGAATCGCCGCGGTCCGGCAGGACATCGTTTTCGTATTCCCGGTTGCGGGGATAGACGAGAAAATAGAAACCGCCGTCGTCGTCCTGCATCTTCGCAAGAAAATCCGCCTCCCATTTGGCCTCCTGCAACAGATCGCTTTTGCCGTCGCCGCTTTCCGGCAAACCGAGATTGTCGAGGCCGCCGACACCCGGCAGGACGTCCGCGGCGAATACCAGCGTGTGAATCAATCCAGCACTGTTGATCGTGTACTTGCTGTAATCACCCGCGTCGTGGTGTCCCCCGGAAACATCGATGCGGCCCTGACGCACGAAAGGATAAAGGGAGGTTCGGAAATCCTTAAGCCGTGGCGCGACGTGGCGGGGGTTTTTGGCAAAGTCCTCCGAGGCGCGACTGATGAATTGTGCGGCATCGGTGAATCGCTCGGTCGGGACGTGGGCCGGTGCGACGTGGCAGGCGCCGTGAACAAAGCGTGTGAACGGCAGTGAATTGCTGGTGCCACAGCGTTGATGGTAGAGCCCCAGGGCATACGTCCGGGCAATGGCTGCGGCGCCGCCTTCATCAATAAAGAACGGGTATGAGGTCCCGTAGCCGGGCACGAGCAGGTGGTATTCGCCGGGGGTGTTGAACGACGTGAAATCAGCCTCCACCACGCGCTGATAAGGAGGCGGACTTTCATTGAAGCCGACGTCACGGCGCGGTTTGAGATCACCGGTGAAAACCACCGCACTCGTTTTGGCGTCCATCAGGTGAAAGTTGGTCGCGGTCGAAGTATCCAGTTCGCCAAGGCTGCCGAGGAAATAGCCGACCATTGCCAGCTTCGGAAAGTTCACGGTATACGCGACCTGGTTGGCATGAATGACCGGGCTGTAGCGATGGGGATCGGCCGTGGCTTTGAAGATCATTCGCCGATCCCAGAGTTTTGAATTCGGGTTGGTGACTTCGATAACCTGGTTGCCGTTGATGGGGCGGGAGAGTTGGAGATAAAGATAGTTGCCGATACGCAGATCACGCTTGGAAAGTGGCGCGTAACGGACCCGCCGTTTGAAACCAATGGCGCTGATGGAGACGCGCTGTCCCGCGACCGTGACCACGAAATCGTTGGTGGGCGGCAGGCTCAACTGTCCGTTACCCGAGACGAAGTTCCATTGGGCCGGGCGCGCGTTTGAGGACTTGGTGGTGATGAGGGTCAATTCCAGCACCGTGGGGGTCAAAATCCGTAGTTGATTAAAGCCGACCGCCGGGGGCACGAGTGAACTCTCGTCAACGGGGATTGTTTCAGACGCCAGAGCGACGATTGAGGACAAACACGCCAGGGCGAGAGCGAGATTAATCTTAGGCATCGTAATCCAGTGGTTTGAACCAGGTAAGCGTGATACAGCGGCGCGTCCGGGAGAATAGAGTGTCCACCTGATGAGGGTGTGACGCCAGATCGCGCTTCGGGAAGAGCCTTCCTTGGGGTGTTCACCTACTTTTTCAGCGGCTCCTTACGCTGGATATTGGGCCCAAAGTCAACTTCTCGCAGATGAAGTTACCCAGAGGGAAGTCGGTTTGCGTAACTCGCGTTATGAATCAATCAACGAGGTTCACACCGGAAAAAGAAAGCAAGCGTGCCAGCGTCAGAAACGGGACAAGGAACTCGGCGGTGCCGGTGGACCGGCCGGCCCTGCTGCGGCAGCTCGTATCCCACCTGCGCGAAAACCGGACCCAGTTGCGCGAGGAATGGGCGCAGCGCATCACCGCAACCCGGCTGCTGACGGCCATGAGCAACGAGGAAATTTTTTCCGAGGCGACCTCGCTGTACGACAATTACGTGGAAGTGCTCGAGACGGGCAGTGTGGAAGCGCTGCAGGCTTACGCCCGGAACTTGTCGGAGCGCATTATTCCCCGCGGCGTTGAGACGCATGAAGTCGTGGGGATCGTGCTGTTGTTGCGCGATGTGCTGGCGCGGTCGCTCTTCAAGAAGTACCAGGGGGATTTTGCCCTGCTGAATCGGGTGTTGGATGCGTACGAGCCGGCGGCCAATCGCATTGCGAATACCGTCGCGGTGAGTTTTGTGCAGGAGCGCGAACGCATCATCCGCCAGCAGCAGGAGGCGATTCGCGAGTTGTCCACCCCGGTGCTGCAAGTGCGGGAACGATTGTTAATTCTACCGATCATCGGGGTCATCGACTCGCAGCGCGCCCGGCAACTGACCGAGCAGTTGCTGCGGGCGATTCGCAGAAACCGGGCGAAGGTGGTGGTGGTGGACATCACGGGCGTGCCGACGATTGATTCCACCGTGGCCAATCATCTGGTGCAGACGGTCGAGGCCTCGAGGTTGATGGGGGCCAGCGTCATCATCACGGGTCTGTCGTCCGAGATCGCCCAGACGCTTGTCACCATTGGCGTGGACTTGAACAAGATGAATACCGTGGGCGATTTGCAAGGCGGTCTGGAAGAGGCCGAACGCCTGTTGGGTTACGAAGTGATTTCGAGCAAGGAGAATTCCGGCGGCGGCTCCGAAGCGTGAGCCATGCATGTTCCCGTTCTTAAACAGCGTGACTATCTGATCGCGAGCGTGCAGTCCGTTTTGTCGGACGCTGATTTGCTGGCCCTGCGGGATGATTTGTCCCAGCGCGTGGGCCGGTTTCGGTCTCGTGGCGTGATTATTGACGTGACCGTGCTGGACGTCATCGACTCGTTCGCGACGCGGACGCTCAGGGCGATTGCGCACATGCTGCAATTGCGCGGTGCCGCGACAGTGATTGTGGGGATTCAGCCGGATGTGGCGTTTGCGATGGTGCAGTTAGGTTTGACCCTGGAGGGAATCGGCACGGCGTTGGATTTGGAGGAGGGTTTGACGTTTCTCGACCAAACCACCGGCAAGGCGACTCAACATGGATAACGAGGCAGAAATCAACATCGCATCGGAGGTGGACATCGTGGCGGCGCGACAGAAAGGTCGTTCGCTCGCGGAGCACCTTGGTTTCACGGGGTCGGATGTGACCATGATTGCCACGGCCATCTCGGAAATCGCGCGCAACATTGTCGTTCACGCGAAGCACGGAACGATGACGTTCTCGCCGGTGCAGCACACGGCAAAGCCGGGATTGCGGATTGTGGCGCGGGATGAGGGCCCGGGCATTCGCAATGTGCGGCTGGCGATGCAGTATGGGTATTCGTCGCGGCAGGGGCTGGGCGTTGGACTGCCGGGAGCCAAATGGCTGATGGATGAATTCCAGATTGATTCCAAGGCGGGCAAAGGCACGGTCATTACAATGCTCAAATGGTTGCGCTCATGACTCAAAAGGAATTGTCAAAACCTGCCAGGATTGACTACGGAGTCGCAGCGCGGACGTTGGCAGGTCAGCCGTGTTCCGGTGACGCCTGTTTCGTGAACGAGGCGGAGGAGCAAACCATTCTGGCGGTGATCGACGGCCTTGGGCATGGCCCGCCAGCAGCCGATGCGGCGGCCACTGCGGTGGCTGAGCTGCAAAGCAATCCGGATCTCCCGTTGGTGCGATTGATCGAACGTTGCCATCGCGCGCTCCTGCACCAGCGTGGGGTGGCGATGACTTTGGTTTCCATTCCATCAACGGGCAACGTGCTGAACTGGGTGGGCGTTGGCAACGTTTGGGGCGGTCTTTTTGTTGCGGCAGGTTCGCAGCAACGCTGGCGAAGCTTGCTCCCCCAAATGGGCATTGTGGGACACCGGTTGCCGCGGCTGCGAGTTGGCCAGGCAGAGCTGACGCCGGGTGACTGGTTGGTGGTGGCGACCGACGGAGTGAGCATTGATTTCGATGGCGGCATCGCCATGAAGGGTCCGCCGCGGGAAGTCGCAACGGGACTCCTGACGCGTCACTTCAAGGGGAACGACGACGCCCTGGTGCTCGCGGCACGTTATCCGGGGGAGGCCGATGAATAAGCGGCTCTCCAGTCTGGCGCAAACGTATCTGGAGACGTTGCGGGCTTTCGTGGCGCGGAAAAGAGAAGTGGACCTCGAGCATGCTTATGAGTTGGGCCGGAAAGCCATCGCCCAGAAGTTCGGCGTTCTGGATATGGCCCGCATTCACCAGCATGCCCTGGCGTCACTGTTCCCGATCCGGACGGGGTTGCGCCAAATGGCGACGCTTCGAGCCGCGGAGATTTTCTTTCTGGATTCACTGTCTCCCTTTGAAGCGACGCATCGGGGCTTTTGCGACACGAATAATCGTTTGCAGCGGCTCATCGCCGAACAGGAGAAGCGCAATCAGGATCTGGCTAACGTGAACGGCAAATTGACCGACGAGATCCGCCGTCGGAAACAAACCGAGAAAGCGCTGCGGCAGAGCGAGAGTCACTTTCGCCGGTTGTTCGACCAGGCGCGTGCCATGGAAGATGCCCTGCGCGATTTGTCCAACAAGGTGCTGGACGTTCAGGAGGACGAACGCAAACGGCTCAGTCGCGAGTTGCACGACCAGACGGGGCAGGCGCTCACCGCAATCAGTGTCACCCTGGCCAGCCTGGGGCGGAATGAACGGGGGGGCACGCTCCGCAAGCAACGGCTGCGGGACGCGCAACGATTGCTCCGGTCAACGATGGAAACGATCCATGATGTCGCCCGCGAATTGCGTCCGGCCATGCTGGACGAACTGGGCTTGTTGCCGACATTACGGACTTATCTCGCCGGCTTTGCGGCGCGAAATGGCCTGAGCGTTCGCTTTCGCGCCAGCCCGGAAGCGGAAAAACTTGCGCCGAGTGCCAAGCTGGTTCTGTTTCGCGTCGCCCAGGAAAGTCTTACCAACATTGCGAAACATGCTCATGCGAATCGAGTGGATTTCCGGATTCACAAAGCTACCTCCCACATTTGTATGATTATCAAGGATGATGGAAAGTCATTCCGGGAAATGTCCAGTGATTCGACGGGACGCAAACAAGGCCTGGGCCTTTTGGGAATGCAGGAGCGGGTGCGCCTGGTGAACGGACAAATTGTCATTCGTCCCCACGTGGGCCGGGGAACGACGGTGAATGTCGCCGTCCCGCTCACTTTGCCTGACGGGGCGCACCGTAACGGAAACAATTTTTAAGAATGCCCGGATGAGGATACTGCCAACAACCTGACTAACGGTCGCAAGGAGCTTTATGAAAAAAATCCAACTTTTGCTGGTCGACGATCACAACATGGTTCGCCAGGGCTTGCGGGTGCTGCTGGAGGCCGAGCCGGACATCGCGGTGATTGGCGAAGCTGAAACCGGCCGACAAGCCGTGCAAATGGCGCGGACCCTGCAACCGGACGTGATCGTCATGGATATCGCCATGCCGAATCTCAACGGCCTGGAAGCCACGCGACAAATCGTCAAGGAAGTGCCCAACGCGAAAGTGCTCGTCCTGTCTTCCTATGGGGATGACGAGTATCTGCACCAACTGACCGACGCCGGCGCTTGCGGATATTTGCTGAAGCAAACGGCGGCGAACGATTTGATCAAGGCGGTGCGCGAGACGAGCAAGGGCAACGCGTTCTTCAGCCCGGCCGTGTCAAAGCGCCTGCTCGATCGCTATCGCGAGACGTTCCTGAACGGCGCGCCGATCAAGAAGCAGGGCGTGTTGCTGACGACGCGCGAGGCCGAAGTGTTGCAACTTATCGCTGAGGGCAAGCCGAACAAACAGATTGCGTCGGATCTGTGCATCAGCATCAAGACGGTCGAGAAACATCGCCAGCAGGTGATGAACAAGCTGAACATTCACGACATCGCCGGCCTGACTCGCTATGCGATTTCCAAGGGCGTGATTGAAAGTGGCGTGGCGGTGCGCATGTAAGATTTTTTCGGTAGGCTTTCCGCGCCAAAAGATGGGGCGCACTACGCATGGCTGAATCCAACCGGTTGCGGCACAAGAGGTGGAATGAAAAGACTCCACCGTTCCCGTTGGCGGCGATTTTCATTTTCCGTTGCCGCCTGGATCACCCTGATACCCCAACTGCGCGCCGGTGCAGTGGATGAAGCGCAGTTGCCGAGCCCGCAGCCCGGTGAACATGGCTTGCGTATTCTCGCGCCCAACTTGCTCGAACTGGTTCGCGTCAACACGAAGGACCCAGCCCCGGCCCCGGTGGACAGCTGGGACTGGGTGAGTGGCTCCGGTGCATTTGTTCCGCCCGACCTCTCCAGCGTCCGGGTGATCGTGAACGGCCAAACGAACAGCGTCACCGCCGTGGGCTTCAGGCGCCGCCCGCTGTATGCCCCGCTGGAAAGCTGGAGTCCTCGCATTGGCAATTATCTTTATCTTCGGATTAACGGTTACATTCAACCCGGCCAATCAGTGCAGGTGATCAACAACGGAACCGTTTGGCCCACCAGCTTCAACTTTGCGGCGGTGGCGGACCCCTGGCGCTACCATCCGGCAATTCACGTGAACCAGGAAGGGTACGTTCCGGGGTTTCCCAAAAAAGCGATGGTGGGTTACTACCTGGGAAATCTGGGCGAACTGCCAGTCCCGGCAAGCACCTTTTCCGTGGTGAATGTGCAAAGCGGCGCGACGGTCTTCAGCGGCCCGCTCACGTGGCGTCCGGATGTGGGCTACGGCTATGTGCCCGCGCCGTATCAAATGGTTTACCAGGCGGACTTCAGCAGCGTGACCACGCCGGGTGAATACAAAGTGACCGTTCCGGAATTGGGCGCGTCGTTGCCCTTTCGAATTGAGGAAGGGGTTGGAATGGCGTTTGCCCGGACTTATGCCGCGGGGTTGTTTCATCAACGCAGTGGCTTTAACGTCGCCATGCCGTTTACGCGGTTTACTCACGCGGCTGATCACCTGACGCCGGCCGCCGTTCCGGTGAATGCCGCGGCGCCGTTCGTTTTCACCTGGACCAAGATTGCGGATTACGCGTCCCAGGTGAATGGAGACAACCCACCGCAAACCGCGCCCACGCTGGACAGTCCGGCGGCGCAGCTCTATCCGTTTGTTAACCCCGGACCGTTGAACAACTCGGGCGGCCACTTCGAAGCCGGCGACTACAATCGGGTGACGTTCAATGGCGCGCAGTTGGTGCACAGCCTGATGTTTGCGGTGGACTCGTTCCCCGGCGTGGGACAACTGGACAACCTGGGCATTCCCGAAAGCGGCGACGGCATCAGCGACCTGTTGCAGGAAGCGAAGTGGGAGGCGGATTTCCTCGCAAAGATGCAGGATGCCGACGGCGGTTTTTACTACGCGCGCTATCCGCGCGATCGCGAATATGAAAACGATGTGCTGCCGGAGAACGGCGACCCTGAAGTCGTTTGGCCGAAGAACACGATGGTGACTGCCGCGTGTGTCGCGGCGCTGGCGCAATGCGCGTCGTCACCGCGGTTCAAGCAGGCCTATCCGCAGGTGGCCGCCGATTACTGGTCCAAGGCGCTCGCCGGCTGGCAGTTTCTGATGAATGCCATCGCGACGCACGGGCTGGACGGTGCGTATCAGAAGCTCCAACACTTCGGCGACTTTGCCACCGACCGTGACGAGCTGGCCTGGGCTGCGTGCGAATTGTATCTGGCGACCGGCGATGCCCAGTATCAGACCAAATTGCTTGAATGGTATCCGGACCCGACCGATCTCAGCACGTTCAAGTGGGGTTGGTGGCGGATGTTTGCCTCGTATGGCAACGCGGCGCGCAGTTATGCCTTTGCCGTGAACAGTGGTCGCTTGAACGCGGGGCAGCTGGACCAAAACTATCTGGCAAAGTGCATCAACGTCATCACGAATTGCGGCAATGACAATTTGCGCTGGTCGCAGGACCATGCGTACGGCAGCAGTTTCCCGGACACCACCAAAGCCTATCATGGCGGCGGTTGGTATTACTCACCCGTGCAGGCCTATGATATTGTGGTCGCGCATCAACTCAGTCCCAGGCCGGCCTACCTCGATGCCATCCTGATGAATGTGAACTACGAAGGCGGCTGCAATCCGGTGAACGTGACTTACGTGACGGGCCTGGGCTGGAAACGCCAGCACAATATCGTGGATCAGTATTCGGCGAACGACCATCGGGCCATGCCGAAGAACGGGATGCCGATCAGCAATATTCAGGTGGAGTTTTACAGCACCTGGACCTATGGCGCGGAACTCGGTGCGTTGCCGTTTCCGTCGGATTACTCGGACACGGTGCGTTATCCGTTCTACGACCGCTGGGGCGACGACTGGAATGTTTCCACCGAATCGTCTTCGACGGATATTGCGCGAAGTCTTGCTGTGACCGCCTGGCTGGCGGCACAAACGTCTTTGGTCGGGCAATCCTGGCAATTCACCAGCGCGGCCATCAACACGCCGCCCGGACCGCGGTTGCCCGACCAGCCCGTGACGGTGACGCTGCAAGTGTCCGAACCGAATCTGACCGGGGCTCGGATTATCTGGGAAGCGCGCGACCAGGAGCCTTCCTTTGGCGGCACGAATTACACGTTCACGCCCGGGCCGAACTACGGGGATTATTGGATCGAAGCAGAAGTGCAGTGGCCGGATGGCCGTCGTGCGTTTGCGACGAACTCGATTGTGGTGGACATCGAAGCCCCACCGGTCTTGAGCAATCCGCAGCGCCTGGCAGGGGGTGGGTTCTCCTTTCAGTTGGCGGGGACACGGCACGTGGCCTATGTCATCGAGGCCTCGACGGATCTGACAACGTGGGAGAGCATCACGACGATTGTGTTGCCCGCCAGCGGCGTGTCGCCGGTCACCGATGACAATGCTCCGGGCTTTTCACGCCGTTATTACCGGGCGACCAAACTGTAGCAGTTGCTATTTGCCGGACACTTCCGATGCGTCCAATCGTTGAACCGCGAACTACGCGAACCACGCGAAAAGCATTTTGACGCTGGAGAGGAAACTGGTTTCTCGCCGTTCGCGTGTTTGGCGGTTTCCAGTGAGGAATCCGAAATCGAGCGAACGAAATAACAGGTTCGAGTTGGCGACTGCGAAACTGCGAGCCCTTCATTTCCTCTCTCGCCACCTCGGTGATGCAGGTCGGCGAAGCGCTCCTGCTTGAAACGCTGTTCTTCATCCAGCCGTCACGGTTTTGTTAATAACTTTTCTTTTACATATTTGAGCGCCTTTGCTGTGGTTGCACCAGAGAATCGAACCCAGCAAGTTGGCGCGCGAGGAACTGGTCGCGAACGGTCCGAAAAAATCTTTCGATCTTTCCTTTTGCCGCGCCATCGCGCACCGGCGTGTGGTGGAGCAGGCAGCCAACGCGGGCACAGATTTGGATGATTTCCTTCGAGCTGTAA
>DASUGI010000304.1:0-33976 GCA_036274115.1 Verrucomicrobiia bacterium
GACAATCGCCGAACTGACCACGTTGACCGTCACCAATAACGCCATGGATGCCGATCTGCCTGCCAATGAGTTGACCTACACGCTGCTGGACGCTCCTGGCGATGCAACGATCTCCAGTGAAGGTGTGATTAACTGGACGCCCGGCGAAACCGAAGGCTCAACGACCAACCTCATCACGACGGTGGTTAGTGACGGCACGTTGAGTGTGACCAATCAGTTTGAAGTGGTGGTAGAAGAAGTGAACGTGGCTCCGGTGTTTGTAAGCGTGCCGACGAACAGGACGATCGCCGAACTGACCACGTTGACTGTGACGAACAATGCCTCTGACGCTGATCTGCCGGCAAACACCTTGACCTACACGCTGCTGGATGCTCCGGGCGATGCGACGATCTCCAGCGAAGGCGTGATTACCTGGACTCCGGGCGAAGCGGAAGGCCCGACGACCAACGTAATCGTCACCGTAGTGAGCGACGGAACGTTGAGTGTGACCAATGAGTTTGAAGTGGTAGTGGAAGAAGTGAACGTGGCGTCGGCGTTTGTAAGCGTGCCAACGAACACTACGATTGCCGAACTGACGACGTTGACTGTGACGAACAACGCTACCGATGCTGATCTGCCAGCGAACACCTTGACCTACACGCTGCTGGATGCGCCCGGCAGCGCCACGATCTCCAGCGAAGGCGTGATCACCTGGACACCCAGCGAAGCCGAAGGCCCGACGACCAACGTGATTACGACAGTGGTCAGTGACGGAATATTAAGTGCGACCAACAGCTTTGTGGTAATCGTCCTGGAAACGGATACCGCTCCGGTTGCAGTAAACGACGCTTACGCCGTCATGGACGCGTTCCTGACTGTGGCGGCCTCGGGGGTATTAGCCAATGACAGCGATGCGGATATTCCGAACAACACGCTTATGGCGGTTCTGGTGAGCAATCCGACCAACGGCGTTTTGTCTCTCGAGGCCAACGGTGGATTTACTTACACACCGAACAGCGGATTCAGTGGCGTGGATGCGTTTACGTATCGCGCCCATGACGGGCTGCTGAACTCCGAGGTTGCCATGGTTACATTTACCGTCACCAGCCCGATCTTCAGCATTACGTCGGTCACAGTTTCCAACCAGGTTGCCACGATTCAATGGGAATCAGTGCCCTCTCGAACTTACCGGTTGGAATACAAAGAGGCGTTGACTGAGACGAGTTGGACGCCGGTGGTTCCTGAGGTCACGGCCACGGGTTCAACCACCAGCACAACGAATTTCATCGGGACAGCGGAACAACGATATTACCGGGTGAACCGGCTGCCTTGATGAAAGAATCCGGGAACATCAGAAGGAAGCGGATCAACTCCGCATTCGGTATCAATCATGCAAATAAACGCGATCGAGTATTTTGAGAAGGGCGCTCTGATAAAGTGCCGGGACAAAGTGGCTGTGCGCGACGCCGCGGGTGAATATACCTTTGCGCAAGTGGAGCGGTATGCGAAGAATCTTGCCGCACTCATCGTCAGGCGCGGGGATATGGTTCGCAAACCCATTCCGGTGTTTCTGCCCAAGAGCATGGGCAACATCGTGGCGGATGTCGGCATTCTTTATAGCGGCAATGCTTATGCGAATCTGGATTACAAGTCACCGGCCCAACGGGTCAAGGGCATGTTGGACAATCTCGCCCCGGATATCATCGTAACGTCGGCAGCGCACATCCCGGCGTTGGAGGCGCTGGGCTACTCCAAAGACAAATTGCTGCTCGTTGAGGAAGCGATGGTGAACGAGACGCTTTACGACAACAAAGCGTTGCTCAAGCGGCTGGATCGCGTCATTGATACCGACCCGTATTGCATTATCCATACTTCGGGCTCGACCGGTATTCCGAAAGGTGTTGGCCTGAGTCATCGCAGCACGATTGATTTTATTGACTGGTCTTTCGACACGTTGAATCTCGATGGCAATGAAGTCATGGCCAGCCTTGCGCCGATTTACTTCGATGCTTACACGCTGGAGTTCTGGATGATGCTGGCGAAGGGCGCGACGTGGGTGGTGGTGCCGGATTCCTGCGCGACATTTCCGATCAAGCTGGTTGAATTCATCTCCAAGGGTGGCATCAACTTCATCTTCTGGGTGCCGACCATCATGGTGAACATCGCCAACCAGGATTTGTTGGCCAAGGCCGACATCAGCAAAATCACCAAGGTCTTCTTTATCGGCGAAGTGTTTCCGACCAAACACCTCAATTACTGGCGGCGGCATCTTCCGCAAGCAACGTTCGTCAATCTTTACGGGCCGATTGAAATCGTCGTGGCCTGCACGTACTACATTGTGGATCGCGAATTCTCGGACGACGAAAAAATTCCCGTCGGCTTTCCGATGCGCAACACGGAGATTCTCATTCTCACTGATGAGAACCAGCTGGCGAAAGTTGGAGAGACGGGAGAAGTCTGCGTGCGCGGGAGTTCGCTGGGGCTGGGGTATTGGAACAATGCGGAACGCACCGCCAAGGGTTTTACCCCGAATCCACTGAACCCGCATTATCCGGAACTGATTTATCGGACGGGCGATTCCGGTTGCTGGAACGAGCGGGGTGAGATCATGCTGTTTGGCCGAAAGGACTTTCAGATCAAGCACCTGGGCTACCGCATTGAACTGGGCGAAATCGAGCATGCCGTGCTGCAAATTCCCGGCATGAAAAACTCCTGCGTGGTCTATAACCACGACAAAAAGGAGATCGTGCTGTTCTACGAGAGCGAAAAGGAGCAGACCCCGGCGTTTGTCCGCGAAAAGCTGGGGCCGATTATCCCAAAATACATGATGCCGACGGTATTTAATTGGATGGAACAGATGCCGCGCAATCCGAACGGAAAGATTGATCGCGCAACACTGGTGGCGAAGGTGAATGACCAGAAATGAAGCCCGTTGCGAAAGTCTCAGAGGTGTTTGACGCGATCCAGCATGCGAAGGCTGGGGCGCCGGATTTTTGCACGAACTTCTTTCCGGTGCAGAAGAAGGTGCAGGATTGGATCGATCACGACGAACTTCGCGGCGCGTTTCGGAGCGACGCGGTGTTTTTCTTCCGTCGGGACCGCGACTTCTGGCATCTCTATTACTGTGCGGCCAGCAAAACGGCGTTGGAACGTGAGATCGCGGGCGTTCCTGAGATCGGAAGCGAACGCGTCGTGCTGGACCTGGTGGGCAATGAGGCGGCCGTGAGTGCGCCCGTGGGCGTGTGGAAGGCGGCGGGATTCAATCAACGCACGAGATTGTTCCGCATGGCGCGAGTCGCCCAACCTTTCACGGAATCGCTCGACGAACCGAACGGCAAGATAGAGTTCGCCAACATCGCCGACGCTCAAGCCATCGTGGATCTCCTGGAAAGCGCTTTTGACCGCTTTGGTGAACAGCTGCCGTTACTTTACGAAATCGAAGCGGCGATTGAAGCCAGGCAAGTACTGGTGGCGCGGCATGAAGGGAACATCGCCGGATTGTTGTTTTTTGAAACGCAGGGAATGAGCTCCACGCTTCGGTTCTGGGCGGTGGCGGAGCAGTATCGCGCATTGAAATTTGGTTCGGCGCTGATGCGAAAATACTTCGCCACGCAGAACGCGGTGAAGCGTTTCGTGCTCTGGGTCGCGGCGGATAACGTCAATGCCGTGCAAAAATATGGTCATTACGGCTACAAACCGGATGGCCTGGTAGATTACGTGCTGGCAAATCGAATGGTTCGTTCATGAAATCAATTGCAGAAATACTGAAAGAAATTCGGCCGGAGTTCGACTTCACGGCATCACAGGATTTTATCTCCGACGGCATGCTGGACTCGTTCGACATTGTGACGCTGGTGTCGTCACTCGACAAGAACTTCGCCGTCTCGATTCCGGGCACGGAGATTCTTCCCGAAAACTTTACGAATATTCAGACCATTGAGGCCCTGTTGCGGAAGAGCGGCGCGAAAGTATGAATTTCAAGTTCCAGGGCAAGCGCATCTCGGGTGTCAGTGTCGTGCTGCCGCCACGGGAGTTGTTCTTCCTCGATGAGATGAAGAACTTCAACTTCCCGGAGGCGCGCTCGCTCAAGCTCAAAGAAGTGATGGGCTACAATAAGCGGCGGGTGGTCGAGCCAGGCGTCTGTGTGTCTGACCTTGCCGTGTTTGGAATGCAGAACCTGTTCGATCAAGGCTTGCTCAAGCGTGAAGACATTGACGCGTTGCTGTTGGTGACGCAGACGCCGGATCATTTCATGCCGGCGACGAGCAGTATCATTCAAGGCCGGCTGGGTCTGAAGCAGGACATGTTCTGCCAGGACATCAATCAGGCGTGCGCTGGTTTCGTGATCGGTCTGATGCAGGCGTTCATGCTCCTGGACCAGGAAAGCATCAAGAAGGTGGTGCTCATCAACGCCGATGTGCTGAGCCGCAAAGCCTCGCCCAAGGACAGAAATATTTACCCCCTCATTGGTGATGCGGCGTCGATCACCGTCATTGAACGCGACCCAACAAACTCAGTTATTCATGCCAGCCTGAAGACGGACGGTTCGCGCGCCGAGGTGTTGATCATTCCCGCGGGCGGAATGCGAATGCCGTCCACGCCCGCGACGGCACAATTGGAAAATGTGGGAGACAACAACCTGCGGGCGAAAGACCACGTTTTCATGGATGGCTCGTCGGTGTTCAACTTTGTGCAGACGGAAGTGCCGCCCCTGGTTGAGGGCCTGTTGGAGTGGGCGGGCGCATCCAAAGACTCGATCGATTATTTCCTTTGCCATCAACCGAATCGTTTCATGCTCGAGAAGCTGGCGGAGAAAATGAAAATTCCCTTCGCCAAAATGCCGAACAATGTCGTGGAGAATTTCGGCAACAGCGGGAGCGTGACGATTCCGACGGTGATGGCTTTCAATCTGGGTGAAAGGTTGCGGCGCGAGAAGTTGCGCGTGTGCCTGGCAGGGTTTGGCGGCGGTCTCGCGTGGAGCGCGATGTTGTTGGACCTTGGCAACCTTAATTTCAACCATACAATCGAATACAAACCAAAATCATGAACAAACCTGAATTCTATCAACGTTTGGCTGAAGTTCTCGATACCGAAGAAGTGAAGCCGGAGAACACTCTGAAGGAATTTGACGGCTGGGATTCGCTGGCGGTGTTGTCGGTCCTCGCGTTGGCCGATTCCAAATACGGCGCGTCGATCAAGGCTGACGAAATCCGCTCCGTGGTGACTGTCGGCGACCTCGCAGGGCTGGTCGAATCCAAAGCCAGGTAACGGCCACGATGTATTGAGGAATCCTCAAGCATCGCGCGTATGAAAAGCATTTTTCGTCACAAGAAGATCAGCGCCATTATCTCTGTGGTGCCAAAGGAGGAGTATCGTTTCGATGACGAATACCCCAACTACAAGCTTACGGAAGACAAGGCGAGACGTTTCAAGAAGATGATGAGCCTGGACCGGCATCGCATCGCGCCGCCGGAAGTGTGCTCGTCGGACTTGTGCCAATACGGGGTCGAGCGTTTGCTGGCGGAAGGGACGCTGAAGCAGGAAGAGATCGGTGCCTTGCTGTTCATCTCGCAAACGCCCGACTACTTCATTCCCCCCACCAGTAATGTGCTGCACGGGAAACTGGGGCTGGGTACGGACGTGCAATGCTTCGATATCAATCAAGGTTGCGCCGGTTTTCCGCTTGGCTTGATGCAGGCGTTCATGCTCCTGGATTTATTGCCGCCGGGACAAAAAGTCCTTTTGCTGAACGGGGACACGTGCAGCAAGCAATTGAGCAACTGCAACCGGATCTCCTATCCGTTGGCCGGCGATGCAGGTTCAGTGGCAATTGTTGAGCGTTGCGCGGAGGAGAATCCGATTTACATGGACGTGAAGCACGATGGGTCGCGGCATAGTGCCTTGATGGTCCCGGCAGGAGCGTACCGGATGCCCTCGTCACCCGAGACGATGAAGCTGCAGGAAAAGGAAGAAGGCGTGGTGCAGAGCCTGGAGCACATCCACATGGATGGGCCCGCAGTCTTCAATTTCACCATGACCGACATTCCGGCGCAGCTTGCGGACGTGATTCAGTTCTCGGGCAACACGTGGGACTCGATTCAGCATTACCTGTTGCACCAGCCGAATCCTTTTATCCTGAAACAAATGGCCGATAAGATGAACATCACGCTGGATCGGTTGCCCAACAACGTGGTGAGCATTTACGGCAATTGCAGTTCCGTCAGCATCCCGCTGAATATCGCGTTGAACTGTGCGGACCTGCTCAAGAAGGAATCGCGACGCGTGGTGCTGTCCGGCTTTGGCACCGGATTGACCTGGATTTCGATGGTGATGGATTTGGGGCCGCTCAGCGTATGCAAGATTGTCGATTACCAGGCTGCCTGATTAAGCAATGGAAACCTATACCCTGATAACGGGAGCCGCTTCGGGTTTTGGACGCGCCGTTGCCCTTAAGCTCGCGCCGGCCCGAAAACTCCTCCTTGCGGACGTCAATGGTGAAAAGCTGGAGGCCGTGCGCAACGAATGTACGTCACCGGAGAAACACCTTGCCTGGGTGCGTGACTTGAGCCGTTTGGAAGGATTGGGCGATGACCTGGCCGCTTTGATGTCGGCGAAGGGCGCAACGGTGGAGCATTTTGTGCACTCGGCAGGATTGTTTGGGTTTCAATCCATTCGGGCGCACGACATGACTTACGTGACGCGGATGTTCAATGTGAATTTATTTTCGGCAATGGAAATCATTCGTCCGCTGACGAAAAAAGTGACCAACAAAGGCGCGTTGCGCAGCATCACATTCATTTCGAGCATCAATTCGAAATTGGGCGCTAAAGGGCATTACGTTTACGCCGGAAGCAAGGCGGCCGTGAATGCCATGATGCTATCGCTCGCTGTGGAACTGGCGCCGGCAGTGCGAGTGAACTCGGTGTTGCCAGGAACGGTGGGCACCGGGATGAACACGGAGTTGTTTGCGGACCCGAATTTCGTTGCCTCCACCGAGGCAACGCATCCCCTGGGCCTGGGCAAGCCTGAAGACATTGCGGATGCCATTGAGTTTTTGTCTTCGGACAAAGCGCGTTGGATTACGGGACAAGAGCTGGCAGTAGACGGCGGGCGATTGGCTCGCAAGTAAGCGACATGGCTGAGACCTACACATTAATCACGGGCGCATCATCGGGATTTGGAAGCAGCGTTGCGCAAAAGCTGTCGGCGACGCGGTCGTTGATTCTGGTCGGGCGCAAGGCTGAGACTTTGGAAGCCGTGCGAGCCAAGTGTTCATCGCCTGACAAGCATCTGCTGTGGGTGCGCGATCTGAGTCGGTTGGAAGGAATTGCGGATGAACTGACGGCGTTGCTGGCCGGGAAGAATGCAACGGTGGAGCATTTCGTTCATTCCGCGGGACTGCTGACGATTCAGTATGCGCGCGCCCTTGAAATGCCTTCGGTGATGCAGTTGTTCAACGTGAACGTGTTTTCCGCATTGGAGATTATCAAACCGCTGATGCAAAAGAGGGTCAATCAAGGCGCGTTGCGGAGCATCACATTCATTTCCAGCGTGGCGACGCGGGTGGGGGCGTCCGGCTACTCGGCTTACTCCGCGAGCAAAGGGGCCGTTAACGGGATTTCCCTCTCGTTGGCGGTGGAACTCGCGCCGACAGTGCGAGTGAACTCGATCTTGCCGGGCATTGTGGGGACGGAGATGAACACGGAGCATTTTGCGAAACCCGAGTTTGTAGAGTCGGTGCTGGCGACGCATCCACTCGGATTTGGCAAAGCCGAGGACGTGGCGGATGCGGTGGAGTTTTTAGCCTCCGACAAGGCGCGGTGGATCACGGGGCAGGAGATTGTGGTGGATGGAGGAAGGACCGTTTTTTCACCGCCGCGCACGGCGAAGGCGAGTTGAGTTGTGAACCTGGTTTTCACATCGAAAGTGTCGAAGCAGAGCCGGCCGGCGCTGGAAGAGTTGATGTTCTTCAACCCAAGCCAGTTTCGGGTGCGCGAAGGCATTATCAATTCGCTCGAAAGGTTTGGTCATCCGCGCCTGGAAGAATCCGGAGACGATTTGGTGGTGCGGGTGGGTAAATCCGATGCCCAGACGTTGTTTGTGTACGATTCGGATGCGAAGGCCAAAGATCCGATCGGGATGGTTGCCTTCCTGCGCACGTCGCCGTCGGAGATTGCAATCATGCATCTGGCGGTGCGCGAGGAATACGCCCTTCAGAACCGAAAACAGGGCGACCTGGGATTGGGAATTGTCTTGATTGAGAAAGTAAAAGAGATCGCGGCTCGCATTGTGGGCGTGGAGAAGATCATATTCTTCTATCGGCAAAATGCGGTGATTCGGCTTTAACGAGATGGATTATGCGACACACGCTTGAAGCCACTGGATTCAACGTTCGCCTGCGCCCGGTGCGTATGGAGGATGCTGCCTTCATTGTGTGGCTGCGCAATCTGGAGCACGTGCGGGGACGAGTGGGCGATACCGCTCTCAATGTGGCCGGCCAGGAAGCATGGTTGCAGAAGTACTTCGAGCGCGAGGGCGACTATTATTTCGTCGCGGAAACGCCAGGAGGAATTCCCGTGGGCACTCATGGGCTTTATGATCTCGTGAACGGCAGTGCCGAGAAAGGGCGGCAAGCAGTTCGGCCCGAGGTGATGGCCGGCGTCACGGTGGCGATTCTGGCGACGGACATTGGTTTTGAACAACTGGGCTTGCGCGAAATTCGCAGCAATACGGTTGCGACGAACCAGAATGTCATTTCGTTGCATCGCAAGTCCGGTTTCAAGCAGATCGGAGTGTCGCGGAACCATCAGGTCATTGATGGAAAGCCCGTCGATCTTATACAGTTTCTTCTCACGCCTGACGATTGGGCCAAAGCCCGGGAGCGGCAGCTTCCGTTGGCTCAGTTGGCTGGAGAACAATTGTTGGAGTGGGAAAAGACGCAAATCGGCAAGCCGCAACCCTGGGCCTGAATCAAGATGAGCGCCAACAGCCTTTCCTATCGTCCCGATGTTGACGGACTGCGCGCGGTCGCCGTGTTGAGTGTGGTCTTCTGCCACGCGGGCTTCCATTGTCCGGGCGGCTTTATCGGCGTGGACGTCTTTTTCGTCATCTCTGGTTACTTGATTGCCGGGTTGATCTTAAAGGAACTGAAGCAGGGGACATTTACGCTGGCAAACTTCTGGGAACGTCGCATCCGCCGGATTTTGCCTGCGCTTACGGTGGTGGTGGCGGCAACGTTTGGGGCGGGTTGGTTTATCCTGATGCCCGAGGATTTTGCTTCGTTCGGGAAATCGGTGATTGGTCTCGCCTTGCTGGCGTCCAATGTCCAGTTCTGGCGGAGCATTAATTACTTCAACAATGCTGCCGAGGAAAAACCATTGCTGCATACGTGGTCGTTGTCGGTGGAAGAGCAATTCTATCTCCTGGTTCCGGTTTTCCTGTTGTTGCTTGCCCGGCGGTCCCAACTTCATCGTGCGTTTCTGCTGTTGGCAGCCGCAGCGGCATTGAGCTTTGGCTTGAGCGTGTATTGGACGCATAGTCATGCGTCGAGCAACTTCTATTTGCTGCCCACCCGTGCCTGGGAATTATTTGCCGGTGCCCTGTTGGCTTTCTCGCCGGCCTGCGGCATCCGAAAGAAGTGGGTTAACGAATCGCTGGCGGTCCTGGGCATGGCGCTGATCCTTGTGCCGTGTTTTGTTTACGACTCGAAGACGCCCTTTCCGGGATTGACGGCGCTGCCTCCGGTGTTGGGAAGCGCTTTGCTGATTTGGGTCGGTTCATCATCGGTTGGTTTTTCGCGGATTGGCCGCCTGTTAGCGTCAAAGCCCGTCGTCTTCGTGGGACTGATTTCCTATTCGCTTTACCTCTGGCATTGGCCGCTGTTCAGCTTTACGCGATATGTAAGCGTCAAAGCACCGAGCGCCATGGTGTGGTGGACCTTGATCGCGGCGAGCATTGTGTTGGCAACGCTGTCATGGCGATTTGTTGAAACTCCCTTCCGTCGGCGAAAGGTTTTTGCCGCCCGTCCGCAGCTTTTTGCCGCCACGGCGGTCCTGTTTGTGGTGATGCTGGGCTCGGGTGTGGTGATGTTTCGTACGAACGGATTTGATGGCCGCGTTGACCGCTTGACCAGGAACCTGATTGAAACCGGGAAGTTTGACCAAAGTTATGTCCGGGAACTCGAGGTGGTGCATATCCCGGACGAATTGGTGCGTTTGGGAGTGACGAATGTTGCTCCGAGTGCGCTGATTTGGGGCGACAGTCATGCGATGGCGGTTCTGCCGGTGATTGATTCGATCTGCAAGGAAACGGGCGTTGCGGCCGTGGCGGCGACTCATGCGGGGACGCCGCCCGTGGTAGGGTATTTCAGTCGCAACCAATGGGGGCTGAATGAACAGTCGCTGCCCTTTAACGCCGCCGTAATGGACTATATCAAGAAAGCGAAGCTCCGGAATGTTATCCTGATTTCGTATTGGAACATGCATTCCGAGGTTGCCGAATTTCGGACTGCCTTGCTCAAAACCGTTGAGGAAATCCGGGCCAGCGGCGCGGCCGTGTATTTGATGCGCGACGTTCCGATTTACGAGTACAACATCCTCAAGGTGCTGGTGCGTTCCAGCTACAAGGGGGAGGACCTGGCGCAATTCGGTTTGACGCGGTCTGAATTCATCGCGGCGGACAAAATGCCCGCAACGCTGTTGGAGCAATTGAAGTCAGCGGGCGTACAGATTCTCGATCCGATTCCCTTGCTCATGGAGCGTTCGCGGTCGGAGAAGTTTCTGCCGTATGACTCTGGAGGTTCGTTTTATTACGACGGAAATCATCTCAGCACGTATGGTTCGCTGGCGCTGAAGCCAATGTTTACACCCCTGTTCCGACCTGATTCAGTTGAAGACGACGTCCCGTCCGCTGCGGCTTCGCCGCCTTCGCCCCAGGCACAATTACGCTGAAAACCCTGGTCCGTCGGAATTTTCCCGAGATGTGCCCGTAGTCTCCGGCATGGAGCGACACAGCGGCAACGGGTAATTTCAGCGCGGGAATCGGTTCTGCCGAAGGTATTCCTGACGAAGCGAGGTAAGATTTCCGACGACTACCGTGAGTGTGTTTATATGGACCTGAAACAATGCAGCATTATCAATCTACCCAAGATCGTTGATCCGCGGGGGACTCTGACTTTTCTTGAAGGTGACCGGCACGTGCCCTTCAATATCAAGCGTGTGTTCTATCTTTACGATGTGCCGGGTGGGGCTGACCGGGCCGGACATGCTTTGAAGAAGTGCCACCAGTTCTTAATCGCCATGTCGGGCAGCTTTGATGTGTCCGTTTTCAACGGGAAGGAGAAACAGAAATTCCATTTAAACCGCTCGTACTACGGGTTGCACCTGCCCCCGATGTTCTGGCGCGAGATCGACAATTTTTCGTCGGGATCCGTCTGTCTGGCGCTGGCCTCCGAATGTTATGACGAACAGGACTATTACCGGGAGTACAAAGAGTATTTGCGAGCGGTGGGAGGCGCTGCTTGAAGGTACCGTTTCTGGATTTCGTTGGACCGTACGAGGAACTGAAGCCGGAACTGGACGCCGCTTACGAGCGGTTCATGCGCTCGGCCTGGTATATTCTCGGCAAGGAATGTGAAGCCTTCGAGCAGGAGTTCGCGGCTTACTGCGGTTCGAAGTATTGCGTGGGAGTTGGAAATGGGTTGGAAGCGCTGCACCTGCTGCTCCGTGCTTACGGGATTGGAAATGGGGATGAAGTCATCGTCCCATCGAACACCTACATCGCCACGTGGCTGGCCGTTTCTTATGCGGATGCGACGGTTGTTCCCGTGGAGTGTGATCCCCGCACTTACAATCTGGACCCCGCGCGGATTGAGCCGGTCCTTACACCGCGGACCAAAGCCATCATGCCGGTGCACCTCTATGGGCAAACGGCGGCGATGGACGCGATCATGAACATTGCCGCCAGGCACGGGCTGAAAGTGATTGAGGACAACGCTCAGGCGCAGGGAGCGCGTTGCCGGGGCCGGAGGACCGGTGCGCTCGGTCATGCCGCCGGACACAGTTTTTATCCGGGAAAAAACCTCGGGGCGTTTGGTGACGGCGGGGCGATTACCACCGACGATGGTGAGATTGCTGACCGGGTTCGCACGCTGCGCAATTACGGTTCGAAGAAGAAGTATTACAACGAAATGCGCGGCTACAACTCGCGTCTTGACGAAATGCAGGCAGCGTTGCTGCGGGTGAAGTTGAAAGTGCTCGACGATTGGAATCAGCGTCGGGCGAAGGTCGCGCAGCGCTATTTGAAGGAAATCAAGCCTGCGCCCGGGCTGGTTCTGCCGTTTGTTCCGGAGTGGGCCGAGCCCGTGTGGCATTTGTTTGTCATTCGCCATCCCCAGCGCGATGAACTACAGCAAAAGCTGACGGCGGCTGGTATCGGAACTTTAATTCACTATCCCGTTCCTGCGCACTTGTCCGGAGCTTACGCCGACGCTGGCTGGAAGCGGGGCGATTTTCCGTTGGCCGAAAACTCTGCGGATACCGTGCTAAGCCTGCCGATTGGCCCGCACATCACAACGGAGCAGGTGGGGATGGTGATTAATGCGATCAACGCGGCAACCCTGTGACCTCAACGCCAGCCATCGGGAGGGCGGAGCCGGTGAGTAACGCTCCCCAAAAATCGTACGGCCAGATCCTGAAATCGTCGGCGGTTATTGGCGGCTCGTCCGCGATTACGTTGGTGCTTGGCATGGTACGGGCGAAGGCGATTGCGTTGCTGCTGGGGACGGGCGGCGCCGGGGTATGGGGAATGAGTTGGTCGATAGCGGAGTTGGCGCGTGGCATTGCCGGCATGGGGCTCAATGTGAGCGGCGTGAAGCAGATCGCGCAGGCGGTCGGCACGGAGGATAATCAGCGGATTGCCCGCACGGTGGTGACGTTGCGGCGCATTTCGCTGGTGTTGGGACTGGGTGGCGCCTTGCTGCTTGGCGCATTGTGCGTGCCGGTGGGGCGACTTTCATTTGATGACGACAAGCACACCTGGGCCGTGGCGGTGCTTTCACTTACGGTTTTGTTCAGCATTGTTTCCCAGGGGCAAAGCGCACTGATTCAGGGCATGCGGCGGATTGGCGATTTGGCCCGAATCAACATCTTTGGCGCGGTAGTTGGAACGCTGATTTGTATCCCAATCGTGTGCTGGCTGGGAGAGCAGGGGATTGCGCCGGCGCTGGTGGGAGTATCCCTGGCGTTGATGGTGGCCTCGTGGTGGTTTGCCCGGCAGATCAAAGTGGAGCCGGTGAACATGACCGCCCGCGAGATCTGCGGTGAGACGTCCGGACTGCTCAAGCTCGGCTTTGTGTTCATGGTCAGTGGGCTGATGCTGCTGGGAGTCAATTATCTGGTGAACCTGATCCTGATGCAGCGGATCGACAAACACGCCGTGGGACTCTATCAGGCGGCGTGGTTGATTGGCGGTTACTTCGCGAACTTTATTCTCCAGGCGATGGGCACGGACTTTTTCCCACGGCTCGCTGCGGTGGTGAAGGACAACGCCAGGTGCAATCAGCTGGTCAACGAGCAGTCGGAGGTGAGTCTGTTGCTTGCCGGACCAGGACTGGTGGCGACGTTGACGTTTGCGCCGCTGGCGATTCACGTGCTCCAATCGAGCGAGTTTCTGCCGGCTGTGGATGTGTTGCGGCTGTTCAGTCTGGGGATGTTGTTGCGCGTGCTTTCCTGGCCCATGGCGTTCATCATGCAAGCAAAGAATGCTTTGCGCGTGTTCTTCGTGAGCGAATTGTTGTCGAACCTGGTGTACATCACGATTGTCTGGTTCGCCGTGGACGCCTGGGGTGTCAAAGGCGTGGGCGTGGCGTTCATTGGATTGTATGCGCTCTACACGGCGGCGGCGTACGGAATTGCCCGGAACTTGACGGGCTTCCGTTGGAGTTGGGAAACAATGTGGATTGCGTTTATTTACATGTCCCTCGCACTCGGGGTGTTTGCGGCGTTTCAATTCCTCAGTGCAACGGTCGCCACCGTCATTGGGAGTCTGGTGATGGTGGGGATGGGCGTGTATTCCACACGAAAGATTTGCAGGCTGGTGCCGCCGGAACGATTTCCCCGGCGCGTTCGTCAGTTGCTGATTTACCTGCGGCTGTTGCCGCGCATGAACTGAACAAGAAAAAGAAAAATGATGAAGGTTGGCATCGTTGGGTTGGGTTATGTGGGTTTGCCGCTGTCGCTGCAATTTGCCCGCTCGGGCGTGACGGTGATGGGGCTGGATATCGACACGCAGAAGGTGGATGCGCTGAATCAAGGGCGGAGTTACATCAAGCACATCACGCCGCAATCGGTGGCTGACGCGGTGAAGAACGGTTCGTTCTCTGCAACGTCAGACTTTGGGCGCGTGCGGGAGTTGAGCGCGGTGATCATCTGCGTGCCGACACCGTTAAACAAAAATCGCGAGCCGGATATCTCTTACATCATTGAGACGGGCCGGGCGATTGCGCGACACCTGCAAAAGGGGACGCTGGTGGTGCTTGAATCCACGACCTATCCGGGCACAACGGACGAAGACTTGCGTGAGGTGCTGGAAGTGGGTTCGGGCCTGGAAGCCGGTCGCGATTTTCATCTGGCCTTCTCACCGGAACGCGAGGACCCGGGCAATCCAGACAGCAAGGTGGCGTTGATTCCCAAAGTGGTGGGCGGATTTACGGCCCAATGTCTGGAGCGCGCGACCGAGCTGTATTCGAAGGCGATCAAGACGATTGTCCCGGTATCCTCGTGCCGGGCCGCCGAAGCGACGAAGTTGCTGGAAAATACCTTTCGCGGCGTGAATATCGCCCTGGTAAACGAACTCAAGGTGGTTTACAGCGCAATGGATATTGATGTGTGGGAGGTCATCAACGCTGCGAAGACCAAGCCTTTTGGTTTTATGCCCTTTTACCCGGGCCCGGGTTTGGGCGGACATTGCATTCCCATCGATCCGTTTTATCTGACCTGGAAGGCCCGCGAGTACGGTCAGAACACACGGTTCATCGAGCTGGCGGGTGAAGTGAATACGTCCATGCCGGACTATGTGGTGCACCGCGTGGCGGATGCATTGAATGAACAGCAGAAAGCCGTCCATGGCAGCAGGATTCTAGTGCTGGGTCTCGCCTACAAACCCAACGTGGACGACGAGCGTGAGTCGCCCAGTTATGTGTTGATGGAAAAACTGCAGGCCCGCGGAGCGCACGTGGCCTATTACGATCCTTATGTGCCAGTGATCCGACCCACGCGCGAGCACGCACACTGGACCGGCACGAAGTCAGTGGAGTGGAATCGGGAAACCATTGCGAGCTACGATCTGGTTTTGATTGCGACCAATCATGCCAGCGTGAACTATCAGGAACTCGCCAAGTGGTCACGTTGCATCGTCGACACGCGCAATGCCATGGCGGGTATCAAAACTCAGCCCGGGCAGGTTTGGAAGTCCTGAGCGAAAGTTCAGTTAGCAACAAGCCGCAAAAAGAGGCTCTCTTTGCGCCTCGTGTTTGCCGCTTACTGGGGTACGAGCTTTTGGAATTCCGGTAATCCTCGAAGCGGATTCAGCATCGCATCCTTTTTGGCCTGGGCCGCTAAATCCAGCGCCGCGGGGTTCGTAGTCCGCCGCGCATTGCTGAGCGTGACGGCATTAGAAAGGGCCACCATGCCTTCCGAGGTGCGGCCGAGACTGGTTCGCAGCGACGCCAGGTCATACCAGGCTTCCGCCGCCTGGGGTTGGAGTTGAACCATCCGCGCCATAACCGTTTCAATTTTTGGAAGATTGCTCAGCTGCTTGTACAGGTCCGCAATCGTCATGAGCGTGGGGGCGTCCACCTGGGGATTGCTCACCACGCTGTCGAGCATCGCGTAGCCGCGATCCATTTGCTGGGATTGGAAGTAATGAAACGCCAGTTGTAGAGCGGCACCGAAGTCCGTGGGATTGGCTCGCACCTGTTGTTCAAGTTTTTGGACGTCGGTGGAGCCGACCCGCTTTTTCCAATCTCGCAAGTTGGCGATGAGACCGGCGATCTGGGCGTTGTAGGGATCCAGTTTTTGGGCGGTTTCCGCAATCATTAGCGCATCATCCAACCGGGGAGCGATTGGGGCGGGCGGTTGCACCAGGAGATTGATGTAACGGAAAACGGCTTCCGGACTGTAGGGACAAAAGGCAAATGCCTGCTTGAAGGTGAAATCCGCCTCTTTGTAAATGCGGCGAATCTCGGCCTCAGTCCTGGGACGGTATTCGACCGGTGGGGGGCTCACCGGGTTGATGCGCCAGGCATAAACGCCACCGATGGAACTGCGTAACTTGGAGAACGCCTTTTGCCCCTGATCGTCGCGGGCGAATTTCTTTTGGCCATCGGTCAGGCCGCTCCAGTCGTGACGCAAGTACACTTTTTCAACGAACTGGACGATGTTGCTCACGGGCGTGTCATATTCGATTTCTTCGCTGATCAACCGCTTTGCGTATTGCTTCCAGAATTCATGATCCTTCTCAAAAACTTCTTCGGGCAGGGTCTTCAGCGGCTGCCGATTGATCTTCATGATAATGCCAAAGGGCGTCAGGTGCGGGTACATCCAGTCCAACGGGAAGCTTTCCTCCACGAAGAATTCGTTGTTGGGGTTGGCGTCGAACATGACTTTGGTGAGCAACCCATTGATCGTCATGACGGCGACCTGACCGGAAACCTGGACCCGGTTGTCCACAATCCTCACGTCTTCGCCGGGTTTGAGCTGATTGTTCGCCAAACGACGCTGGGCATCCGTCAAATAATCCTGGAAACATTGTTGGGATTCCAGTGGTGAAGCGATATGCATCTCGAGGTCGGGATAAACACCACCGGGACTGACCGCGATTTCCTTGGGAAACGCAGCTTCGATAAGCTGACGCGCGAGGCGAATGCGAGTGAAACTCTGGGGCGCTTCAAGAATGAACGCCTTGAGGTGGGCGTTGAGCGGAATGCCCGCTTCCGTCAGTTGCGCCTGAATCTGCTCCGCTTGCCTGGCGAGGTCGGCCTTAATGCGGTCGAGTTGCTGCTTCGCGCTGTTTTCGGCGGCAATGGCCCGCTGCATCGCCACGGGGCCGAGTTGGGCCGCGCGCATCCGCTCGTCGGCCATTGCTTCCCATCTGAAAATGGCATTCCAACGCAGGTTCACGTTGGTTGCCATGGCGCTGTCATCGTAAAGGCCCTTCTCGATGACCCGGTTGAGGTCCTTGGCGAGCGCTCGCGCCAATGCTTTCTGGTCATTGCCGGAAAGCAGCGTGCGAGTTTCGGGAGACAACTCGCCGGCCAATTGCTTTTCAATGCCGTTGGTGGGCTGTCGAAGTTTCGCGGCGAAGGAACTCAGGTCAATGAAGTCAGACTCCTTAAAATAGGAACTCCCCACCCGACGCTCCTTTTCGATGGATTCACCGATTGCGGTGAAAAAGCGATCCAGGGGTTGAACCGCGCGCGCGAGCCAGTTCGTTTCCACGTGCTTTTCACGCTCGTCACTGGAACGGAACACCTCCTGGAAGAAAGGCGTATCCAGACCCCGTGCTTTCTGGGCGCTGCGGTTATAGTGGGCGCGGATGTAATTGAGATAGGTGCCATCGGCCAGGGCGTTCTGGGTGATGATGTAAACATCACGCCGGTCAAAATTGGGGTCAGTGTTCTTCTTTGCGTCCGGCGGAATGAAACTCTCGCAAAAGATCATGTAAGTGGGGCAGAAGCGTCCCGGGTCCGTGCCGCCGTAGAGGATTGCGTCACGCGTCATCTCGGGATAAATCGGTTTACCATCCTTCCCGTTGAACGGGGGCGTGAACATATCGTGGCCGAACCAGTACCCGAACATGTGGCCGCGTTGCTCGTTTTCGGCCCAGTGCGCCATGTAGGATTGGAGCGGCACAATGGCGAACACCAACAGCGTTAGTGCCAGCGGCGCCCGGGTGCGCCAGAGGGCGACACCGGCCAGAAACGCCAGGGCCAGTCCGAACAACAGCAGGTTGGCGAGCACCGGCATCGCGAACTGTCCCGGGGCGAAGGCGGTCGAGAGCGTTTTGAAAAAGGCCAGCAATCCCGCGGGGTTGAGAGAATTGCCGAAGAGGGTGATGAGAGTCAGGAGAATCGAGAACAACATGGTCGATCCGGCCACGGCCCGGAAGATGGTGCGGTCGCCTTCGTGACTCTGGTGGTTCGAGAAAAATAGACATACCGCTGCGATAAGCACGGCAATCAATTTCACAAAGCCCAACATGGACTGTGCGTCCACACCGGTCTCCGTACTGCGGTACAGCACCACGGAGACAAGCATGCAGGCCAGACCGATGCCTGAAAGCACCAGGAGCGGTTTCAGTTCCGCCGTCAGCGTTTCCGAGGTGCGGATCAAACGGAAGACCGTCATCGCCACGCAGACCGCGGCGAATGCGATGAATGAAGAGCGGACGAGAAAATTCAGGAACGATTCCTGGGTGGCCGTGGGTGCATTGCCCAGTTGTGTGTAAGTCTCGACCGCCAGAGCGAACAATGCGAGGTCCACGGCCACGATACCGCCCATCAAGGCCGCGCGCCGGAACGACTGGTAGTGCGTAGCCAGGAACGAGGCGAACAAGGCAAGCCCGTAGCCCACACCGATGGAAACCACAACGTGTGAAGCGGTGAAGAACACCCGAATCAGTTCGCGCGCCTGCCGGTCCGGCGGCGGATTCAGGAGAAAAACCAGCATCGGTCCGAGGCACACGAAGATACCGACAACACCGATGATCCAACTGCGCTCCCGCTTTTGCATTTGGCGATAAAAGAGAAACACGCCGAGCGCAATCAACACGCAAACCAGATTGAATTCGTTGTCCAACCCGTCCAGATACATCAGCAACTGCTTGGAATAGGTGGTGATGAAGCTGGAGCATTGATCGAGGAACGTATCGCCGACGCCTCGCGTGGGGCTGATTTTTTCATACTGGCCGCGCGTGAATGCGTGGATGAACCCTTCCAGAGTGCGCGGGTAACCCCACTGCATTGGCGGGTTGCTCATACCGGCCAGCGCCATGTAAAGGTAGAACGCCATGCCAATGCCAAAGGCGATTCCAGAGATGATTGTCGCCAGCCAATGCCAGGAGATCCGACTCTTATGCACAAAAAGGGCATCGTAAGCGGCGAACGCGCGAACGCCCACCAGGCCCAGGAGACCGATGATGGGAAGCGCAATTTGCGGCGGACTCACCAACAGAAAGAGGAGTCCGGTGAGCACGGCCGCACCGCCGCCCACGTAACCACTGATTTCCTGTTTCTCGCGAACCGAAATCCATGTCCAGGCAACGGCTGAGCCGATGCCCACCACGTTAAAGAAGAGGAACACCATCGGGTTACCGACCAACAGCGATGGTCCCGCGATCAGGCAAAGAAGATAAATCACCACATTCCAAAACAGGAACTCCCGACCCAAACGTGGTTTGACCGCGACGATGAGCGCCTCGATGCCCATGGCAATCGGCAGCAGCGACTGGTGATTGTTCACGCAGATGCCGTACATGAAGAACGCGAGATAAAGATACCGATTCTGGTGCGGGGCGTAGACCCAACGCAGCAGGAAGAGCAGAACCGCCACCAGTGACAAGACGCTAAAGGAGTAAACCTCCACGATCACCGATTGGCTCCACATGTAACCGTTGAAACCCAGCAGCAGACCCGCGACGAAACCGGAGACCACGCAGATCGCGCTCTCCCATTGGCGACCGATGCTTTTCAATTCGGCGATGCCTTCCATCAGCATGCTGCTGCCGCGCGACACCAGCAGACCCAGCAAACCGCACGCAAACGCCCCGGCGGTGGCCTCACCCAGGGCCACGCGCCAGGCGATATTGTTAAACGGCAGAAAGTTCGCCCACAGCCACGTGTAAACCGTCCAAACCGGATAACCCGGCGGATGCGGAATGCCGGCATAAAGTGAAGCCACTGCCAGTTCGCCCGAGTCCTCCAAAGTCAAATCCGGTGCGAGCGTCCAGTAATAACCAATCCACACCAGCAACGTGGTGATGCCGAACGTGAGCCAGTCAATTTTGCGAAACAGCGGGGGAGTCTGTAACGGAACTGGTTCGGGGCTGGGTTGATTTGAAGGAGGAGTGGCCGCCGGCGTCCCGCCACTGCGGGACGGGGTCGTCTTCTTTTTATCCATGCTCATTATAAAATCGGTCGCCGCCCAATGTGAAGGGTGACGCGTGACGGGTGACGTGACCCGCTATCAAGCCGTTCGTGTCACGTGTCACTTGTCCCATGTCCCTTGCCGGGAGTGCGTAAACGAATCCATACTAGAATTGGAATAACCCCGGTTTGTCCATTCAAAAGTGTCCACCCGATTGGCCGTCGGCTGATACGTCCCCGGCAGGTAAGCCGCGTAATTCTGATTGCTCAGTCCCAGCGCCACCATGGCGGCGCGCTGCTTTCCGTTTGGCAACAGCTCAGGGGCGGACTCTTTCATCATGGAAACCGTCAATAGCACGCAGGCGGCCACTGGTGTGAGGACGGTGATCAATCGGGAAGGTGACAGTTGGCGAGTGACAAGTGACGTGACCGGGCCTTTCGCGTCACGTGTCACCTGGCCCATGTTGCCTGCGAACAACCGTCGCTCAAGTTCCGGCGACGGGCGGCGCGGCGTCAAGGAACGCAATTGTGTCTCCAAGGTGTTCATCTCGTTCATACGACTCTCCTTCATATTTGACCCGGTCCCCCCAAGGTGACAGGTGTCGGGTGACAGGTGACCTGAGGGGGTCGTTCGCGTCACGTGTCACTTGTCCCATGTCACCTTTCTTCATGCGGGAACGGAGTTTCTCCAGTCCATAGCGGTAACGGCCCGCCGCCGTGTTTGGCGAGAGCTCCAGAAGCCCGCCAATTTCCTCAAAAGTCAGGTCATGCCACAGCTTCAGCACGATGACCTCGCGCTGCTCGATGGGTAATTCCACCAGGCAACGCATGGCTTTCCGCTCGGCCGGGGATTCATCCGGCGTGCGCTCGAACCAGCGTTTCGACTCAAATTCCCGGGTCAAGCGCCGCCAGAAGGAGCGCCGATAATTGAACGCGCGATTCCGGAAGCTGCGAACGCAATAGTGCGTGGGATTCTCTGGCGCGGTGTCCTTTTGCAACAGCGCCAGAAAGGTTTCCTGCACCACGTCCTCAGCTTCAGCATGCGAAAGTCCCAGTGCGCGGCCATAAAGAATCAGTTCGGCCGCTTTTTCGTGATAGAGCCTCTCGCACCAGCGAGGCACGCCAGACGCCGACGGCGGTGTTCTCTTGAACTCCCCATCCTCTGCATGAGCGTCAATGCTCTCACCCGGCGCAGGCCGGGCTGGTGTTGTCCCCGTATTCACTCGTCATCCCATAGACAACGAACTGCGCGGATTTGTATAAAGTTTTTTCAACCTCGGGAACGGCATTGCTACGGAGTTAAACCATTGGAAGCCAGATGTGTAGCTGGCGGAAATGCCCGAAAGAAAAAGACCGGACGTGATAACGTCCGATCTTCTCGATCGGCCTGGGGAATCAATCCACCAAACGGAAGAACCGATTGGGGTCGGTGAAAGAGTTGGTCCAGGGCGAAAGGAACGCGCCACTGGTGATGTTGGTCCAGGTGTTGGAATCAAGGGTTTGATTTACGTTGGAATATGGACCGGTCACATTGACGGAAGTCTGCAGCCGGTGACCACCGATCCAGTTCAAGACGGGCTGGCCCTCAATCTGGCCGACCGCCAGCGTTGGGGCTGCGGGCGCGTCGGCAAGCTGTCACCGACCGGTAGCATCAACAGCCGGAACGACAGCGGCTCATTCAGATTGATCTGAGGATTGTTGACGCCAGAGGTCGTCAGCCGCAGCCATTTTGATGCGTTGGTGCCATTCCATTGGAAGCGAACATGGAACGATTTGCTGCCGCTGTTCGCGGCTGCATTGGAGATTTCCCCGACATTTGGTGCGGTGAGGATGCTGCCGGTGGTCGTGCTGGAGAAACTGGGCTGGCGGAATCCGTAGTCTGTGGTTTTGGCGGGTGCTTCTTCGAACGTTTGGAACACCGTCGTGCCGTTCTCGATATTGTCGATGTATACGTCAAACGGGCCGGTATCTTCAGGGCTGTGGATGGCGAAATTAATGGACTCCAGAATGCCCCACTCTCCGGGAAGGTTGTTCGTGTTGGAGAGAGTCGGATTCCATTGCACTGATGGACCGGTCTGCGAGCTGGTTGGGGTAACGGTGTCGCCGAGGGTCCAACCGCCATTGGTGTCGGTCAGACTGTTTGCCGTCACGTCCTGGTATTCGGTGAATCCAGCAAAGTTCCAACTGCGCAAGAGTCGGTAACCGTCCGCTCCGGGCACCGCATCCCAGGTCCATTCCACCGAGAACACGTCGTTACTCGTGACATCCGCCGATTGTGCGGGATTGGCCGAGTACACCCTGCCGCCGTTAGGCAAACTCAGAGAGGCGTAAGCCTGGATGGAAACGAAATCGTTGGGCTGGTAGCCGGTCACGCTGGTGGGATTTCCCGTTGGATTTGCGGAGTCACCAATGGAGGCGTTCGTTCCGCGCCAGAAAGTGACGGTTTGCCATTGGTTGCTCGGGTAAATGATTGGCGCATTGACCGGCGCTCCGCCATTCGCCGTAGTGGCGCCGAGGAAATGAAGGTTGCCGCTGGCGGTGTTCCCGGGCGCTCCGACCGGACCGGTGCCGGATGTTTCCCGCACGGTCAGGGTTAAGTCAAATCCTCTGCGTCTGACAGTTGTTCCAGGGCAATGGGCCGGTAAGGACGGAACGAATGCTTCCAAACAGTGGTAGTACACTGCGCCCGCGCTAATGTGGCCTGGCAATCGATAGCGCGAGCGCTGGTCGCGTCGAGTTCACCGGAATAAGAATCACCACCGCCGCCAGCAGTCCCAAAACACCGCAAGCGAGCCAGAACGCGCCCGCGGAAAACATCAGCAGTTTCATTCCGAGCGCGGGACCGAGAATGAGCGACAGCGCCCAGGTCATTCCGTTGACGCCCATGTAACGTCCGCGCATGTGCGGTGGCGCGAGGTCGGCCACATAGGCCGACGCCATTGGCAGCGCGAACATCTCCCCGAGTGTGAAGATGATCATACACACGACCAGTCCCGGCACGGAGTGGGCGAAGTAGTTCAAGGCAAAGCCCACGCCGAGCAGGGCATAGCCAAAGGCCATTACCTTGCGGCTGGAAAAGCGCCGGGTGAAGGCGGTCAAGGGCAGTTCGCAGAACACGATCAGCGCGCCGTTGAGCGAAATGACCGCGCCGTAAACCGCGGGTGAGAAGCCGAGTTGCGTGACAAACAGCCCAAACGTTGAGGCGGTCTGCATGAACACGAGCGATATCGCGAAGTTCGCCAGCAACAATTGTTGAAAGCGTTTGTCGGCACGGACCACCGCAAACACATCAAGCCAGTTCGTGCCGTTGCTGTGACTTTTGGCAATTCGGGGCAATGCCACTAATGCCACTAATCCGAACAGGGCGGAGGTGAGTGCGTCGCCGACAAACAGCCAGATGTAACCCAGGCCTGCGAGCAATCCCGCTGTGGCCGGACCGAAAGCGAATCCGGCGTTAAACGTCACGCGCAATGCGGCAAAGGCCGTCAGCCGTTGCTCGGGTTTCACCAAATCCGTCAACAATGCGGAAGCCGCCGGACGATAGGCTTCGCTGACGAGGCCCGTGAGAAAGCTGAGCACGAGAATTGCAGGGAGGTGATGCGCTTGCGAGAGCAGCAACATGGTGATGGCGGCGCTAAAGGTTGAAAGCAGGATGGTTTCGCGTCGGCCCAGATGATCGGCCAGATGACCGCCCACCAGCGATGCAATGAGGTGGCCCGCGCCGTAAGCGCTGACCGCCAGCCCCGCCGCGTCAGGTGAGAAACCTTGTCCGGTGAGATACAACGTCAGGAACGGCACGACGAATCCACCAAAGCGATTGATGAACGTGCCGGCGAAGAGTACCCACGCCCCACGCGGCAGCGCGCGCAGGTTCGCCCACAGAGTTTGTTTGCCTTCGTTCGGGATGGTCGGGGTTGCGTTCATGCGAACAAAAAACCCTGCTCACCGTTCGGTAAGCAGGGTTGGAAAGTTCTTTTTCGGTTTAGTTCAGAAGGCTTTCTCCTGCCCGCCGGTGGGTGAATAATCCATGGCGACCTGCCAGGAAGCGCGGCGTTGGCGCAGTACGACGACAACCGGCGCGGTATTCCGCGTCACAATATCGGTTGTCAGGGTGAGGCTCATGCGACGAGCGCGACAATGCACCCGGCCCGGATGGACGTCAAGGGAAACCTTTACAAAGAGGTGACAGTAGCCCTCTGCGGATACCACTTCAACGCGCCCTCGTAGAATCGACGCCCTGCCGAATAGAATTCGGCGATACAGCAGATTGGGAAATCTGCGCTACGACGGGATAGGTCCGCTCCACTAGACTTTGAGCGGAGAGCGTTACGCTTTACAAAGAATAGCCTTTCCCTGCCAGCGGATGTTACCGTTGAGCGCACATGAGACTGTTGGTCATGGTATGGGACCTGATTATTCTACTCGTGCTTGGCACGAACTTCGCGTTCGCTGAGGTGGTTTCGCGCTACAACGAGCCGTATCCAACGGCAGCTTCGAAGAAGGGGTTGCAGGTCGAGATGGTGGACGATGCCCTGGCTCTGGGAATCAAGCACGCGGCGTTAAACATCAATTTGACGCAACTCTTCGTTCGAGGGAGTAACACCGCAGCGGTGAGCTTTGAACTGGAAGGCGAAAGCTTTCTGTTTGCGCGCGCTTATCTGGAAAGCATGGATCGGCAGATCAAGCGGCTTTCGGACGCGGGCGTGCTGGTGAACCTGATTGTACTGACTTACGCGTCTGGCGTTTCCGAAGTGGATCGCGTGGTGTTGCATCCCCATTACGACACGAATGCACCGAATCGCCTGGGCGCATTCAATACCGTCACGCCCGGGGGGCGCAAATGGTTCAGCGCCTGCCTCAGTTTTCTGGCGGAACGGTGGTCGCGACCCGATCAAAAGTATGGTCGCGTGGTCGGTTACATCATTGGCAATGAGGTGAATTCGCACTGGTGGTGGGCGAACCAGGGGCGGGTGACGATGACCGCGTTTGCTGATGATTATCTCAGCGCGGTGCGTTTGATGCATGAGGCCATTCGCCGGCAATCCTCCTGGGCGCGCGTTTATCTTTCCCTGGAGCATCACTGGAACATTCGTTATGCGGCCGGTGATGAATTGCAGAGCTTCCCGGCCCGGGAATTCCTCCAATACTTCGCGCGACGGGCCAAAGAGCGGGGGGACTTTGACTGGCATCTGGCATTTCATCCGTATCCGGAAAATTTGTTCCAGCCGGCTTTCTGGAATGACCAGACGGCCACGACCAACGCCAATACCCCACGCATCACGTTCAAAAACCTGCAAATGTTGACTCAGTTTATGGCCAGGCCAGAGATGCAATTTGCAGGCAAGCCCCGACGGATCATCCTGAGTGAACAGGGCTTTCACACTCCGGCCGGAGAAAAGGGAGAGGCGCTTCAGGCGGCGGCCTATTGTCTTGCGTATAAAAAAGTCGCAGCACTCGACGGCATCGATGCGTTCATTTTGCATCGGCATGTGGACCATCCGCACGAAGGCGGATTATTGCTTGGGTTGCGGCGCTACCAACCAGGCAGTGCCGAACCCCGGCCGAAAAAGCAGATTTATGAATGCTTTCGGCTGGCTGATACGCCGCAACAGGAAGAAGCCTTCGCCTTTGCACTTCCGGTCGTTGGCATTACGAACTGGAGCCAAATCAGGTAGACGTTCAATTTTTGAACATCGTCGGCGCGCCGTTTGAAACTTTGTTGAAAGAATCAGGTCTTTACACCCGTATCTATGCTTGAAAGGGTGTCGTGCCCGTCCTTTGCCGAGATTATCAACCGGTGGGTAACTCTTTCATTGAATCGCTTGAACAGAGTCGTACTCGGGCGTATCAAAGTAATGGCCGTCCAAGCTTGTGAGCACAAAGCTTCGAATTCTGTTGCTGGAAGACAATGACACTGATGTTGAGGTGATTCGCCATCAGTTGAAGGCGGGCGGCTTTAGTTTTCAACTGTCACGCGTGCAGTCGGAGGACGAATTGCATCGCGAGATGGAAGCAGCGGCTCCGGATCTGGTGCTGTCGGACCATGGCTTGCCGGCGTTTGATGGATTTAAAGCGCTCGAGATTGTGCGGGCGCGAAGTCCGGAATTACCATTCATCTTTGTGAGTGGTTCGAACGACCAGGGCATGGTGGCGCGGATGTACGACGCCGGGGCGACGGATTACGTGTTTAAGAACGACATTCGCGATCTGCCGATGGCGGTGCGCGAAGCCCTCAAGCCGCCGGTCGCCGCGGAACCGGAACCGCAACCGGATCAAAGTCAGAGCGCCGCCGTTGCGCTGGCGTTTACGCGGTTGCGTTTATGCCCTTCGTGCTTGCGCGCCCTGGATGAGACAGGCACGGCGGTGGACTTTCTGGAATACTTCAGGTCTCATCGTGAAATTGTCGTGCTCCACGAATTGTGTGCCGCGTGCCACTCCGTTCCCCAATGGGGAGGAACTCACCGGAGCGAGTCCGCGTGACTGGGGGCGCCGCGGTGAACTCAAGACGGCGGTTTATTCGGCGGCGGCGTTGGCTGGGGCGCGCCGGGTTTTGACTTGCCGAGCACCCAACCTTTCATCGCGAATCCAAGCGCGACACTCACCGCAACGACGAACCAAAAGATGACGGGCTTACGCTCATCCATGCCGTGCGCGAAGTTCATGCTGAACAGACTCGCGATTGCGGTGAGCGGGAAAAACAAAGCTGCGAGAATGTTCAACCGGTGGCTCGCGTGTAATGCCTCTTCGGTCAAGCGCGCCTGTTCCTCCGCCTTGCGCGCGGCGCGATGTTGGATGGCGTTGCCCACATCTTCGTAAAGCAAATCCAGGTTGCGCTCCACCTCGTAAGCCTGGTCGCGCATCTCAATGAGGAACGTGTCGCCTTTGATGGCCTCGCGTGCGGCTTGCAGTGCCAGATGCATGTTGCGGGCGGATCGCGTGAGCGGGACGAGGGTCTCCATCAGGTCGAACAGCGTGGTGATGTCCTGGGCTTGCTCGTATTCGGTGGTCAGCCCGGCTTCCAGTTCGGCGTAGGCTTGCACCTGGCGCTTTAATCCACCCGTGCCGGGTCCGCCGCGATTGAATTGCCAGTCGCCTGCCGGATTGCGCCAGAATAACAGGCCTTCACGCGAGCGGTCATCCGGGCCGGGAGGTTTGTGAAGCACCAGCAACAAGTGGCCTTCCTCCACAATGGCGCGCTGGCGACCAAATGTGCTTTGTCCTAAACGAATCCGGATGGTATCAGGCAGTGTCCATGTTGGCGGGATTATCATGGTGTGATGAACGTTGACGGACAGTGTGAAAATGTCCGGCGCATCTCGCCGGGTCAACGTTGAAATTGTCACAAGATGGAGGAGCTGGATCGCGGTTGTGAGCGGGAATTCATCGTGGGCTACGACAGCTGGACAAGACACGGCCAGTACGTTTCGCGCTAGGGTCAACACCCTGTCGACAGAGCACTACTGTCGACAGACACTCGCGCGCAAATTTTGGGGGCGAGTGAGGCGGATGACCAGGCATTTGGTCAGGCCGGAAATGATCGCTTCGTGTGGAATCCTGGTGATGATACGGATTTGAATGAGGGTGGCAGCAGCACCGACACGGTTGAGGTCAACGGTGGAAATGGAGCCGAACAATTCACCGTAACGGCCAACGGGACGCGCGTGCGTTTTGACCGTCTCGATCCGCTCCGTTCGCGATCGACATTGGTACGTGTGAGAATCTGGTTCTCAATGCCAATGGTGGGACGACTGGTTCTCGTGTACCGGGAATTTAGCGGCTTTGATTAAGATCACTGCCGACTGCGGCCGGGGTGCCGATACGTTGTTGGGCAGCAATGGAGCCGATGTGTTGATGGGCGGTGACCAGAATGACTTCATCGACGGTCAGCAAGGCGCAGACATGGCATTCCTGGGCGATGGAGATGACACGTTCCAATGGGATCCGGGTGATGGCCTGGACATTCTGGAAGGTCAGGCAGGCAATGACACCCTGCTGTTTAACGGGAGTGCCGGGAGTGAAATCTTTGAGGCCTCGGCAAACGGCACGCGCGCCCGCTTCACGCGGAATATCGGGAACGTTGTCATGGACCTTAACGAGATTGAAAATCTGGATCTCAAAGCGCTGGTCGGCACCGATTTCCTGACGGTCAATGACCTGAACGGCACCAGCCTGATCAACATTTCCGCCAATCTTGCCGGCACAATTGGCGGCAACACCGGAGATGCGCAGGCCGATAACGTGATCATCAACGGCACGACCACCAATGACGTGGTGAATGTGAGCAACACCGTGGGCGTGGTCACGGTGTCGGGGCTGTCCGCGCGGGTAACCATCAGCAACAGCGAGGCGGCACTTGACCGACTGACCATCAATACGCTGGCCGGCGATGACATGGTGGACGCATCCGCATTGGCGGCGGGAGTCATTGCTCTCACGGCGGACAGCGGCATCGACGATGATATTCTTTTCGGCAGTGCGGGTGCTGATATTCTGTTGGGCGGCCCGGGCGATGACGTGTTGTTCGGCGGACCAGGACTTGACGTTTTGGACGGCGGCCCGGGTGACAACATCATCATTCAGGATTGATTTTTTGGCGTCCGTTCGCCGAAAGCTTTACAAGCTTTGCGATTCGCCCCTAAATGAACGCATGAGTTTGGGGGAATTAGTCGTCATCGCACTGGGAGGTCTGTTGCTCGTGATCGCGGGCATCAGGTTTGCCGCGAAATTCTTCTCCGAGGACGCCAAGCGGGAACGCCGCCGCCGACGCAGTAATAGTCCAATCTCTGCCCGCGCCAATCGTCCGATGGTCAAGTTCAGCGTGAAGACCAAAAGTCGGCGAAAATAAAACCGGATTCGCCGCGGACTCGTCCGCCAAGCCAGACGATTCAAATGGAGTGCGCCCGTCCCCGGGCGCAGCAACTTGCCGGGCTGGTGATGGACGAATGCCGGGCCACACGCTGGCCGATCTCCGAAAAAGTTTACCTTGGCATTTACTACATTGCTGTCCCCGAGGACGGCCGCACTTCGGAAAGTGGCCGTTCCGGATATGCTGCGTTGAGCTTTTTCGCAATCACTCAGCACGCTTCGTGTGACCAGTTTCGCGCTTGAACATCGCGCTTGCACCTATTTGCAGGGCATACGGAAGCGGAAAGCGCGGCTGGGAGTGTAAAAGCCATCGGTGAATGGCACGCAAGCCGCTTTCTGGCTCTGGGATTGAAGGGCCATCGCCACCCAAGGGTGATTGATTAGAGCAATTTGGTGAGCTTTCGCGAGCTTCGTAATGGAAGAGAATCAAAGTGAAAAGCGCGTGAGCCGGGCTGCAGCGTTAAACTTGCGAGCGCGATGGAGACGGGTGATGCCGAGTTCGGAGAAACGGTATGGACAGAAAAACAATTCTGATTGGCGACGCCAACGCGCGCGACCGTGAGATTCTTGCAAACTTGCTGACGGGCGCGGACTATGAGGTGTTGGTGGCCGAGGACGGTTCCCAGGTGGTGAGCACCGCGCGCAGCCAGCAGCCGGCCCTGGTCATCCTGAACACGAGTTTTCCGCCGGACGTCGCCAACGGCGGCGGAGCGTTCGAGGACGGATTTCATGTCATCAATTGGTTGGCGCGTCTCCAGGAAACCCAGGCCACCCGCTTCCTCCTCATCACGGACGAAAATGCCGAGACGCTTCAGGGGAAAGCCAAGGCGACCGGGGCGAAGGGATTGTGTCAGAAACCGATCCATCCCGAGACACTGCTGAAGGTGGTTCAACAAATCCTGAACACCGCACCGCTCCAGCCACATTGAGCAGCGCAGTGTAATGGAACGCTCACGAGTTCATTCTTCGGAAAAGCCACGCCCGGGCGTAAGACCAGTGACGTTTGACGGTCGGGGCGGAAATGCCGAGCGCTTGAGCAACTTGTTCGTTGATCAGTCCGGTAAAGAACGTAGTTTCACCAGTTCCGCCTTTGGCGCGTCGTGTTCGGCCAGTTGATTCAGCGCCTCGTTCAAGCCGAGCAGTTGTTCATCGTCCATCACTGCGGCGAGATCGAGGTCGTCGAGGTTGACTTTCTCCTTCCCGCCTCCATGCCGCAGGTAGCTTTTGCGACGGGCATCATCAATGAGGATGCGGCGCATCGCTTCAGCAGCGGCGGCGAAGAAATGGGCGCGGTTCTGCCAGGTGGCTGGTCGTCGCCACCCAGGCGCAGCCATGCTTCGTGAACCAGAGCCGTGGGTTGCAGGGTTTGGCCGGGTGATTCGCGGGCCATTTTCTGCGCGGCCAGCTTGCGCAATTCTTCATAGACGAGGGGCAGCAGTTCGTTCGCCGCCCGGGTGTCGCCCCGATCAATGCAGAAATGACGCTGAGTTCGCTCACGACTGAATCAATAGCCGATCTTCTGAAGGGAATGAAGCGAAGAACTTGTCTCCCCCAAAAGATGTGATGGGTCAGTCGGTCGATGTCAGATAGGCTCGGCCCAACAGGAATGAACGGGCTCTGGCTGAGCGACTGACGGCGCATGAACAAACTCGCGAGTAATCGGAGCGTGCATGGTGCCGCCGTTTTTGCTTCGCTTCCGGTCCAACGTTATGGTGGCTCATGACTGACACGATTGCTGCATCCACCCTCGAACAATGGCTGGCGGACTTTACGCCGCATCCGGGTTCGTCGCGCCCCGTCGCAGTTCAGAAGGCTCTTTTCGTCGCGCGCCGTTTGCAGAAACTGGCTGCGGAATTGCAAACGCCATCCGAGAAGCGCCAGCAGGCGGAATTGGATCGCATGCTCCAGACGCCGTCGGATAAAGCCACTTTGACGTTGATGACGGACCAGGCGTTTCGCACCAACGACCCGGCCCGAGCGGTGGAGCATCTCACGCACATTCTCGATGTGCAGGGCGTGCCGCGGTTTTTCGGGCCGCTGGATCGCACGTTGATGAAGGGCTTTCAGTCGTTTGGTGGATTTGCGCCCGGCGTGGCGTTGCCGTTGGTGAAGGAACACATGCACAAGGAGACGGCCAACGTGATTCTGCCGGGCGAGAAGGAAATGCTCACGCAGCATCTGGCGGAACGTCGTCGCGAGGGCGTGCGGATGAATGTGAATTTCCTGGGCGAAGCGATTCTCAGTGAAGCCGAGGCGGAGCGGCGCTTGCAACAATACCTGCAGGGGTTGCAATGGCCCGAGGTGGAAGTGGTTTCCATCAAGATTTCCACGCTCTACTCGCAAATCTCCCCGTTGGCGCGCGAGCATACGGTCACGGTGTTGTGTGACCGGCTGGAGCGTTTGATGCGCACGGCGGATCGGGCGCGCTTTGTCCGGCCCGATGGCGCATCGGTTCCGAAGTTTGTCTATCTGGACATGGAGGAATACCGCGACAAGGAACTGACCGCGGCGGCGTTCATGCGGACATTGGACCGGCCAGGACTGGAACATGTGCGGGCCGGAATCGCGCTGCAGAGTTACATCCCGGATTCGTTCCGGACGTTGCAGCAGTTGCAGGCCTGGGCGCGGACGCGTGTTGCGAACGGCGGCGGCCGAATCACGATTCGACTGGTCAAGGGCGCGAACATGGAGAGCGAGCGGGTCGAAGCTTCCTTGCGCGGCTGGCCGCAAGCGCCGTATCGCACCAAGCGCGAGACGGACGCGAATTACAAGCGCATGGTGCAGGAACTTCTCTTGCCCGAGAATCTGGCGGCAATGGATGTGGGCGTCGCTTCGCACAATCTGTTTGATCTCGCGTATGGCCTGGTGCTGGCGCATGAGCGGGGTGCGCTGGATCGCGTCCAATTCGAGATGCTGGAGGGTATGGCTAATGCGCAACGCCGTGCGCTCTTCGGTTTGTCGCGCAATCTGTTGCTCTACGCGCCGGCGTGCAAAAAGGAGAATTTCATCAACGCCATCGGCTATTTGATCCGGCGGCTTGATGAGAACACTGGACCGGAAAACTTTCTGCGGCACGCGTTCAAGATTCAGGTGGACAGTCCGGAGTGGAAGCGGTTGGAGCAGGGATTTCTTGCGTCGTTCGATGCGATGGCTTCAACCAGTGATGCGCCGCGTCGGACCCAGGATCGCAATCAGCCGCCCGAGCCGGTGAACGCCGTCGCGCGTGGCTGGCAGCATTTGGTCAACGAGCCGGACACGGATTTTGCGCTGCCGCAAAACGATGAGTGGGGGCAGGCGATTGTTGCCAAATGGCAGGCGCGCCGTGACGAGCGAGCGGTTCAAATTCCACTGGTGATTGCGGGCGAGGAGATTTTGGATGGCCGACCCGTGCGTGCGTGTTTGGACCCGTCGCGTCCCGGAGTAGTTGTGGGACATTACCGGCAGGCTACCGATGCCGACGTTGCCAACGCGGTGGAGTGTGCGGCTGCGGACCCTGATGATTGGCGCACGATGGTGGTCGAAAAGCGATTTGAAGTGCTGGGCCGAGTTGCTCAAGAACTGCGGGTGGCGCGGGCGAACCTGATGGGTGCGGCAATGGCTGATGGGGGCAAGACGTTGCTGGAATCGGATCCGGAAGTTTCCGAGGCGGTTGATTTTCTGGAGTTCTATCGCGACACGGCGCGTTGGTGGCAACAGTTGCCAACTCTGAAAGCGCGGCCCAAAGGCGTGGTTGTCGTGGTGCCTCCATGGAATTTTCCGATTGCAATTCCGTGTGGCGGTGTTGCGGCGGCGTTGGCGGTGGGCAATACGGTGATTCTGAAGCCGGCGTCAGATACGGTGTTGGTGGCGTGGGAACTTTGCCAATGCTTCTGGCGCGCCGGGGTGTCGAAGCGCGCATTGCAATTCCTTCCGTGCTCAGGTGGCGGGGAAGGACGCAAGCTCGTGAACCATCCCCAGGTGAATGCGGTGATTCTGACGGGCGGAACGGAGACGGCGCTGACGATGTTGAACGACAATCCACGATTGCACCTGTTTGCCGAGACGGGAGGGAAGGACGCGACGATTGTAACAGCGATCTCCGATCGCGACCAGGCGATCAAACACATTCTGCATTCCGCGTTCAGTCATGCGGGTCAGAAATGTTCGGCGACGTCTTTGTTGCTGTTGCAAGCGGAGGTTTACGATGACCCGGTGTTTCGGCGTTTGTTGTGCGAGGCGGTGCAAAGCCTGAAGGTGGGTTCGGCCTGGGATTTGGAAACCAAAATGGGTCCGCTCATTCGTCCGCCAAATGGTGATCTGGAGACGGCGCTTAAGGTTTTGGAGCCCGGCGAGGAATGGGCCGTGATGCCGCAACCGGTTGAAGGGAATCCCTGTCTCTGGACGCCCGGTGTGAAGTATGGCGTGCGGCCCGGCAGTTACACGCACATGACGGAGTTCTTTGGGCCGGTGCTGGGGGTGATGCGCTTTGAGAAGTTGAGCGAGGCCGTCGCGCTGGTGAATCAAACTGGCTTTGGCCTCACGAGCGGTCTCGAGAGTCTGGACGAGCGTGAATGGGATTACTGGAAAGAGCACATCCGCGCCGGGAATCTTTACATCAATCGCGTGACGACCGGTGCAATTGTGTTGCGACAACCGTTTGGCGGTGTGGGCAAGTCGGGGTTCGGTCCGGGAATGAAAGCGGGCGGACCGAACTACGTGGCGCAATTGATGGACTTTGAGGATGTCACTCCCGCAAAGGCGGAAGGCACACCAACTCTGCCGACGCTGAAGACCTTGTGCGAGGGATTGCGAACCGCGTCGCATCCGGAAGCGGAACGAATTGCTGCTGCGGCGTTGAGCTATGAGCGCAATCAGCGCGAGGAATTCGGCGTGGAGCATGATCATTTCAAATTGGTCGGGCAGGATAATGTCCGGCGTTACTTGTCGGTCGGCAGCGTGCGCGTGCGGGTGCATCCGGACGACTCGGCGTTCGAGATTTTTGCGCGCGCTTGT
>DASUGI010000305.1:0-7860 GCA_036274115.1 Verrucomicrobiia bacterium
ATTCTGCGAGTGCTTTCGAGCCGCCCTTCAGCTACCTTCTGGTCAAAGCTGAAATCGGATCTGGAACGCGCCGGGAAGCAGAAAGGAAATCCTGATTGAGGGTCGCGCGGTCAAGCGGGTGCGTTGCTGGAGCAAATGAAGGTATTGTTCGTCTAACAGTCAAGGCTCAGGTCAGTCTATCAAACTTATGAGAACGATCTTCAACCGCATGGCGTTGCTGGTGGGTGTCGGGTTAATCCCGCTGGCAGCGGAGGCAGCAAATGTCAGCAAGACGACGCGCGTGGAACATGGACAACCCGTGGTGCTCGTCAGTCAAAAAGCGGTGCTTTGGCTGGAATTCCTGCGGGACTCACGCGGCGCCGCGGTTTCCGAGCCGGAGCCGGACGTGCGGAGTTGTCGGGCGCACTATCGCTACCAGCTTTTTGACGCCGCCACCGGTAGCATCACCAATGGCCAGGGCACGGTGGAAGAGATTCTCAAAGTCGTCGGTCGCACTCCCGCCGGCCAGCAGGTGGAAGATCGCGGCAGCCGTACCGGCATCGATGCCGGAGAGTTTCATCTGCGGTGGAGCGAGGGCACCGCGGGAGCACGAAGTTGGATTTACTATCGGACCGAGTCACCGGTTCGTTTCGTCCAACAGCCGCAACAAATGACTTTTGATGCGGCGAACGCGGAGGTATTTCGCCGCTACCTCGCCGCGCGCAACGTGCAGGAATTCACCGCCGCGCAACAGACGGTTCAAGTGATTGGCCCGGCGGACTTCTCCGGTGACTTGCCAAACGAAACGCCAACAACCGCGCGCATTGACTGGGGGCGCATCAAGGATGGTGCCTTCGCCCTGAAATTGATCCATTTGACGGCGCAGCAGCCCTACCTGATCGAGAGTTCCTACGACGTGAAGTCTGGCAACTGGAAGGTGGTGCACAAGTTTGTGCCGTCCACGACCGAACACGAGTGGTCCGAACCGCTGGGCAAGGATGTAGACATGGCGTTCTATCGCATCCGCGAGGGGCACTGAATTCTTTAAAGAACAACACGACCGCCAGGGATGGTAAAGACCAAATCAGTTTCGTCGCCGATTGAACCGAAGCAAGACGGATTGCGGATTCTGGCGGCGCGCTTTCGGGGACGCGGCCTGCCCACTTCCCATTACGACGTCTGGATGCCGAACCTCGGCCCGAGCGAGCAGTTGCTGAAATCAATCCTCTCGGAAAAGATCACTTGGAGTGAGTTTGGCCAGCGCTATCGCAAGGAGCTTTTTGAGGGCGGCAGCATCGACCAGAAGAATCACACCATCAAGAATCACGGACAGAAGTTTACGTTGCGCTTGCTCCAGAAGTTGGCCGAGAACGGAACGATCACTTTGTTGTGTCACTGTGCGGAAGCGGAGCAGCATTGTCATCGGCATCTGCTGCAAAAAGTGCTGGCCGGAGAGGTGTGATATAACCGGTGCAGTCGGACCTCCATGATCGCGAAAGAAATTGAGGCAATATTCGCCGGACAAGATGTTGGTGAGGGCGAAGTCGATGTTGATGGAGTCCTTGCTGCTTTTGAGCGTTTGAAGTCCATCGCGACCCAGGCCGATCTTCCCAGCCTCGTGGCTGCTATTCAGTCGCCGCGAAACAACTTCTGGACGAGAGAACTGCTTTCCGAGCCCATCTGTGAGTTGGGCGGTCCTGACTATCTCGAAGTATTGTTTGAAGCGGCTCAGCTTGGCTTGGACGAGGGACACGATAATGACAGCTTTCACATGAACCTCACTGAAATGGCTTATGCCGAGCCGCAAAAGTGTCGCACCAAACTTGAGGAACTATTGGCGCGACCGGACTTCAAACATCGTGAAGCAGCGACATGGCTGCTTGAGTTCTGCAAGACCAATGCGCGTAGCTTGGACCGCAACTGAAGCAGAAGTGAGCGGGCCTATGTTTCGCGTCACGCTCATTTGCGAAGGTTTGCCGACTAACGTCGGTGAAGTGGCAGCACGTGACATAACGAATGATTTCATGGAGCACCGGCCGTGGCACAAACGAGTGTCTTGCGAGTGGGATGGAGCGCGCCTGATTCTGCGCGCCGAAAATGATTTTGACGAGAACGGTAACGCCACGCGGGACGAGTTTGATGACTGCATAACGGCGTATGTGGAGCTTGGGGATTACGAGACTCGCGTTGAATCTGTTACCGAGTTGGACGATGACAACGCCTAACATGTGCGGCGCGCGGCGACTGCATCACATCAATGAAACATGTATTTGCATTACTAGCTGCGGCGCTTTTTGGCAGTGGCGTGGCTGAAGCCCAAGGCACCAATAGCGACACCAATGATGTAGTGCGACTGGGCGTCACGGTGGTGGATTCGGTTTTGTTGAGCGGCTTTTCCGGCGCGATTAACCGCATGGGTGACGTTGATCCAAGGTTTGCGGTCACTCTGCGGATTGATTCATGCGCTCCCGCCCTCACGAACTTGCATTCCGGGACAATTGTTCCGTTCGCAGTTCATAGCCCAGCGCTGTTCCTGTCAGGCAATGCAAGCAAGGGAACGACTCACGAGATCACGATGTCGAGAAAGAAGGCAATGGAGTTGATACCGGCGGGTCAGACAAACAAACCTTCCTCCATGGCCGGGTTGCTGGCTGCATCCAAACCCGGCGACTGGCGCACCCTCGATCCCGAGAACACCCTTAATCTCGAACTCACCAATGGCCGAGTCGTAATCGAACTCGCGCCAACGTTCGCGCCAAAACATGTCGCCAACGTGAAAGCACTGGCGCGAGAGCGTTACTTTGACGGGCTGGCGATTCTCCGGGCGCAGGACAATTACGTGGTGCAATGGGGCGACCCCAACGCTGAGAAACCCGAACTGGCGCGCAAGATTGAACGGGCGCGCAAGACCTTGCCACCTGAGTTTGATCGCACGCTCGACCTCAAGCTGCCTTTTACAGCCCTGCCAGACGGAGATGTCTACGCGCCTGAAGTCGGCTTTTCAGGTGGCTTTCCGGTCGCACGCGACAAGCGCAACGGTAAGATGTGGCTGGTGCACACGTATGGCATGGTCGGTGCCGGACGCGACAATGCGCCCGATTCCGGCGGCGGCACGGAGTTATACGTCGTGATTGGTCACTCACCCAGACATCTCGATCGCAACGTCACGTTGCTGGGCCGAGTGGTTCAAGGAATGGAGCTGCTCTCCGCCCTGCCCCGCGGCTCGGGTGCGATGGGGTTTTACGACAAGCCGGAACAGCGTGCGCCCATCAAATCCATACGCGTTGCTGCCGACGTGCCGCAGTCCGAACGTGTGCCCCTGGAACTGCTGCGAACCGACACGCCGTTGTTCGAGCAATTGATTGAATCCCGCCGCAATCGGCTTGAGGAATGGTTTCAGTTCTCACCCGGCAAAATTGAAATTGGAAACGTGCCGCTTCCGGTTCGGATAAAGGGCGCTTCAAAGTAATCCGAGTGCCGCGTCAGTTTTGCATTTCAACCTGCCTCGGGAATCTGCAATGCTGACCGAGCGTGGACAACTGGTTCGAACATTTTGATACCCCGCTCGCGCGGCTGCTGCTCCAGTTCATCGTCATCATTTTTGCAACCCGGGTAGTGGGTTCGCTCTTCAGCAAGGTCGGCCAACCCGCGGTGCTGGGGGAAATCACCGCGGGTATCTTGCTCGGTCCATCGCTTTTTGGCTTGTGGTGGCCGGAGGGCTCCGACTTTCTTTTTCCCAAAGCATCGCTCGGCACATTGCAGTTGATCAGTCAGATCGGCGTTTGTGTTTTCATGTTTGTCGTCGGCATGGAACTCGACCCCGTGCATCTGCGCCAGAAAGCGCGCGTGGCCGTGGTCATCAGCAATGTGGGGATCGTGGTGCCATTTGTATTGGGCATCGGTGCCGCCTTCTGGCTCTACCAATCCTTTGCCGCACCGGGTGCAAAGTTCACTCCGTTTGCGCTCTTTATGGGCACGGCCATGAGCATCACGGCCTTTCCGGTTTTGGTGCGTATTCTGAAGGATCGCGGGCTCATGAAAACGCCCCTGGGCAATCTGGCAATCGCCTGTGCGGCAGTCGGCGATGCCTCCGCATGGGCGATGCTGGCGGTAGTGGTTGCGGTGGCTGAAGCCACCAGCCTGACGACAACTCTCTTCAATCTTGGATTCATCGTCGTCTTTGTCCTCGCGATGTTACTGGTCGTGCGGCCGCACCTGCCGCGCTGGCTGCACGTGGAGCCGGATGCCGCCCCCAGCCGCGAAGTGATGGCTGCCGCGCTGATCTTCATGACCGCGTCGGCGCTCTTGACGGAAGTAATGGGCATTCACGCTTTGTTCGGAGCATTCCTTGCCGGCGTAGTCATGCCGCAGAGCAAAAGCTTCCGGGAGGGACTGACGATGCAACTCGAGAACTTCAGCGGCGTGTTCCTCCTGCCGCTGTTTTTTGCGTTCAGCGGATTGCGTACTCAATTTGGTTTGTTGAATGATCTTAACAACTGGCTGGTTTGCCTCGGTATCATTGCCATTGCGATGCTGGGAAAACTCGCGGGCACCATGTTGGCCGCCCGATTCATGGGCATGAAATGGAACGAGTCGTTCGCCATCGGCGCGTTGATGAACACGCGCGGCCTGGTGGAACTCATCGCGCTGAACATCGGTTACGATCTGGGAATCCTCACTCCGGAAATCTTCACCATGATGGTTTTGATGGCGCTGGCCACCACCTTCATGGCCGGCCCGCTCCTGCATCTGGCCGGCGGAAGCAAGCACGCCTTCTCGGCCAACGCACCCATCGCTGCACCAGAGAAATAATTCTTTTTGATTTCGCATTCGAAATCAGTTTGGTATGCCTCGCCCTGGCGCAGCTGTGCCCACCTGCGTGTAAACCCGCGACTCGAATCCATTATGCCACTGGAACTACACATCATCCGCGCACAGGAGTTCATTCAAATGGGAGCCCACGGCCACTTCGACCTCGCCGCCAGCAAGGCCGCCCTGGCAACTCTGGCGCGGGCCTGCCGCAAGCGGAACATTAATCAAGCTCTGCTCGACCTGCGTGAATTGGAATTCGGCCCGAAACCGATCTACAGCCCGGCGGACCTGGCGGAGTTGGTGAACACTTTTCGCGAAATCGGTTTCACTCACCGCCAGCGACTTGCCATCCTGTACAAGTGCGACCCCTTTCATCGGACCCGAATGTTTGCCTTTCTCAGTACGATGCACGGATGGCATGTGAAAGCGTTTCAGGACTTTGAGAAGGCGTTTCTCTGGCTTTCCGCAGGAGCTGGACCCGCATCTAAACGCAGGCGATCCACAGCCAAAAAGGTTTCCATCCGCACTCCTTCCTCGGCCATCTCCCATACGATGCCTGTGAGCCACAAAGGAGATACGTCCCACCGCAAAACTCACCCTCGTCCCCGCGCGGCACGGGCTGCATGAGTTCATCGACGTCATCACACGTCCCCAGATTACGCGCAGGATTGTTCCGCCTGTCGGCCATCGAACTTCTCATCGCGCTTGGCCTCTTATTCGTGACATCGCCTTTGGTTGAAGATCTGCCAAACGGAGATTTGATCGAGCTGATTCCCCTGAGCGTCGTCATGGTTCTCGCCGTGCTCGCTGTGGGAGGGCGTCGCCGCAGTCTGATCATTGCACTCGTGCTGCTCATACCGGCCCTGGCCGCAAAGTGGCTGGACTACCTTTCCCCTGATTTGGTGTCGCCCGCCGGCTTTGCCGCGTTTGGCGTGGTCTTCTTCGGATACGTGGTCGCCGAGCTCATTCGGTTTATTTTGCGAGCGCCTCGCGTGGACACGAATGTGCTTTGCGCCGGCGTCTCCGGCTTTTTGATGTTGGGGCTGGCGTGGGCGCCGCTGTATCTGCTGATCTCGCGGTTGAACCCGGCTGCTTTCCACCTGCCCATCGGCGCCGCGATGGACGACTTCAACGCCCTTTACTTCAGCTTTGTCTCGCTCTGCACGGTTGGCTATGGCGACATCACCCCGGTTTCTCGCGGCGCGAAGATGGTAGCGGTGCTGGAAGCCATCACCGGACTTTTCTACATGGCGATTTTGATTTCGCGCCTCGTATCCGTTTACTCCTCCCATCCACCTGAGGCCCAATCCAAGCCAAGCAACAAATCTTGAAGGGCAACTATGCGGCGAAGGATGACCGGGAACGTGGAATGCAGCTGTAGCGGTTGGCTTTTAATCAGTGGAGTGGCAGGGATGATTCTGCTGTCAACGACCACTCGCGGCGAGGAAATCCTTTCCAATTCCGCTCCCACCCATGTGCTGTTGCTGGATAGTTTCGGACGAACCTTGCGCGTCTCAACGAACGAAGTTCCGGAAAAGTTGCTGCCAAAAGGCATCGGGCTCGAACGCCAGATGCCAACCCCGATTCATGGCGTGTCCGTGAGTCATCACGTGTTGCGTCGCGCCGACGAAGCGCGCGATGATTTGGCGTTTCAATTCTTCCCGTCCGTTCAACCCCCATTGATGCCCTACCTCGCAAGCGCGGATGAATTCGGCAACACCGCGGTCCGCCCCGGCGGACTTCTGTCGCTAATGCCGCTTGAGCCTTACGTACAGGACGGAAAATACTGGTTGTCCGGGCACGGTTTCCGTTACTCGCTTGAGCAGACGATCAATTTCGTGAACATGACGGATGTAATGCAGGGTGACAGCGCTCTCGGCTTTTACACCTTTGACCTCCAGGCGAAGTGGGCAATCTTCGACGCACCGCATGCCGCAACCGCCGGCTGGATCAGCACACAAATCGAAGCCAAGACCGGTCTCGGCGACAATGCCCGGACGCAAAATGCTCAACGCAATCTCGAGTCACTGACGGATCCCACGGGCATTTGGTCGAGCCATAACGGGTTTCGCATTCCCGAACTGGCATGGCAACAATCGTTCAACGACGGTGAGGTGGTGGTCGTCGCCGGCGTGGTCAGCCAGGGAAATTATTTTGATGGCAATGCCTATGCGAATTCCGGGCGCGGTCAGTTCATGAACTCGGCGTTGATTGACACCATGATCGTGCCACTGCCGGACTACAACTTCGGGTTGAACCTGCAATGGCAGCCCAATGACGAATGGTACGCCATCGTGGGCGGCACCGCCGGCAACGCCCGCGCCGGGGTGTCTCCGTGGACTGATTTCGATTGGAACAACTGGAGTGCTGTTGCCGAAATTGGCTACCTGATGAAGGACCTTTTCGGTCTCGGACCGGGCGTCTATCGGGTTCAACCGTTCCTGGGGCAAAGCTCCGGCAGCCCCGTAGAGACGGGGATTGGATTCAATTTTCAACAGCAACTTGGCAAGAACTCTCCCTTTGGCTGGTTCGGGCGATTCGGCACCGGCGGACATGAACATTTCGATGGCGATATGCAGTCCATCACCGTGGGGTCGCAAATCGGAACGGGATTCGTGATGCAAGCGCCTTTGAAATATCTCGGCCTCGCGCCACGGCTCAGCAACGATGTGTTGGGACTTGGCTTCGTCTGGAGCCACATCGAGGAGAGCACCCGGACGATTTATCATTCGGACGAGTACGTGTTGGAAACTTTTTATACGCTGCAACTGTCGCCCTTGGCCCGATTGCAGCCGGACGTGCAGATTCTCTGGAATCCGGCGTACAGTCCGGATGCCGGCCCCGCTGCCGTCTTCCAACTTCAATTCATTCTAAGCTGGTGAAACCCCCGGAACGTTTGTTCAATGCGGGCGGCCAACAAACCTGCCGATGCCATGACCAACCAATCGCAACCGAAAACCTTCACTAAAATTACTGCGACCGCGTTCGCCTCGATTGCCTTGCTGGCTTTCAGTTCGTGTTCCAGTCCCAAGCCCACCACACCGCCAGTCGTCACGCGCGTCAGTCCCG
>DASUGI010000306.1:0-7615 GCA_036274115.1 Verrucomicrobiia bacterium
CATCACGACGTGGTCGCTGGTTCGAATCCAGCCTTCGGCTCCATATGCCGGAGTAGCTCAGTGGTAGAGCACGTAATTCCCAGTTCGTTTCTTATCCGTCGGTTATTTCAGCGGGCCGTAGATTGTGGGTTCTCGTTAACCCGGCGATACCGGTGCAAATCCGTTCCGTCGCTTGCGACGGTGGTGCAAGTCTCAGCACACCGGGCAATTCCACGGTTGATTTCTTGTCCGCTGTCCCTTGATGGGCCGAAGACATGGGTTATCGGTCATTGGTTCGAATCCAGTAGCCCCGACCATATCGGGGCGTAGCTCAGTGGTAGAGCAATCCCCGTTTCGTCCCTTGCCCATCTCCATTTCTGCGGGCCGAATAATTTGGGTTATCTCGTCTGTTAAACGAACAATCCCCAGATTTCCAACTTGTCCGCAGTAACCAAACATAATCCGCGTCGAGAGTTGGCGACGCAGCACAATCAAAGGAGGCCAACATGGCTATCAACTACGCAAAGCTTTTCAACCGACGCGTTACCCCGCAGTCGCAGCCGATTCCGGGTTCGACCCAGGTGCGCAACTCGGGCGGCGGCTACTCGTGGGCTGTCGACGACTGGACGCAACTCGATCGCTTCCTGATCCTCGGTGCCGAAGGTGGCACGTATTACATCACGGAACGCGATCTCGTGAAGCAGAACCACGACACGCTCATCCGCTGTATCAAGAGCGACGGTATTCGTGCCGTGAACCGCATCGTGGAAATTAGCGATGCCGGTCGTGCACCAAAGAACGATCCGGCAATCTTCGCGCTGGCGTTGGTAGCTACTCATGCCACCAACGAAGCAAAGACCCTGGCCTTCCAGAACCTTGGCAAGGTCTGCCGTATCGGCACGCACCTGTTCCACTTCGCAGAGTATGTGAATGCTCTGCGTGGTTGGGGCCGCGGACTGCGCAATGCCGTTGGTCGTTGGTACGTCAGCCGCGAGGCCGACGATCTGGCGCACCAGGCCGTGAAGTATCAGCAGCGCGATGGTTGGTCGCACAGTGACCTGCTCCGTCTCGCCCACCCGAAGGCGCCGTCAGCACAGCACGATGCGGTATTCCGCTGGATGCTGGCTGGTTCTGATTCGTTGGGTGAACGGGAAGTGAAGCGCAGGGTTCGCGGTGAAGACCGCGTCGCAAAGTACGGCGCAGTCGCCGCTCTGCCGAAGCTCATCGAAGCCTTCGAGAAGGCGAAGAAGGCGTCGAGCACGGACGAGATCGTCAAGCTAATCAGCGAGCATGATCTGCCGCGTGAAGCAATCCCGACGCAGTGGCTCAATGAAGTCGCTGTTTGGGACGCTTTGCTGGCGAACATGCCTATGACGGCAATGATCCGTAACCTCGGCAAGATGACGAGCATTGGGCTGGTGCACCCGTTCAGCGAAGCGGCCAAGTTGATTGTCCGCAAGCTGAGCGATGAAACCGTGCTCAAGCGCGCACGCATTCACCCGTTGGCGGTGTTGATCGCCGAAAAGGTGTATGCGCAAGGCCGAGGCGACAAGGGTTCGCTCACCTGGAAGCCGGTGCCGCAAATCATCGATGCGCTGGACGAAGCGTTCTACGCGACATTCCAGAACGTTGAACCGTGCGGCAAGCCGGTCTTGCTCGCGCTCGACGTGAGCGGTTCGATGGGTGGTGGCTCAGTCGCAGGTTCGTGCCTGACTCCGCGAGAAGCCAGCGCGGCGATGGCATTGGTGACGGCGGCAACGGAACGGGAATACCACATCATGGGTTTCTCGAGCCGATTCATGCCGTTGAACATCTCGCCACGGATGCGTCTGGACGACGTGGTCCAGCGCATCAGCAACCTGCCGTTCGAAGGAACGGACTGTGCGCTGCCAATGATCTGGGCTCGTGAAAGCGAGGTGAACGTTTCGGCGTTCATCACCTACACGGACAGTGAAACGTGGGCAGGCAAGATCCATCCGTCCCAGGCGCTGCGTCAGTATCGCAGCGAGTTCGTCGGTGACGCGAAGGCAGTCGTTGTGGGCATGACCTCCAATGGCTTCACCCTCGCTGACTCGAACGACCGCGGCATGATGGACGTAGTCGGCTTCGACACGACGGTACCAGCCGTGATCGCGGACTTTGTCCGCGATAGCTAATCAATGCGGACGGGAGCGAAGACTTCCGTCCGCACTTTATTCTGATGTCCCGTTGGCCGAGCAGCCGAGGCAGTGGTCTGCAAAACCATTCAGGTGGGTGCAACTCCCGCACGGGACTCCATTTCTTTCGGGCATAAGTGTTGAGAGACACACGCCGGTCTTCCAAACCGGAATAGTCGGCGCGCTACCGACATGCCCGTCCATTTCGTTTCAGGGCGTAGCCTAAAAGTGAGGCGCTTGCTTCGGGAGCAAGATCAAGCGGGAGCATTACCCGCCGCTCTGTCCATTTCACGCGACGCGAAATCCCGGTGCCGGCGAGGGCTTCACAGACTTCGCTGCGGTGGTTCAACTCCGCCTTCGTGTCGCGATTGGGTTGCAAACTTTGATAGTGAAGTCCCGGCTCTTAACCGGTGAGAACTCGGTGCGAATCCGAGGCGACCCACCATTTTCAACGCTCCCGTAGCTCAAAATATCAGAGCGCGACGCTTCGAACGTCGCGGTTGCAGGTGAGAGTCCTGCCGGGAGCACCATTTCGATTTCGGATTTCGGATTTTAGATTTCGGATTTTTCCATCGGCGTGTGGTTCGCCTCGAACAGCAGAGAGGCCGGTCTCAGAAACCGTGAGCCTTGGAGGTGCAATTCCTCTCACGCCGACCATTTCCCGCCCACGTAGTCCAACGCAGAGACGGCGCCCTTAAAACGCGCACAGCGTCGGTGCGAATCCGGCCGTGGGCACCAACCTTTGCTCTTCGAGCTTCGCCTCGACGACCCAACCGCGTGTAGCCCAATGCAGAGGCGTTCCGCTCAAGACGGAAAGGTTGCAGGTGCAAGTCCTGCCACGCGGACCAATCTGGAACGTCAACTGGACAAGCGAACCGGGCTTCGGTGCTAACGAATGCGTCCTTCTTGTGGAGGATGTGGTGCAAGTCCACGGCGTTCCGCCAGCCTTTGCAGGCGGCCACCATTGCGCGCGTAGCTCAAAGAGAGCCGTCCGTCTTATAAACGGAGTCGCACTAGATGAGTGCCGAGTTCCGGAGCGTTACCGGACGCGCGTACCAATTCAACGCCCTTAAAGCATTGTTAGCGATGCATTCGCTCGGTAAGCGAATTCAACTCGGTGCAACTCCGAGTGAGGGCTCCACCGCAGTCGAGCCAGCGCTCAAGTGAGTTTCATAAGCTCGCCGCGTCCGGGGCGGCACCGGAGACTGCGACCAGTTTTTGCCTCCATGCAGCAGCCTGCGGATTTCTTTTGTACAGAATTCCTGTCGGAGCGTCACCGACTGGAGGATCCAATTTCTTAGCTCGCGTAGTCCAACAGAAGAGACACGACGTCGAGAGCGTCGCCAGTGCAGGTGCGAGTCCTGCCGCGAGCACCATTTCGGCCTGCAAGCACTAAAGTGATGCAACGGACTTTTAATCCGTTGAACAGGGAGCGTTACCCTGGCGGGCTACCAGCCTTCGCGGCGAAGATAGAGGATGGAAGATTGAGGATGGCAAACTGCGCCCCGCCATCTTCCATTCTCCATCATCTATCTTCGTTTTGAAAAATTGCCGGGTCGTCTAATTCGTAGGACACCGCCCTTTGAAGGCGGCCGTGTTGGTGCGAGTCCAGCCCCGGCAGCCATTTTCTCAATTAACTTGAACCTCATCGCTCGGTGGTGAAATAGCATCACGTCTGGCCTACACCCAGAAATCGGAGGGGCAGAACCTTCCCGAGCGACCAGCGCCTTCGGCGCGATAGCCAATAGCCATGACCAACAGCCAAACCGATGCCGTATCGCGGGCCTGTCCGTTATCGGCTATCGGCTATTTGCCATCGGCTATTCGCGCTTGCGCGTGGCCTCGTGGCGTAATCAGGAGCGCGCCGGTCTCTGACACCGGAGGACCTGGAGCAAAACCGGGCGAGGCAGCCAATCTCATTTCAATGAAGAACAAACACCTCACGCGCGGAGCAGTCGCGGTGTGTGAATTTTTTATGACTGACATATTGAATAAGGCGATTGTGCTGGTGCTGAACCGCAACTGGCAGGCGATCAACGTGCGCACGCCGCAAGAGGCGTTCTGCATGATGGCCACCAACGTGGCGACCGCGCTAGAGATCGAAGGCGAGAACCACATCCGTCCTGTGACTTGGGATGAGTGGATCACGCTGCCGATTCGCGACGGTGACAACCTCGTCCGCACCGCACGCGGCGCGATCCGCGTGCCCACGGTGGTTGTGGCAGTGAACTTCGCCAAGGTGCCAAAGAAGCGCCCGAAGCTCTGTGCGAAGACGATTCGCGAGCGCGACGGCAACCGTTGCCAATACACGGGCAAGTTGCTCAAGCCGGAGGAAGGCAGCCTCGACCACGTCCTGCCCCGCTCCCGTGGCGGCAAGGACGAGTGGGAGAACCTCGTCTGGTCGAGCAAGGACGTGAATTCCCGCAAGGGTAACCGTCTACCGCATGAAGCGGGACTGAAGCTGCTCAGCGTGCCGCGTGCGCCGAAGGAACTGCCGGTGACGGCACTCATTCGCAATGCGCATAGCGTTGCCGAGTGGAAGCTGTTCTTAAACGAGTGAACAACGGGAGGAGCGGGCGTCAAAACTCGCTCTCCCGAAAAAAATGCAATACATTTCGAAGCTAGTCACTGAAACTAATTCATGAGCACCGGAAGCCAAATAAGAACTGGGTAGCGCTTCTGACGCTGCGCCACCATAGATGACGAAATGATTGCTCTGAACTAAAACGGAGCAAGCGGCCAACAACAAAGTTGACCGCTTTATTCGCATCCGGACAGTGGAGCGGCCGTGAACGCCACGCCGCGGAGCGTTGGCTTTAGCCCGCTTCATCTCCCGAAGTGGAAAATAACTTCGGCAATCAGTTCAGCGTTTTGCGCGACGGACGGTGGAATCAAAAATGAAACCGGACTCCGGCGCTCACACCCGTAAAGCCATTTTCCGTATCAATAGCGACGGAAACTCCCAGACCGATAGCCTCGGTCACAGCGCATTCAGCCCCCACTGAAAACGCATTCACGTCCTCCTCAGTATCCAGGTTGTAGCCGTAGGTGTAACCAGCATTCACACTGACATAGTTGTTGAAGGCGTAGCTTGCCGACACGCCCGGGGCGATAAAGGGAGAATCTGCCGTACTTTCGAATTCAAACCCCGGAAGGTTGAAGCTGAATGTTGACTCGGCGTAGCCGCCGCCGAAACTGGGGATGATGTTAATGTGATTTTCCAGCAACCGGAACACATAGCCCACTTGACCGTTGACCGTCCAGGTACTCAATTGGGGATTATCGCCGGCCTGGACATAGCCACCCCCCACACCAAACAAAAAGTTTTTGAATTCGTAGGACACAAATCCCGAACCACCGTGTCCATCCGGGCCGCCCTGGCCATCAACATAATCATAGTTAACGGCGACATACTTGTATTGATGGATGACCTTGGAATCGATTTCCTCTGCGGCCAGCGAAGATAAGCCCATCGTAAGCGAAAGCAGCAGCAGCACCCGAACCCGATTCATAAATAATCCCTTTCCCGTTGGTTGATTTTGAGTGAGTCTTCGCGCGGATTAAAGCCGTGGAACCCATTGCAAGTCAAGTAGAATGAGCGACGCAGAATGCGGCATCGCACAGCACAAAATAACTACTCGCACCGAAGGAGGGTTACGCGCCATTCTTTCCGCCGGTTGTAACACGGACGTCTCGCCGGTATTTCAACTGGCGGCGAGACGCCGCCAGAACTCGCAGCCGGGATGGCCCGCACCACAAGGCCGAACGCTAATGCCTGAAATTATGAAACTGTTCTACGCCTGCGCCGTTTTGGTTTTGCTCTCAATGCACCTCGGCGCTGCCGAAACCAACACCGTTCGAGTCGCGCTTGTTTTCGATGACGGGCCCTTTCCCGACCACACGCCGAAACTTCTCGACCTCTTTGCCAGAGAAAAGGTTCGCGTCTCGTTCAGCGTGGTCGCAAAAAATGTGGCCACGAATGCCGCCACTGCCAAGGCTATCGTCACCGCCGGACACGAACTGAACAATCATTCCTATTCCCATCGCCACGCGAAGGATTGCACCGATGCCGAACTCGAACATGAAATCGGCGGCGCGCAGAAGATCATCACTGAAGTTACCGGCGTGACACCCAAATGGTATTGGCCGCCGTTCCTCGAAGTGGATGACCGCATTCGCGCCGAGGTTGCCAAAGCAAAACTCGAGGTGTATTCGCTCAAGCAAGTCGTTGTTTCGCAGGATTACGACCGCGCCGTAAGTGCTGAGGAAATCAAACGCAAAGCCACCACCAACGTCAAAGATGGCTCAGTGATTCTCTTTCACGATTGGCGTGTTGAGACTTACGAACAATTGCCCGCCATTCTCGCTGAACTCCGCCGCCAGGGCTGCGTGTTCCTCACGTTCACCGAATTGGCCGAATACAATCGAACGAAGAAGTAGCGCGGGCGTCCTCGGCTGTGAGGAGCGCGGACAGCCATGTCCGCCGTGTCACTTGGGCGCATCTTGACACAGCCCCCGAATCAAACCAGACGGGCCGCGGCGTTCGCGCCGCTTCAACGCGCCAAACCTACGGGACCATCGTTTCTGCAATTGCGCTCGTACGGTGAAGCGACCTGAAGGTCGCGCTCCGAGGCCGTGTCAGGATGCGCCCGTTTCACTTCAATTTTAACGTTTCCCTTTACTTTCGAACTTACGCGGACAAGGCTGCACGCGCTCCTATGCCGCTGCGCCACGTGACCCCGACTTTCAATCATACCCAACGCTTCAAGGCCGCCATCCGGCGCTTTGACGAGGAAAACTCCCGCGACCCAAACACCGAGGTTGTGGCTGGGCAATCACACCCGCGCGAATTGATCTACGCCCAATGGCTCACGGATTGGGTGTTGAAGCTTTCGCCAAACGCCAGTGAACCGCTACGATTAGCCGCGCGTTGTCAGCACATCTGTCGCTGGGAGATCCCCCGCAATTCCTATCCCATGGACAAGCCCGGTTATCTTCGCTGGCGGGCGGACCTCAAGAAGTTTCACGCCCAAAAGTCCGGCGACATTCTTCGCGAAGTCGGCTACGACGAGCCCACGATTCAGCGCGTGCAAGACTTGAACCTGAAGAAGAATCATCCGAACGATCCCGAAGTCTGCGTGCTGGAAGATGCGTTATGCCTGGTCTTTCTCGAACGCCAGTTCGCCGCGTTCGCCGCAAAGTCCGATGACCAGAAGATGATCAACGCGCTGCAAAAATCCTGGAAGAAGATGACCCCCGCCGCCCACGCCGAGGCGTTGAAGTTGGACTACGGTTCGCGCGAGAAAGCGCTCATTGAAAGAGCACTGGTGCCCGGTTAACTAGTGTAGTGTCTCTGAATTGTCTTTCGTAATTCGCGACTGTTGTGCCAGAGCCTCCCGTGCTCGGCGAATCTTTTCCAGGATTGCTTTGCCGTCGGCGCGCCATTCATAACGCTGCGGTTTCAAGTTGCGTTGGGCCAA
>DASUGI010000307.1:0-10245 GCA_036274115.1 Verrucomicrobiia bacterium
AGAACACGTCACCGGGATACGCTTCGCGACCGGACGGACGCTTGAGCACCAGTGAGACCTGGCGATAGGCGACCGCCTGCTTGGACAAGTCATCATAAATAATGAGCGCATCCATGCCGTTATCCATAAACCATTCGCCCATCGCTGCACCGGCGAACGGCGCGAGATATTGATTCGCTGCAGAATCAGACGCCGCAGCCACGACAACGATGGTGTAAGGCATCGCGCCTTCCTTTTCCAAGGTGGCAATGACGCGAGCGACGCTCGATTGCTTCTGGCCGACTGCGACGTAAATGTTGTAGAGCGGACGATAATCCTTGTCGCCGGATTCCTCGGCAGCCTTGTTGATCCGCGCCTGATTGATCATCGCGTCCACGCCAATGGTCGTCTTACCCGTCGAACGGTCACCAATGATCAACTCGCGTTGACCACGACCAATCGGAATCATCGCGTCAACCGCCATGATGCCCGTCTGCACCGGCTGGCTCACAGATTTGCGCTTCACGATGCCGGGAGCAATTTTCTCAACCGGATAAAACGTCGTTTCCTTGATCGGCCCCTTGCCGTCCACGGGACGACCGAGACAATCCACCACACGGCCAAGCAATCCCTTGCCCACCGGCACCGAGAGCAATTTGCCCGTTGTCTTGACTTCTGAACCTTCCGCGACCTTGAGGTAATCACCGAGGATGATCGCGCCAACTTCGGTCTCTTCGAGGTTGAGCGCGAGGCCGGTCACTCCGTTGCCGAAGTCCAACATCTCGTTCAACATCGCGTCCGTGAGGCCTTCGATCTTGGCCACGCCGTCGGAGATTTCGCGCACGATGCCGACGTTCTGCTTGTTCACCTGCGTCTTCACGCCCGCGATCTGGGCTTCAATTTCCTGGAGGAGGTTGCTCATATCAAAATTATCGTTCCGTTGATTTCAAAAAATTACATTGCTTCCGCAAGCTCGTTCAAACGCGCGCGAATACTGCCATCGTACACGTCACTGCCCACCTTCACGCGCAACCCGCCGATCAAGTCCTTGTTGACGGCAAACGAGACATTCAAATCCTGGCCGTAGCGCCAGGCGAGTTCAGCTTTCACCGTCGTCGCCGTGGACTCCGGCAGCGGTGCCGCACTTTCCACTTTGGCGGTGCGACGCTCGATATCGAGCTTCACCAGGCGCTGAAAGTGCGAGAGGGTCGCCACGTATCCCCGCGGCTTTTCCGCGACAACAGCCTTCACAGCCTGACGCACGCGATTCTCGTCCAACACGCCATTCACCCGGCAGGTATTGAACAACGCCTTCCCGTCGCGTCGTGCTTGTTTGGAAATCTTCATTAGTTGCTCGACAACTGCTTCGCCGTGTCTTCCGCCAAACGATTTTGCTGCTCAGGCGTCAGAATATTTCCGGTGACCTTCGCGCTGGTCGCCACCACCAGCCGACCGACTTCCTTGCGTAACTCAGCTTTCATGCGAGCCAATTCCGCTTCGCTGGCCTGACGGGCCTTGGTGACAATGTCATTGGCCGTGGCAACTGCCTTCTGACTTTCCACCTCAAGAACCTTCGCTGCGGTCTGGCGGGCTTCTTCAATCAACTTATTGCCCTGCGTATTGGCGGACTTCAGAATTTCCTGAGCGGACGCTTGAGCCTTCGCGAGTTCCTCTTTGATCTTCTCCGCATTGGCCAGGCTCTCGGCAATCTTTTGCCGGCGCTCTTCCAGGACTTTCAGGATCGGCTTGTAAGCAAAGCGGTGCAGCGCGAAGCAAACAATCGCGAAGCTGATGCATTGCGAAATGAACAGCTGCGTCTGAAAGCCAAACGTCTCGCCAGTTTTTTTGGCAAGTTCAACTATGTCACTAGCGGCAAAGAAAACTGAGTAATCCATAAATTTCTTCGGTTGTCAGAGTGCGCGGCGACTTGCGTCGCCGCGCGAATCGACTATTGGCCAGAACCGGACTTCACCAGGAAGATGGCGAAGAACACGATACCTTCGGCGAATGCCGTGCTCAAAATGGCTTGAACCAGGATCTTCGTGGCCGCGCCGGGATTGCGCCCGACCGCTTCCGAAGCCTTCATACCAATGAGACCGACACCGATGGCCGCGCCGAGCGCAGCCAGACCGACGTGAATGCTACCAGTCATTTTATTACCTTTCGTTTTTCCCGTCGCCTCCCGCGATTGAACACGGTCAAGACGACGAAATTCTTTAGTGATGCGGCGCTTCGTGCGGATGACCTTCGTCATCGTGCGTGCAAATCAACAGCGTGAAGACCGCCGTCAACAGCATGAACACCAGCGCTTGAACCAAACCAACCAACAGCTCCATCGCGTAGAACGGCAAAGCGAGCAACCAACCGAACATCGGCCCGCCCATGATCGCCATCGACTCCAGCATGTTTTCACCAGCGAAGATGTTGCCGTAAAGTCGGAAGCTAAGTGAGACCGGCCGGAACAAGATAGAAATCACTTCCAATCCACCAACCAGAATAAACACAACGACCATCAATACTTTCAGAAGCCCTGTCGTATCGCCTTTGGGCCCGAACAAGTGAAGGATGAATCCACCCGGCCCATTCGCTTGCAACGCCCAAACGATCCAGCAGGCGAAGAAAATCATTGCCATCGCCAGCGTCATATTCAGGTCGGCATTGACGCCACGCAGGAGCGGTCTGGAGATATGTTCCAAGTGCCCACTTGCATCCGGATGTCCCCAACCAACCGTGCCGACACCGGGGATTAAACTGAACCAGTTGGTGAACAGAATGAAAATGAAGACTGTGGCGAAAAACCAAAACGTCTTTTTGACCAAATCGTGACCGATGATGTCCTCGAGAAAACCATGGAGACCACCAACGAGCCATTCCCAGAAATTCTGTGCGCCTTCCGGTACTTCCTTGATCCGCCGCGTCGCAATCTGGGCAAAGATAATAATAAACAGTGCGATCCCCCAGGTGAGGATCATTGAATTGGTCGCCTGGAAAGGACCAATCTGGAATGTCGGGGCCGCCGGTGGCAGACCATGGCTTTCTTCCGCGCGCTGGGCAGCGTGCTCGACATCGTGGGCGGCATCCTTGGCCACATGTTCCACTTCTCCCGCCGCTGCCTTGACATCCTTCTCCGCCGTCGCGACTTCGCCAGTTTGCGCTCGAACGAGCACGGTCGGCGAAGCCACCAACAAAACAGCCGCCAAAATGATTTTGAGCAATCGCATCGAGTTCTGAAACCTTCATCGTCGCTAACACCCCACGCGAACACATAAACCCGGGCGACGAAAGGACGCGCAGCTTGCCCGGGTGTGAAATAATTCACAAGAAATTTTTTAAGAATTAAGTGGTCAGAATTAACTAAAGGAATGGTTATGCAGTGCTTAAGCAGACCCTAAACAGCAAGCTCAGGCCCGGCGCACTTTCGAGATCAGGCCCGCCAGAAGCAGTGCCATTCCCAGGGCACAAACAACCGCTGCTCCAGTTGGAAGATCCTTGTGGAACGACCAATAAAGTCCCGCCACGCTGCCCACGGTCGCAACCGCCCAACCCACGAGCAATTGCATCGGCAACGACCGCACCAGGAACACTGCGCTCGCGGCCGGCACGATGAGATACGAAAACACCATCAGCACGCCGCCCACTTGCACGAAGCTGGTCACAATCAAACCGAATAGCGCATAAAAAAGAAAATCCCAGAGCCGCACATTCAACCCGCCCTGCTCTGCGTGATCGTGGTCGAACGACAGTTTGATGAATTGTTTGCGGAAGATGAAATGCACGACGCCAATCACGGCATAAAGCGCGGCCGTCTTCCAGATTTGCGGCGCATCCACCGTTAACAAATCACCAACCAAAGTTTTCTGGAGTTCCTCCTTCCCGTGCGGACTCTTGCTCAACAGGAGAATTCCCGCTGCCGCGGCAACGACGTAGATGATGCCAATGAGCGCCTCTTGCGGCACGCGCGCCTTTTTGCTGCGACGCGTGAAAGTAAATAATAACGCACCCGCGAGCGTGAAGCCCAGCGAGTAAAAGAAATTGTGGATGTCCTCCGCCTCATGCCCCAACCAAAGACAAACGCATGTTCCGAGCGTCGCCACCTGCGCCAGCGCCAGGTCCACAAAGATGACTTCACGTTTGATGATGTGCAGGCCGTAATACACGAGGATGCCCGGCAAAATCAGGCACGCCACCAATGGCCATTTCATCACGGCCATTACTTGTGACAGAGTCAAACTATCGGTTTCCATGAGATTGAATTGCGTTCCGTCGCTCTCCCTCACCCCTGCCCCTGCCCTCTCCCCAGGGAGAGGAAGAAACATTCACCGCATACCAGCGACTGGATTCGCAGCGGAATGCTCACAACGTCCTTACATTTCCAATCGCTGTTCCCTCTCCGCTCCCAGCGGGAGGGGAGAGGGTCAGGGTGAGGTGAGGGAGAACTCTCATTTCTTCCCCAACGCCGTCGCCAGCGAATTCACCAAATAATCCATCAACGCGATGTAGCCGCCCTCCGTCCCCTTCACGCCGCCCGGAAACTGCGCCACATTCACAACTATCGCACCCGTGCTGCGCGCCACGGTCTCAGCCGTTTTGCGATTCAAGTACGGATCAACAATAATCACCCGCGCGTTCTCCTCTTTCATCCTGGCAATAATCGACGCCAGATGCGCTGGTGACGGCGGAATGCCAGGTTTCGGCTCGAGGAACAAATCAATCTTCAACCCGAAGCGTTCGGCGAAATAGATCCAGGAATTATGATACGCCACGATATGTTCGCCTTTGAAGGGTGCGAGCTTCGCCTGCCACTCGGCTAACTTGGAATCCAGCGTCGTCATGAAGCGCTTTGAGTTCGCTTCATAAAACTCGCGATGGGCGGAATCCAGACTCGCGAACGTATCGGCAATATGATGCGCCACAATTTTTGCGTTCTCCGGATCGACGAGAAAATGCGGATTCCCGGACGCATGAATATCGCCCGCCGAGCGATCCAGCTTCTGCGGCACTTCGAGCATCTTCACCCCTTCACAACAGCGCACCTCACCCTTCGCCGCCGAAACAATCTTCGCATTGCGCGCTTGCTCAATGAGCTTCGGCAGCCAACCCGACTCCAGTTCCGCCCCGCCGTGAATCAGCACATCCGCCTTGTTCAACTTCACAATGAAACTTGGTTTGGCATCCACAAAGTGCGGATCTTCCGTGGGCCGCGCGAGCGTGGTGAGTTCGATCTTATCGCCGCCAATTTCTTTCGCGATCGACGCGATGTCTGGAGTCGTCGCCACCACATTAAGCTTCGCGTGGGCAGTTGAAGCAAAAACGCTGAGCCCCAAAAGGCAAATGAGCATACACGCCACCCTCACCTCACCCTGCACGGGATTCTTCAACCAACCAAAGAGCGTTTTCATATTCGTTTCCATTTGCGGTTAAAACTTGTGCGCCGCGTGCGCCCCTAACAGGAATTCAAACTGCAACCACACCGAATGTGCAATCCCCAGGTCAGCCCGATCGTCGTAGTTGTATTGCAATCGAATTTTCGAGAACTCACTCGGATACCACGTCAGGTTCGGCGATAGCCGGAATCGTTCACGTCGCAATTGGTCCCGTCCAACCGGATTGCCATCCAGCGTCAGCCCGAGTTCCTCATAATCGCCAAGAGTCCCCGTCACATAATCACCACGCAGCCCAACCACCCAGCCTCTGCTGAACCCATAGAGCACTTGCGAATAAAGCCCCCAGTCGGTCACCGTTTCCGGATTCAACACCGCCGGCAAACCCGTCGCCGGGTTTACCAGTTCACCCGCATCCGCGGCTCCGTTGCCGTCCAGGTCCCAGTTGTAAGCGCCCAACTCGTAGCGCATCACCATCGGCTCAGCCTGGAAGGACACAAACGGAAACCCACCATGCGCATTGGCCGGCTTCCACTTCCAATAAAGATCCAACCCATAGATCTGCGTCATCGTATCGCCACTGCTTCCGCTGTTGTTTGGACCAAATACGGCTGAGCCGCCCAACACCAGCGTCTGCTGATCCGTCAACTCGAACGACGTCGCCAGGCGCGGCGCGATCAACAAGTCTCCAAGGCCATGCACGCCGCGATCATTCGCAGAATTACGGTAGCCGTAAGGGAGACCGGAATAATCCGGTGGCTGCGCGCCGGTTCCCAGCTCACCGTGGTTCGGATCTTCGTTGCGAAAACTCGACGCGGTTTCACCCTGGCTATTCTGAATTCCGACGGAGAACTCGGTGTAGAACGGAGTTGGCGCGAGCCACGCCAATCGCGCGCCTGGATTTCGCAACCCGTCTGGCCCCAGCAATCGCGCACTCACCAGCGGCGAATCCACGAATCCCCATTGGTGAGGATGCTGCAAATTGATGCGTCCGAAGTCCGCGAGAATTTCTCCTGCCCGCAACTGCAGATTCCACGGCAGCGAAACCGTCTCCATCCAGGCCTCCTCTAATTCGAGGAACGTTTCACCTTCCGAATCGATCGAGAACAGGATGTTCGCATTCGCCCGAAAATACGGATCCACTGCGCCTTGCAGATTCAGCTCCACTCCTTGAATGGTGAAACCATTTTGATTGGGATCATGTCCGCCCAACTGTGTGCCGCCCTGGATATCGTCGGCTGTCGAACCACCGACGGCGAACGTCCCGACCAGTCCAATGTCCGCATACGCGCTGCCCTTCCCCACGCGGATAGGATCAGTAGGCGACCACGATTTGCTCAGGTTCACCGCCTCATCTTGCGCCGCCACTGGCGCCGGCTGAGGTACCGGCAGAGGCGCTTCAGCCGTCGGTTTCTTTTCCAACGTCTGAAGTTTTTGCTCCATGCGCTGCATCTGCTCGCGCATCTCGCGCAACTCCCGCTTCAACTGCTCCACTTCATTTGTATCCTGCGCCGACGCCGCACTCACAGCGAACACGCCCAACACACTCAGCCACTTCGAAAAATTCCGTTTCATATTTCTTCCAGTTCATCACGGCACAGCCACTCGTGAATGCGCCAATTAAGGATTTGAACCAACTCCCGCCGACCCGGGCCAGACGAACGACGACGAACTACGAATTACAAGGAAGAAACAGCCGCGGGCGGACCGCGACTCGACGCCACGGAGAAGTCGGCGTCTTGCTTGAAAGTGGCTTGATAGCCGGGAAGTGTCCACGAGACTGACAACAGCGCGGCGACCTGGGACGCAGTCGCCGGAGTAAATTCAAACTGCCCCTGCGCGATTGTGCAGACCGCGCAGGAACTTGGATGAGGGGCATTCGAGTCTTGGTGTAGCTTGAGATGCAGCTTTTCGCTGGACGCAAACAGCGACAGCACGAGGACCAGCGCGGCCATTAAACCGGCGAAAACCGGTTTAGCCACACGCTTGCTCCTGACGAATACCTGCATTGGAGTGGATTTGAGCAAACCGGATGCCGGAAAACAAGCCCTTTGCCCTGCGAATCAAGGCTTCCGCCGCTTCTGCATCAGGTAACACGCAAACGACCACAGCCCGGAAAACTTGTAGTTCGAGTCCACATACTTCTCAATCACGTAAAACGCAAAATAGTAGAACCGACAGAAACACCAGATCGCGATTGCGAGATACAAAGCCACCGTCCACGAGCGGGTCTCCAACACCAGCAACGTTGCCGACGCGATTCCAAGCAACAGGAACAGGATTCCCTTTACCTTGATCCACGTTGGACTGAGATCCTTCATCTGAAGATTAATTGACTGCGAACCACGCGAAATACTCGAACCAGAGCAAACGGCCATGGACAAACCCTTTTCGCGTGGTTCGCATATTTCGCGGTTTCATAACAAATTCGCAATCGCAGTTGCCGCCCGAGCAGTCGCGCCTGGCCCGCCCAACGACGAGATTACTTTTGCAAGTTTGTTCTTCACCTCGCGTCGCCGCGCCTCGTCCCGCAACAACTCCAGCGCCGCCCGGGAAATATTCTCCGGGGTTGCGTCGCTTTGGATGAACTCCGGATAAATCGCTTCATCTGCCATCAGATTTGGCATCGCGATGTATTTCACCGTGATGATTTGTTTGCCAATGAAATATGTCGCCCACGACGTCTTGTAAAACACCACCGCCGGCACGCCGTGCAACGCGCATTCCATCGTGATCGTGCCGGACTTGGTGATTGCCAAATCAGCTCGGCTCAGAGCACTGGTCAGTTTGCGGACCTGAATCTCCAACCCCGACGGCAAACCAAAGTTTCTCGTTGATTTAATCAGCTTTTCATTTGGCAGAACCATTACGCCTCGCAACGTCGGCAGTGCGCGCTGCATCAACTCAAACGCGCCCGTCACCACCGGTAAATGCCGTCGCACTTCACCGACGCGACTTCCGGGCAACAACACCACGGTGGGCCTTTCGGATTTCGGATCTCGGGTTTCGGATTTCAATTCTCTTCCCATCATCGGATGCCCCACAAACTCCACCCGCAATCCCGGCACGCGTCGCGCATACCAGTCCTTCTCGAACGGAAAGATGCTCAACAACAAGTCGTAGTTTTCTGCCAACGTATAAGCCCGCCCCGCCCGCGATGCCCATACTTGCGGCGAAACGAACTGAACAATCTTCGGATTCCACGGCGTGAATTCACTCCGATGCCGTCGCACGTAGTTCTTAATCGCTCTGCCAAACCGCAGATTGAACCCGCCGTAATCCACCCCGATGATCACGTCCGGCTGTCGCTCAATTGCCATTTTAAGCAACTGCCGGAACAGTCGCCGGAACTTCGCAAGGTTCTTCAGCACTTCAGCAAAGCCGATGATCGCGTGCTGCGTCAGATCAAAAGCCAGCTCCACGCCCGCCGCCGCCATCTTTGGACCGCCCGCACCAAAGAATCCTGGCGACAATGCAGTCCGCAGCGGCTGCACATCCTTGCTTGCATCCTGCGATCTCGCGAGAAGCAGCCCGCGCAGTTCAGTCACCAACTCCGCCGCAAGCAAGTCACCGCTCGGGTCACCAGCAATGAGCATGATCGATTGTGGCTTCACGGTTTGTTTACCGTCCTGCGCGGAAGCGCGGAAAAGGAATCAAGCGGGATCGCTTAACTTCTTGATGATGCTCCGCGCCAGATATTCCTTGAGTTCCCGGTGACGCGGCACCGGCTGGCACATTTTGGTGCGGGGATTTTGATACCAATCGTGCTTGCCGCCATGCCGGATGAACAGACAACCCATTTCGTTCAGTCGCTGGATTAGCTCGACGCGCTTCACGAGACTTGCAGTTCCGCCACGCGGCGCACGGCGGGGATTTCGCCGCTCGTCAAATCCTTGTGCAAGTCGCGCAAATGCTCCTCCAAATCGGCCAGCGACTCGCCCTGTGTCAGGTAATCTGGAAATTCTTCCAAATGGCCGAGCCACGCGTCACCATCCTGCCAGTACACGTAACGGATGCTTTGCATGCCTAACTATTACACCCCACCACCATCCGCGTAAAGCTGGCATTGCCAGCGTCCGATCATTCGCGATGAGCAGAAAGGATGAGCGGTTCATTTACCTTCGAGCCCTAACGCACTTGAATTTAATCGCACTCTTCCCAGCCACGTTTCAGCTATTTTTCCACCAAAATCCACGTCGTGAGCAAGGCGGCTCTTGATCTCACTCCGCCGCATTTCGTTCGCAAGCCAACCACCGGCGTTTACCGACTTGCCAATCAAATACACAAGTGCGGAAAGCCCTTTGGCAGATCGTTCGGCGTTGGTCGAAGGTCCTGCAATCACATGCCTTTCCAGCGGGTCTAAACAATCAATCTTAGTCGTATCCTGAAAGTTCCCGGAGCTGATTCGCTCTCGAGCGCGAACCTCAAAATCTAAATCGCGCAGCCACGCAACAACCGCGAGTTGCGGAGAAACCCAACTGCCTCGATCAAAGGTTTGCCACAATTCATGAGCTATTTCCTTGGACGGATTTCGCACTGTGAGAATAGCAACAGCCGCCAACAGGTGCTCACGCCAGCCATTTTCGGAAAGCAGAGCTATCACTTCATCTTGAAGTTTCTTGCTCCTGGCACATGCGTCTCGAACCAAAGCAATGGCCTCTTGCAGGTCATCAGAATCAAAATGCAAAAAGGTCAGATACTTGGTGCCTTTTCCAAAAATAGGCGCAAACGTGGGGAAATCATCGCTCATTTGCTCTGCTGCGCCAGCCGCGTGATTTCAAACGCGAGGTCCAGCGCCGCCTTCGCCGATTCACCGCTGACGCGTGGCGTTTGCTTCTCCCGGACACAATCAACGAAATGCTGGAGTTCCAATTTAAGTGGCTCA
>DASUGI010000308.1:0-3729 GCA_036274115.1 Verrucomicrobiia bacterium
GGCATGGAAGCGCTCGAGTCGCCGGAAATAAAAGCCCAGCGCCACCCCGAGCACGCCGCGCATCAGTTGATAGAGCTTGGTGTCCATCGGAGCGTTTATGATTGTTTGCCAGAGTCAATCGTCGAGCGTTCTCTTACCTCGCCGATGGGGGGAGCATTTTCCAATCGCAGATTCGCGCGAAAACTTCAGAACCACGGAGCGCCTCCTCTCCCGGCCTTTGGCCACCCTCTCCTCCATTCGGAATGGAGGAGAGGACGGGGAGAGGAGGCGCTCTGGTTCATGGGGAGGGTGACCGAACGTCGGGCGAGGGGTATTTAGTTCGATTTGGAAATTCATTTGGGTAATCGTTCCACGCCGCTCCTCACGCGCGCTAAAACTTCTTTGCACACCGCTTCAGCGGATTTCAATCGCCCCAACGCTTTCGCGGCACTTGCCATTTCGCCAAGTTTCTTTGAACCGACCAGTTGCTCAATTCGGAAGGGCAAATCCTCAACCCGATTCACCTTAACCGCCGCTCCGCGTTCGAGCAGAAAATCGCTGTTGGCCGCTTCCTGACCAGGAATGGGATCAAGGATGAACAACGGCTTGCCCAGGGCCAACGCTTCCGATGACGTGAGTCCGCCGGGTTTGGTGAGAATCAAATCCGCCACGGTCATCAGCTCATGCATGTTGCTGGCAAAACCGAGCACACGCGTCGGATGCTTACGGTCCTGCGCCCCGAGTTCACGCCGCAGTTCTTCATTTCGTCCGCATACCACCACGGTTTGAAACTGGTGCTTAACTTTGTCGAGCCCACCCAGAATTTTTCCGACCGGGCCCATGCCAAATCCACCGCTCAACACCAACAGCGTCGGCAGATCATCACGCAGGCCCATTGCTTTGCGCACAGCGACGTCCACCTTGGTTGCGAATTTTGCGCCAATGGGAATTCCCGTCACGACCGCGTTGCCATCCGCCGCGCCCCGCGCAATAAGCCGCGCCTTCGTCTCTTCCGCCGCGACACAATACAAATCCACGTCCGCATCCATCCACAACGCGTGCGCCTCGAAGTCGGTGACAACGCTGACAACAAACGGCTTTTTGGTTTTCCGTTCGCGTCGCATCTCGTTCAGCGCATCCACCGGCTCGTAATGAGTGCACAGAACAACATCCGGATTAAAGTCCGTCACGAACTTCTCGAAACGTTTGCGAGCCAGGCTTGGGAATAATCCTTTAATCCGATTCAGACGACGCGCCACTTCTGGATCGTCGGTTTTGGTAAAAATCATGCCCCACAGTTCAGGAGCGCGTTGAACCAGCCTGGCGTAACCGTCCGCGTGAATCTTCCGATGCAACGGTGAGAAAAATTTTACAAGGTCCACGCGCTCGACAGTGTCGCTGGGGCGCAATGCCCGCCACGCCTCCTCCAGTGCCGCCGCCGCCGCAAGGTGCCCGCCCCCGGCTGTTTCCGTCGCAATCAGGATTCGCATGCGCATAAATGACGCGACAGAAGCCACGAGTGACAAGGAAAATTCTGTAGCGTCAGGCATCCGTGCCTGACGTGGAGGGCGGCATCTCTGCCGCCCGGAACAAGCGTGGTAGGAGGCAGGTAGTGTTGCGAGCGTTCACGACCGCTTGGCTGTGAGTGAGACCTTTTCCGCCGGGCTGGAAGCCCGGCTCTACGGCAGGCAGGATGCCCGCCGCTACACTCCTGCTTGAACTCGTCGCGTTGCGACGCAATAATTTCAGTGCGACCGACGTCACTGCGATTCCGCCCGCTGTACGGGCGGGGTTGTCGCAGCGCGACAACCGCTACCTCCTACACATTCGTGTAAGTGCTTTCTCGTTGTGCTGAATGCAGCGCAAGGGCAGGCTCGGCGCATGAGCCAGTTGAGTCTTGATCGCAGAACCTTTTTGAAGCAAGTCGCTACCGCATTGCCCCTTACCATCGGCGCAACTTCATTTGCTCAGACAGCATCAACTGCGCGAACCGCAACGCCTGGGAAGATTCCGGCGAAAGAGCTTCGCGCGGACGTGGTGATTATCGGTGGCGGACTCGGCGGATGCGCCGCGGCGCTGGCTGCGGCGCGAAATGGCTTGCGCGTCATCATGACCGAGGAGACCGATTGGATCGGCGGACAACTTACCGCTCAAGCGGTGCCGCCGGACGAAAACCAATGGATCGAAACACACGGTGGCACGCGGAGTTACCAGGAATTGCGCACGCGAATCCGCGATTACTACCGTCGCAACTTTCCACTCACGGAAGCAGCCAAAGCAAACCCGACGTTGAATCCCGGCAATGGCGGCGTTTCCCGGATTTGCCATGAACCACGCGTCGCTCTGGCGGCTCTGAACGAACTGCTCGCCCCGTTCGTAGCCAGTTCACGCGTACTCATCCTGTTGCGCCATGTGCCAACGTCCGCCGAAACCAGCGGAGACAAGGTCAAAGCCGTAGCCGTCCGCAGCCTGGAGTCTGGAAATGAACTAAACCTGGTCGCGCCATTCTTTGCGGATGCGACGGAGACCGGAGAACTGCTCCCGCTCACGAAAACTGAATACGTCACAGGCGCCGAATCCCAGCGCGAAACCAAGGAGCCGCACGCCAAACCCGAGGCGCAACCGCAGAACATGCAAGCGTTCACGTGCTGCTTCGCCATGGAGTATTTGGACGGTGAAGATCACACGATTGAAAAGCCACGGGAATGGGAATTCTGGCGCGACTATGTGCCGCCACTGACGCCACCCTGGCCGGGCAAGTTGCTCGACCTTGTTTACTCCCATCCGGTCACATTGGCGCCGCGTAATTACGGCTTCGACCCGCAGAAAGGAACGGGTCTGTTTCATTACCGCCGGATCGTGGACCGGAAGAACTTCCTCGAAGGCACTTATCGCGGTGACGTATCACTCGTCAACTGGCCGCAGAACGATTACCTGCCTGGCAATCCGTTCGAGTGCCCGCCAGAGGTCGCCGCCAAACACATCGCCAGCGCCAAACAACTCAGCCTGTGCCTGCTCTACTGGTTCCAGACCAAATGTCCGCGCCCTGATGGTGGCGAAGGTTGGAAGGGATTGCGCCTGCGTCCCGACATCGTGAGCACGGAAGACGGTCTCGCAAAATATCCTTACATCCGTGAGAGCCGGAGAATTCGCGCTGAGTTCACGGTGTGCGAGCAACACGTTGGCACGACCGCGCGCGCGAATTTACTGGGCAAGCCGGAGAAGGAAGTGAAAGCCGAAGAGTTCTTCGATTCCGTCGGTATCGGCCACTATCGAATTGACCTGCATCCCAGCACTGGCCGCGACAACTACATCGATGTGGCTTCCCTGCCCTTTCAAATCCCGCTCGGCGCTCTGATTCCGAAGCGAGTTGAAAACCTTTTGCCCGCCTGCAAAAACCTGGGCGTGACGCACATCACCAACGGTTGTTATCGCCTGCATCCGGTGGAATGGAACATCGGCGAAGCGGCGGGCGAGCTGATCGCGTTTTGCGCCACGAAAAAGCGCATGCCGCGCGAGGTTCGCAAAAAAGCAGAAGTCCTGAAGGAGTTTCAGAGCCAACTGACCAGCCAGGGCGTGCGCCTTGCCTGGCCAGCCTAAGGCAGAACAATTGAGGGCAGAACCATGGGGATATTTCTGCCCGCCATTTTTCTGTCGGACTTCAAGACTACGCAGCACCCGAACGTGATCGCCTCCTCTCCCGGCCTTCGGGCCACCCTCTCCTCCATTCTGAATGGAGGAGAGGGACGA
>DASUGI010000309.1:0-28637 GCA_036274115.1 Verrucomicrobiia bacterium
ACTCGATCGTCGCTCTTTGCCGGCCCCTCGTAACGATTGGTCAAGAGCGCAGTCCCGGAGCGCGAATACACCAACGTCAGATAATCATTACTGGTCAATGCGTCGTACGCATAACCCGTCACAAAGACGTTCGTGCCCGCCACGGCGACACCGACGGCTTCGTCGTAATCGTTCCCTGAGCCGTTGTAGCGCTGGACCCACAAGGCCGCTCCCCCAGTTGAATATCCAATGGTGGCGTAATCACCTGAGCTCGATCCTCCATACGCAGATCCCGTTACAAAAACATTTGTACCGGAAACTGCCACCGCGTGAGCGACATCATCACCGTTGCCTGGACCGTTGTAACGGTTCGTCCACAACGGCACGCCCAGGCTCGAATACGCGACGGTCGCGTAATCATCCGACGACCCTGAATAGGATCTGCCGGTCACGAACACGTTGCCGCCAGCATCCACCGCCACGGCCCGGGCCCAATCTTCACCGTTGCCCGGCCCGTTGTAACGATTGGTCCACATCGGCACTCCCGAACTCGAATACTTGATTGTCGCGTAATCACCATTCGGCTCGGTGTCATAGGAAATTCCCGTTACGATGACGTTGCCACCGCCGTCCACGACCATCGCGTTGGCCTCGCCACTGTGCCGATTAGTCCACAACGGCGCGCCGCCGCTCGAATACTTGATCGTCGCGAAATCCGATCCGGAAACGCCGGCCACAATCACGCTGCCGCTCCCGTCCACTCCGAGAGCTGTGGCTACATCAAAACTGCTGCCTGGCCCGTCATACCGGTTGGTCCACAGCGGCGAGCCATCGTTGGCATATTTGATGACCAAAATATCCCCACCCGTCACGCCATCGGAAGTGTTGCCCGCGACAATAACATTGCCTGCGGTGTCCGTTACCACTTTCGTTGGCTGGTCAAACGAATCAATGAGGTTGCTATAGCGCCGCGCCCAGGCTTCCACAGCGGTTTCAGCGTGAACGGTGATGACAAGGGCCAGGTTGAGCGCAACGACAAGAGTTTTCATGATCTCAGAAACGCCAGGATTCATCGCGGCATATTGGGTTTTCGTTCAAAAGCACAAATCACTTCTCGTCTCGGGACGCGCTTACAACACCTTATCGCGGGCCGATGGCGATAAAATGAAACGCCCCTTCAACCAGAGCCGTGGTGTTGGGCACGAATATATTGAAGATTGCGCTGCTGGTGGTCACGTTTTGTAGAGTCACCATCCGGGCGGCACCTGCGCCGGACTCCACGGTCGCAGTTATCGTGGGCAGGCCACCAAAAGCGCTGTTGAAAGTGACCCCGTAAATGCCGGTGACTTGATGAACCACTGTGAAGCCGCTACCCGCAAGAACGCCCCCGGCGCCGCTGATAGTGCCCCGGATGATACGAAGGTTCTCGTTCGCCCCTGGCGCCGAATATTGTCCGCTGTTTCCGAGCCGTATGTCCCCGCGCACCTCCAGCTTTGCCGTTGGGGAAATCGCGCCGATGCCGAGTCGTTCGCTGACATATGACTCGCCATTCACGATCGAAGGCCCGTTAACCGTGGAAGAGCCAACCACGATCGAAGGCCCGTTTACCGTGGAAGAGCCATTCACGATAGAAGGCCCATTAACCGTGGAAGATCCAATCACGTTGAAGGGTCCGTTCATAATCGAACGTCCTTTCACGGTGAGAAAACCATTTAGATTGAGCGGCCCATTGAAGGTGTTGGGCCAGTCTGCTGGAAAGGCAATCTGATTTTGAATGGCCAAAGCGTGGTTAGCCGTACACCCCAGCCCAATGGATGCCAGGCGGTCAGCCGGAACATTTGTCTGGCCATGAAAATTCCAGCCCCAGGCGACAACGTTTCCATCAGACTTCAATGCCAGACTGTGAAAGGTTCCTGCCGCCACGGCGATGACATTGCTCAATCCGGGCGGAACATTCGTCTGGCCATTCCCGTTGTTTCCCCAAGCAACGATCGTCCCATCATTCTTCAGCGCTAAAGTATGAGCGTCGCCCGCAGCCACCGCGATGACGTTGCTCAAGCCCGTCGGGACGTTGGTGGCAACAGAGAATCCCCAAGCGACAACGGTTCCATCATTTTTCACCGCCAGACTGTGACCGCCCCCCGCCCCTACAGCGATGACGTTGGTCAGTCCCGCTGGAACATTTGTCTGGCCGTATAAATTCCAGCCCCAAACGACGATGGTCCCATCGCTTCTCAATGCGAGAGTGTGACGGCCACCTGCGGCTACGGCGCTGACATCGTTCAGTCCCGCCGGAACATTCGTCTCGCCATTCGGGTTGTCTCCCCACGCGATGACGGTACCGGTGTCCCTTAAAGCAACGCTGTGATAGAGTCCCGCTGCCACCGCGATGACATTACTCAGTCCTGCCGGAACATTCGTTTGGCCGAACCCGTTCCATCCCCACGCGACGACGGTGCCGTCATTCCTCAAAGCCAGGCTATGGCTATTACCAACCGCCACCGCCACCGCGTTGTTCAATCCCATCGGCGCATCGGCCTGGCCATAGCCGTTATTTCCCCAGCCAACCACCACGCGATTACTCATGCTCCCAGACAATGCCAACGCATTGAAGGAGAGGTTGGTGAGACCGGCGCCGTTGCCGGCAAAAGCGCCGGTCAAGTTGACTCCGCTTTGCGTATTGGTCAGAAGTGTCGGCGGTAACTGTGCCAGCGGCAACGTCCCGCTGATCTGGCTGGCCGGCAGGCTGCCCGTTAATTGCGACGCCGAGACCGTTCCCAGCAGATTATTCGCGCTACCCGCGTTGAGGGCATACGGGCTGGGCGTCAGGTTCTGCAACGGACTTAATGCAGCAAAACCGCTCACGCCATCATTGAACCAGATTCGCAACTGCAAATCAGGCTGCGCAAAAATCGCCGGGTGGATCGCCGTCATGTTTGCCAGGGTCGTGTCGCCCAGCACGACAGTGAACAAACCGTTGTTCACCGCCACGCTCACCGCTGCGGCCGGCTCGCTGCCGTTAACGCTCGTGCCGTCGTTGCTCCAGTAATTCGTATAGAAATAATTCGGCGGGGGTGGAGCAATCGTCACCATCGGTGCACTGGAATAACCCCCGCCAGGCGAGAGCACCGTAAGGCTGCCGACCGAGTTGCCACTCAGATTGGCTTGAGCTGTGGCTCCCGAGCCGCCGCCCCCTGAAATGCTCACCGTGGGCGGGCTGACGTAGCTGTTGCCGCCGAACGTGACCGTGCAACTGCTGACGAATTGGTTCGGCGGCAGCCCGCCCATGTTCCCGATGGCCGTGGCTGTTTGACTGACATTCGTACTGGTGACCAGCGCGAACTTGAATTGACCCACGCCGCTGAAGTTAGTGCCATGTGCCGTCACTCGCCCTTGATAAGTGAAGGCCGCAGGTTGAGCGGCAACCGGCGTAAAACTCGCAATCAAGGCTACACCGGAAAACGAAAGCGCGATGAGGGATTTCATAGGCGGATAAGAATGAGTTGCGTCGTCGCATTTGAACTCAATGCGAAGGACTTTGTCCAGTCCGCAATCGACCCCAGCACCGGGGCCGCTACTTCTGGCCGACGAACGGCAGATCTACAATACTCATCGTTTCCTCGCCGGTCGTGCTGTGCCACTGCAATTCGGTTCCAACCATGCCCGCGTCGCGATGTACATAGCCCAGTGCAAGATTGGCATTGAGGCGTGGTGAACGGACCGCACTCGTGATATAGCCGACTTCCTTGTCGCCCTGAAACAGTTTGTCGCCTTTTGCAGGCAATGATTGGAGATTGTCGGCAAGGCGCAGGCCGCGTAGTTCGCGGTTCACGCGGCCGATGCTGTGGATGCGATTGATGACTTCCTGGCCAATGTAGCAGCCCTTGTTGTAACTGAGGGCTCGCGCTTCGAGGCCGCTTTCTTGCGGGAGGTTGGTTTCGCCCATATCCACGCCGAACCGCGGAATGCCAGCTTCAATGCGCGCCACTTCGAAAGCACTCCAGCCAACCGCGCGACCTCCGACGCTCCTGGCTGCGGCAATCAGCTTGTCGGCAACGGCGGCCAGTCCCTCGGAAGGCACAAACAATTCGAATCCGCCGAGGCCCACGCGCGAATGGTTCATCAAATAAAGTTCGCCCAGCGTGGGATCGGAGACTTTTGATGATTCGAACGGCCTGGCGGGAACATCGTCGAACAACCCGATCGCCCGGACGACCGCATCTGATTTCGGCCCTTGCACCGAAAGCAGGCCGTAGAGTGGAGCAACGTCCACCACCTGCACGTCGTCGGCGACAATGTACTTCTCCAACCGCTGCGACACCGTTGCGGAGTAGCCCGGCTCGAAGTCGAGCAACAATTCGTCCCGGAGAACAAACACGTTGAGGTCGCTCTGCATTTTGCCCTTTGCCGTGGTGAGAGCGGCATAGCAGCCTTCGCCCACCTGGAGCCGGTTGACGTCGTTCGTAATCTGGCCGTGGAGAAAACGCACGCGGTCAATGCCAGTGAGGCAGAGTCGGCTACGGAAACTGAGGTCCAGCACACCAGCGGATTCGCACAACGCCGCGTGCTCGGCCAGGACGTCACCGTAATGCGCCACCACTTCAACGCCGTTCAATGAAGTGAAACTGGCGTTGAGACCCTGGTGAAACTCGTGAAGAGGCAATGATGTCATCGCGCTCGAAGGGGCGTTTCAATCAACTGACCACCCGCATCTGCACCGCATCCACAATCTGGTCGCCGACGAGGATTGAGCCAATGATGACAACGGTGTTGCCTTTCTTCAGGTGACCTCCCTCAATCATGATTTTGAGCGCTGATTCAATGGTGTTTTCCGGATTGATCATGTCGAACGGGATGACCATGGGCGTGACGCCCCAGCTCAGGCTCAAGCCGCGCGCGATGTTGTCGCGGGCGCAGAGGCCGTAGACTTTCGAGTAACGCGGCCGCAACCAGCCGGTGAAGCGCGCCATGCTGCCGTGTCGCGTGAACACGAGAATCGCCTCAGCCTTCAGCTCGTTGGCCATCACGACGGCGCTTTTCACCACTTTCTGCCGCGCCTGGGTGAGTTCGGCGTGTTCGAAGAAATTTGCGCCCCCGCTGCGTTCGATGCGCTCAGCAATGCGGTTGAACACTTCGACACACTTGAGCGGATATTTGCCCACGGTGGTTTCGCCGCTGAGCATGATGGCGTCCGCCTGTTCGAAAACGGCGTTCGCCACGTCGGTGACTTCCGCGCGGGTGGGCATCGGGGAATCGATCATGCTTTCAAGCATGTGGGTGGCGACGATGACGGGTTTGCCGACGTGCAGGCAGGTCTTTACGATGCGTCGTTGCACAATGGGCAATTCCTCGTAGGGAATCTCAATGCCCAGATCGCCGCGCGCGACCATGATGCCGTCGGCTTCGCGAACGATCTCATCAAGATTCTTTACGGCCTGTTGGTCTTCGATTTTGGCGATAACCAATGGAGGGGGAGTAACGCCGACGAAATACTCCCGCAGCTGCAGCAAGTCACGGGCTTCCCGCACGAAAGACAACGCGATGAGGTCCACCCCCACCTCCAGGCCGAGTTTCACGTCCGCGATGTCCTTGGCGGTGAGCGCGGGCAGACTCACTTTGACGCCCGGCAGATTGATGTGGCGGCGACTGCCCAGCGTGCCTTCGGTGAGGACTTCGCACTCGACCTTGTTGCCGTCCTTGGAGAGCACCTTCATCTGGATTGCCCCATTATCCAGCAGCACGGTGTCGCTCACGTTGATGTCATTAACGAAGTTGGCGTAGTTGACGTCCACGGAATGTTCCTCCTCGCTGCGCTCGCCGCGGACGGTGAGGGTGAACTTCTGACCGGGTTTGAGATCAAGCGGAACCGAGAGGTCGCCCGTGCGGATGGCGGGACCCTGGGTATCCATCATGATGCCAATGTGCAAATGGCGTTCCGCGGACGCGGCCCGGATGTCCTGCACGACGCGCCGCACCCAGTCATGGGGCGCGTGAGACATGTTCAGCCGGAAGATATTGACGCCGGCGTCAATCAACGCAGCGATCATGGTGACAGCACTGGTAGCCGGCCCGAGGGTGGCAACGATTTTGGTTTTTCTCATGGAACCGAAAGTCCCATGAGGTTAAGCGGGCGCACCGGGATGGAAAGCCGAATCCGGGTGGAATTGAGACTTGCACCGAGGCCGCATCACGCCATAATTTCTTTTAAACGAAAGGCAATTTTTTATGGCAGACGTGGCGAACAAATATGCGGAGAACGTAGGCGGCAAGTACTACGTGGACAATCAGTGCATTGATTGCGATCTGTGCCGCGAAACCGCACCGGATAATTTCAAGCGGAATGATGATGGGGGTTACTCCTTTGTTTACAAGCAGCCGGAATCGCCCGAAGAGGAAGGCCGCTGCAAGGAAGCCAAAGAAGGTTGCCCGGTCGAAGCGATTGGCGATAACGGAGCTTAGTTTTGGCAGCCTGACTGGATTTGAACCCGCCGTCTCCGGATGGCGGGTTTTTTCACCTGCGCCAGGCCTCGCAAGGTGTACGAGACAGAGCCTTTATAGCGGAAAGGGCGAGTCAACTTTGGGCTTGCGTCCGCCGGGGTGGATGGTAAAAAGGCCATCGATAGTTTGGCCGGTGCGACCGGCAAGTTTGAAGCTAGATACTATAATTATGTCACAACCGACGAGGGTGCCTTGAGTCGCCCTTTCCCCTCACGTAATTCCTCTCCTGCCTCGTTCTATCGGATTAACGGTAAAATCCGTGCCCGTGAAGTCAGGGTAATCGGCATCGACGGCAAGCAGCTCGGGGTGATGGCCCTGAACGATGCGCTGAGTCTCGCGCGCCAGAACGGCGTTGACCTGGTGGAAATCGCGGCGACCGCCGTTCCTCCGGTATGTCGCGTGGTGGACTTTGGAAAGTTCCGCTACGAGCAGGCCAAGAAGGATAAGGAGTCCAAGAAGCACCAACACGCTTCCACCGTGAAGGAAGTGCAACTGAGCCCGCGCATCGACCCGCACGATCTCAGCGTCAAAGTTGGTCACGCCATTGATTTCTTGTGCGAGGACATGAAAGTCAAAGTGACGTTGCGCTTCCGCGGACGCGAAATGCAACACACGGAATTTGGTTTTCAGGTTGTCCAAAAGCTCATCGCCGAAGTCGCGCCGTACGGGCATCCGGATTTTCCGCCCAAGCTGATTGGCCGTGGCATCAATCTCATGTTGAGTCCCCTGCCTCGCAATAAGCGGGCAAAGAATCCCCGCCAAACCGACGGTGGCGAAGACGACAATCATAGCGGAGAAGCAAAACCGAAAGCCAAGCCGCCGACTTCCGGCGACCCGGCCCAGCAGCCGATGAAGATTAATCGTCCCGAGGGAAGCGAAAGCGCCGGCGGGTTTTCGAACAATCCTTTCTCGAAGTTGTAATTCAGGGTTCGCCGGAAGTATCACCCACGGAGAACAGCCCGCGCTCGCGAAATTGCTCTAACAGAATCTCACGACGTCTGGGAATATAGTCAGACAGGAGACGGTTTATCTCAGGCTGCCAATGATCGGGCACTGATAACGGTTCATACGGGCCATTCTTGTACTGGTGCACGGACGCACGGTAATTTCCCCAGCGCGCCGCTTCCACTGGCAGCGCAGCCCTGAGCGATTCGGATAATTGACGAAAACGTTCGGCGGCCGCGGCGGGAGATAGCGGGCCATTTTGAAATAATAGATGCTGAGCCCGGGCCGCAAACAGGGCGCGAAACGCCGAATTTTCAGTCAGCTTCTGAAATAAGCGCATGGGGCTTTTATCATCATCGAGGTCGAGTGTGTTGGCGTCGACCTCGCCGAAGGTTTGTTCCGCGTCCCACACGAAAAACCGGAACTTGCCCTCCGCAGTTCGCGGTCGAATGGCGTACCAGTTTGCGGAACGATCCCAGTCGGAATTGCCGGCGTAAAAGTTGAGAATGAGGTAGTCCGCCAATTGGGCCAGGTCGAGGTAGCGGCTGATTGTCTGGTAGTTTGCGGGATCACCCAAACCAGAATTGGCGAGGGTCATCACCTTGTCCCAGACAATGCGGTCGCCCGATTCAGTCTTGTCAGCGTTCTGCACGTCATCTTTGGACGTGGCTTGATTGGTGAGCGGAGTCCCGGGCCTTTCACACAAATCGTAAACTCCCCAATAAAGGCCGTTGAGATAGAGGTGCACCAACTGGCCCCGGGCTGAGGGATACCCCATTGCCGCCATGGATTGGCGCATCCATTCATCACGAAGGTAAAGCGCTCGCTGGCGGCGTTCCCCATTGCTATCCAGCCACGAATCGCTGCCACCAGCTCGGAGGATCAACTCGTCATATTCCGAACGTTGGCCCGCCTCAAATACTGGAAAGGTCAATTTCGCCAGGCCGTAGCGCCGCTTGAACACAAGGCGAAAGGAATGCTTTGGCGATTCCTCCGGTCGACGGCTCATGCCGCCATGAATGCGCAAACCACAATTGACTCGAAAGCCACCGGGATTCCTGCCGCCAAACATCTCCATCGAAGCGGAGCGCTCCCAATTATTTCCCCGCTCCATGGGGTGCAGATAAATTCCGGTCGCTGGTGAAAACAGGTTTTCTGTTTCGGTTACGATGGAGATGATTGGAAGCGCCTGGAGGCCTGCTGTGATTTCCTCGCTGGCCGCGGTCTCGGACATCACATAGTGTGCGGGAATGGCCGAGCCTGAGTTGGTTCCCCAAGACCCGGGCAGCTGCGAGCCGCTCTGTTGTTGAGTCGCTGCAGGGAACAGGTAGGTGCGAGTTTCAACGTCGGTTACGGCCGTGTTCCCTTTGAACGCCGCCGCCCGCACGATGGTCGTGGTCCGAATCGGAATGCTTTTACGGTAGGGAATTCCTGTGGACGGGTGCGGCAAGGCAGCGTTGGTGGTGTAATAAACAACCGCACCTGGAATGACTTTCGAAAGGGCCAGCGGAAATTCCGACTCGTAAAACCCGCTCGCATGATCGAATTCCAGCTGCGGGGTTGACCTTTCAGCAGCGTCAACCAGGAACGAGGTAACGAGAAGTATGACTATTGCCGTCGCGCCAACCTCGCACCGGAGTCCGATTGGCCACAATCGTTTCACGGGCACTTACGGAGTTGCCCGCCATTTTTTTGGCAGCACATAGAAGCCGGCTTCAACGGCCACCTGTTGACCTTCATCGCTGCGAATCCAATCGAGGTAGGCCTTGCCGGCCGCCTGGTCAGCGGCTGGACTCAGATACGAAAACAGAAAGCGCGAGATCGGATAGATGCGATTGGCGATGTCGTCCGGTGACGGACGGACCGGCGTAGAGGAATAGGTGCGTTTGATTTCCAACGCCCGAACCCCGTTTGTCGGGATGAAAGCGCCGAAACCAATGGCGTTCGGGTTTTCGGCGATCGCCTTCAGAAGCGCTTCCGGTGCGACGATCTGCACATCGTTGGTAACACCCTTGCCGTTGAGGACCTCTTCGCCAAACAATTCACCTGCCGCGGTGTTAGTGCCCACTCCATAAACGGTAATCGGCGCATCCTTGCCACCCAGTTGCTTCCAGTTGCGAAACTTTCCTTTGAAGACATTCTCCAACTCCTCATACATCAGGACGGTCACCGGATTATTGGAATGGACAAAAACTGCCGCGCCCACCACGCCGACCTTGAACTCGGTCGGCCGTTTGCCCAGGGCGGTTTCACAGGCCTGCGTTTCCTTAAAGCGGATCGCCCGGGGAATAACGGCAATGTTGGCTTTGCGATCCGCCAGTGCCGCAAGAACCGCCGGCGCGCTGCCACCAGTCACCTCGACCCTCGCCGGCGCGTGCTTGCTTTGGTAGGCGTCCGCCCACTTTTGATTGAGCGAGAGCAGGGTGTCGGAGGCGTGAGCCGTTATTGCCTGAGTCCATGCCGTCGTCGCTGAGAAACCAAGCGCGAGGATAGTCAGAATTCCGCGAGCAGCTGCGTTCATAAGTGGATTCTATTTGGCCAATCGGAAAAAGCGCGTGGCGCCAACAGCGTTCGTGGTGAACGGACTGTTTACCACCGGGCCAGGAACATCGAACCAGGGCCCGGTTGGAGTATCTGCCTCTTGGAGCATGAATCCGCCACGATCCCAACTGAGAGTGACAGAGTTATCGCCATACGTGAGTGACAACAGGGGGCGCGCCACATAGGGCGTGGTGGCGGTTGCCGCCAGTCCGAAGGTGACATCGGGACTCCCCGAACTGCGATTGTGAACCTCAACGGCAAGAACGTTGTCACCGACGAGAAGATTCGTTGTGACCAGCGGCCCGGAGAGCGAGAACGCATCGGCGCAGGTCGCATCGCCGCTGCAAGGGTTGGCGGTCGCCCCGGTGCCGTTGTTGATAACTGTGGGTGCGGCCGGCATCCGGACCCGATAGATTTCCGTCCCATTCAAGTAGAACGCAGCGCCATCGTCGACGTAACCAACAAACTGAAGTTCGGCTCCAGAAACCTGGTTGGTGAAAGTAAAATGCTTCCGGAAATAGTAAGTCATGTAAGGAAAACCGCTGTTGAAATCTTCCGGCAACTGTGTGTTCAGCGGGGCGGGGATCTGTCCGTTAGGACCGTTGATATCCACCCAAAGCAATCCCGCACCCGTGCCTTCCCAACCGGAATCAACGTAATCGCGCGCCTTCCAGTTGCTCCCGTCCATATTCGCCGTCGTATATTTCCACTCATCCGTAAAGGCCAGAAGTTCGGTCGTCTGCACGTAGTTGGTGGTAACGAAATAATAATTGGAGGAGACATACTCAGCCGGACCGACGCTCGCCAGGGCGTTGAAGTAGTAACCGGTTTTGGGCGTTAGATTGGTCAACAGCACGGAATGGTTCGTAACCAGGGTTGAATTGGAACTGGTCAGCAAAGTCATGTTGGTGTCCAGACCGTACCTCAGTTGCGTGGTGGCGGGCGTGATGGTCGTCCAGGTAATGGTGGCCGACGTATCGTCGGGCCGAACCGTTACGTCGTTAAAGAAACCGGGAAGCGGGCTGGCGTATACGCCAAAATGGGCTCCGCCGGTCCGCTGGCGAAAGCCGGGCGACGTCAACGAAGCACTGTCCTGGTTGAGTGTAATGGGAAAGCCGGTGGTATCCCTCATGACCAGGCAGGATGATCCGCCTCCATCCATGTTCGAGCCGTCCGAGGCGCCAGCGAGTTTCAACCATTCCGCGGTCTGCCAATCGTAGGCGCCCACGCTGTAATCCAGGCTGCCCTGCCGACCATCGATCACCAACAGGAACAAATACCGTCGATCCTGCGACAGGCCAATGGCGGTACGGGGTTGCAGTTGATGAGCAAAATCAGGGTTGCCGATGTAGTTCGACCCGACATTCACGCCGTTGTACAGAATACTGTAATAACCAGACACGGCGGTGTATACGCCATTGGTCGGAGCTGGCGGGACGTTGGTGGGATAATAAGTGGCAACGTTGTTCGAGGTGAAACACAAAGTGGCGGCGTCATTCACTCCGGAAGTCACGGCAGGCGAAACCATCTGGCCCTGGCTGAAAACCATGCCGTTCATGTTGCACGCAATGCCTTCGGCTTGAAAGTAACTGGACGGCGAGAACTGGTTCGCGTTGATCGCCACCTGGAGACCATAGGTCTTCAGAAAATTCGTCATCGTGTAGCCGTAGGTCTCGGTGCTGTTGGCCATCCAATTGGTGCGACGGGGAGAAGCAAGAAGCCGAATATCCGGGTCCGTAAGATCCACGCGCACTAAATAGGCCACTTGCAACTCGGGAAAACCGCCAGGGCCTGGGGTATTGGTGCCGACGGCGTAATCAACTCCCTTGAAAATTGGCGTCCAGGCCTGCAGGACCGTTGCCGCTGAGGACAACGAGAGGGCGGCGTGCGACAGCGCCAGGATGCTTGCCGCCCAGCAAACTCTTTTCAGTGTCCTTTGGAAAAAATTTTGTGAGGCGACTTGGAGATGCATGCTCGTCAAGACAGTTCGTAGTTACAAAATGCCACGCGGTTTGCTGAAGACGACCGGGTCCACACCGGTGGCGAGTTCCAGGTGGATGGCTTCACGCAATTGGGGCGTCGCAATTTTGCGAGCGCTGCCGTCGGCGGTGCCGATGCTGCCCTTGAGGCGGTGCAGATTTTTGTCCCAGGCCGCATCAATCGAAGTGCCCATGAAAATGTTCCAGGTAGCGTCGAGCCCGCCGCCTCCGCCCATGACATTGCGATCGCCCATCAGGATGTATTGAGGCTTGGCGCCGATGGGGGAGTTAGTGCCGAGGAAATAGCTGATATGGAGATCGCCGCGCAACGCCGTCCAGTTGGTGGCGGCGCGCTTCATCTTATCCACGTCCGTAGGGCACGTGAGAATGGAGACCGATTTCAATTCGTTGGAGAGCACACGAAAATGATCCGTCCAATCTGCCGAGGCCCGGCTGCCACCGTCCGCCGGATCGAGCATCCACGGATACTTGTCGGATTGATCACTGGCCCAGATGCGCAACCCCAGATCGATTTGCTTCAGATTGTTGATGCAGGCGATGTCCCTGGCCTTGGCCTTAGCGCGGGCCAGCGCCGGGAGCAGCAAAGCGGCGAGAACGGCGATGATGGCGATCACCACCAACAACTCGATCAGAGTGAATCCTCCCCGGCGCTCTCTTGTTTTCATAAATCTCCCGTTGGTAAAACGCGAAGGGAAGCTAACTCAAACCAGGCCTTCCCTCCTTGGGCTCGCAACTCGCAGATGAACTCGACCTCTTCCGCAGGCGGTTCGACCTGGAAATCGATGGCCAGCAGCCGCCAGCTTGAGTCACCCGTAAAAGACTCCGTCTGCCGTTTGGCGCCGCGAATACGCAATCCTGCACCATGGTGAACACCATAGGGAAGTGGCTGCACACTGGCAATCTTTACTCTTCCCTCAAAGCGGTAGCGCCCCCGCCGCAGCAGAGCCGTGGTTCTCCAGGAGGCGGCCGTTTCGCCGGCGCTGGCAATGTGCAAAGCCGCCACCCCGTCCGGACTTTTTGCCTGCTCCATCTTTGCATTGGTTGGGTCGGTCGCACGCCAGTCGCGCAGTGGCTCGGCTCCGGTCGCAAATTCCAATGGCTTCGCCACGGGCGAATTCAACTGCGCGACGAGACTCAGCTTTCGCTGGACGATCCGTTCCTTGACGATGGCGGCTGCATCTTTGATTTGCGCCCACTCACCTCGGTGCAACACCGGTTGCAATTCCTGAACCAACTGATCCACGCGGCTGGCCATCGCCTCCACGTTAAACTGGTTCGTCAGCAGCGAACCGAAGCACTCACGATACTTTTCACTTCCTTCGGGCGTCTCCATCACTGCTCGCGCTATCAATCCGCCCAGGTTGGGGCGCCACGGCAAATCCGCTGAACCCAGCAATTGATCCATGCCATGCGGGAAAAAGACCATTTTGCCGCTGTCGAGATCGTGATAGAGGCGAAAATTATTTTTCGCCAGACAATAGCCATCGCGATGACCGAGCATGATTTCCAGGCTCATGAACGTGAGGAAGCTATCCATGTCCAGAGTCGCGCACAGTTGGGACCAACGTTCGGCGCGTTCCGGTGCCAGCGCGGCACGCGCCAGTGCATTGAGCCCCTGCCGGTTGGTCGCAGTGGCAAAGACGGAATTGCGTTTCAGTCGGCCATCAACATCGCTGCCGTTCTCCGGTTCGTAGAGTTGATCGCTGAGGTGGTTGAAATGACAGGCAAGAAAATCCTCCGTGAAACCTTCCTTGAGCACATAGAGGCCGCGCGCCCGTCCATTGATCGTCACCAGCGCCCGCGTGGCGCGCGGAGTCGGGACGCCGGCCGCCCGAAACGTCTCGCTGCCGATGATTTCGTTGACGTAGCTGGGGTCTTCGACGGAATTGTTCAGGTGAATCTTTCGCAAGCTGTGGAATTTTTGGCCTTGGGAGAACTTGCTGAAATCCAGAGTCAGACTCGGTTTATCGTCCACCGTGCGGAAACTCGCTGAACCTTTCAGATGAACGCCCACATTCGAATAAGAGTTGCCACCTTCGGCGACGATGGCGCGCACGTATTCGCGCGGTTGTTCACCCAAACTCGCAACTGACGTGGATGGCAGATCCACTGTGATTTGAAGAATCCGTCCGTCATGAAAGAGTTCCGCGCCCGGCCAGGAAGAAGGCGGCGGGTTGGTAGCCGCCCGGGAACTGGCTAACAACAACCCACAACCCAGCAGCCCGGTGACGACGCGCAAACTCTTGTTGCAAGAACGAGTCATTTTGTGGCGGCAGGCTTTTTGACTACTACCAGAGAGTTGGGCGAAGGGCGTTCCTGGCCTTCACTGGGACTGTTTTGAACGCTGCCAAATGCCCACATTGTAGCGGAGCCACCGCCGTCGAAATTCATGGCTTCAGTGCAACCCAGCTTGAGCATGTAGGCCGCGAGTTCCGGGAAGGTCATGCCTAGAGAGACGTCGAGTTGGCGTCCGTCCACTTGCACCAGATAGAGATACCTTTGGTTCCAACCCAACGCGGTTCGAGGATGTCGCACCTGAACCCAACCCTTCCATTCCATGGGTTTGCCATCCTCCAACAGCGCCGGGCCGCCGCCAATGGCCACTTCCGACCCGGACATATCGGGAACGGTCTCGGTAATGAGATGCAGCGTCGCACCTGCTGCCAGGGCTGGCACGGTTGAAGCCAGGGCTGGACCAATCGACAGTACGACGGTTTGCGTGTCCAAAGCATGATTGCCCGCAGTGTGCACGGCACGAACTCGCATTTCGTGGCCACGCCCCACTCGCAGGGGCAAGCCGTCCGCCTGCGTCGGTTCGAGAACATATTCCACGCCGCCTTTGGTCCGGGTGGAGCCACCCAGGGCTGCGGTGTAAACGACCGCGGCGTCATCCTGGCGCGGGACGTTCAAGCCAAAGCGGGTCGTTTTTCCATCCGGCCACACGACGCGGAAGCGCGATTGGATGTTGGCCATTTGGGGGCGACCGTGAGCATCAATCCAGAAAGACGAGTGACCGGCGGGTTGCGTTACCAGCTCACCTTGCCGGATCTGCACATCACGCGGACGCACCGGATAATCCTTGCTCTTGTCGTAAAAGTCCCCGTTCACCGCCGCCAAGGGCTGACCCAGGGTTGGCGACAACGACTTAATCTGATCGGATACAATCCCCATCCCCATCGTACTGCCACCGCCCAGGGTGGTGCAGAACCGAACGTCGGGATGCGCATAATCGACTCTCACCACATGCACCGACAATGGGAGTTCCGGGTCCACATCGTTCGTGTAGGTGATGAACTGACTGAGATTGGTATTGTCAGCCCGAGCGGAGCTCGCGCCAACCAGACAAATGAAACCGAGTGAAATACTCGCGACGGTGAAACGCAGTGGAGGAAATACTCTCCACCGGACTCGTAAAATAACTCCGAACAGATTCAAATCCCGTCTCCTTTCGGCTATTTCGATTCCGATATTGTGGCGCTTGAGGCGCGACTGTTTTTAACACCCTTTTTGGTAATCACCAGCGAATTTGCGATCGTGCGTTCGTATCCGTCGCAAGGATTGTTCTTCACCTCGCCATCATACCACAGCGTGGAAGAGCCGCCGCCATCGAGGTTCATGGCCTCCGTGCAACCGAGTTTCGCCAAAAAAGTGGACAGTTCGTCCAGGGTCATTCCGACCGACAAATCCTTCTGCCGCCCGTCGACCTCGACGAGGAAGAAAGAAGTGTCATTCCAGCCAATGGCCGAACGCGGATGTTGTTCGAGCATCGAACTGAACTCGTAAGCGGCATCCACTTCCGCCTGAATCTTCTGACGCTTTCCATTGCGAATCAGAACCGGCCCGCCACTGAGCCCGACGCGAGCGAGCGATAAACTCGGCGAAGACGCCGTCGAAATCTGCAGCACGCTATTGGTTTTCAGCTCTCCAAATTGCCTGGCAGCGGCGGGGCCGAAAGAAAGCACCATGACGTCCGCGGACAGCGGCGTGTTCCCCTCGGAACGAATCTCCCGCACGCGAGCCGAATAATGTTGTCCCATTCGCAAGGGCAACCAGCGATGGCCCGCGCGCTCCAGCACCAGTTCCAGCCCGTTGGTCGTGAGCGTTGAACTGCCAAGGGCTGGAGTGTAGAGCACGATGCCATTTTCCTTCCGCTCCTCGTTCAGGCCGAAGGGCGCGGTCTTGCCTTCAGGCGTCGTGAATTGGAAACGGGAAGTCACATTGGTCAAGTGCGGCTCACCGCCGATATCCACCCAGAAACAAACATTCCCGGCGGGAGCGCTGATCACTTCGCCGGCGACAATCTGCAAACCACGCGCACCCCCGGCATAAGCCGAGTCGCGGCGATAAAACCCGCCGTTGAGGGCCGCCACGGCATTTCCCGTTCCCGCGTCCACTGCAGCCACCTGTTCACGCAGCTTGCTCAGCCCCAGCGCACGGCGGTTTGCATGCGGCGCGTGGATTTCAAATTTGGAGCCGGCGCGGTCCACTTTGACCACGTGGATGGACCAGGGCTCTGAAGGGGCGACGATATTGGTGTAAACGATCCCCGGCGACGCGCTCGAACTTGCGGGTTGAAGAAAAAAGCTAAAGCTGGCGACAGACCAAAAAAGTGCCCGGATAATTGTCACCGCGGACCAGTACCGCACGCGAACCTCCCGCTGTAAGGAACGAGAAACCATGCGCGCATTTTAGCAGCAGCGGCATGAAGTCCACATTAAATCTTTTGCGGCGCAGCCGCGGACCGTCCCATAAACCTCTCACGAACCAGTTCGGGAAAACTGCAGCCGTCGCACGCCGCATTGGAATGGTCGCAGAAGTCGCGCACGATTTGCATCAACCCTTGTTGTGCCGCGGCCGATTTTAACACCGAGGTATTCGAACTCGATCGACCCAGCAAGCGTTGTCGGGCCAGACGCAGGACTGCGTTGTCCGCGGCGGCGGGCCACACCGCGAACCGATGTTCGATGGCGGCCCGGAGTATGTCGTTCCTTCCCGCCCTTGCCCGGGCCCAAAGCCACGGCAAGACCACGTTTACCGCGAGATCCGTCACGCGTCCCTCACCCAGCAGGGGTTGCACTTTCTTCAGTCGGCCCGAGCGGAACGTCCCGTGCCAGGACCAATAATCGTCCTGGGTGATTTGAAAACACTTCATTAACGAACCGAGGAGCTTTTGATCCGGGATATCGTCGCCGCACCAACGCTCCATCCGTTCGCAGAGCGTGCCTTCGTGCAACCAATGTGAAGCGAGGGCCAGTCGACGCTGCGGGTGATTCGCCGGACGCAGGCCGTGGAAACGCCACAGGCTTCGCGGCAGGCAAAGCTCGATGAACTCATCGCGTTCACGCCACCACAAATCCCAGATTTGCCGCAAGTAACCGTCGCGGCCCTTGCGGCTCAATTCCGCCGGCAGGAGGCCGCTCAACCCGAACAACCGCGCCTGCAAGCCAAGCAGCGAATCATTCTTGCGCAGCCATTGCGGCCGCCCCTCAGCCAGGTGTTGCATTGGCCAAACGTTGTGTTTGTAGCCCAGGGCTCGGAACAGTCCTTCCCAAAGCGCCTGTTCCCAACCGGCATGCCGGGCGCGGACGTGAAAGAGCGCCGCCTTGTTTTCCATTCGTACCTGTCCCGCTTCGCGCAACAGGTCCAGCAACGCTGCTTCCGGCAAGTCACGCAAGGGCGAGGAGCATTGACCCCGAAAATTATCGGGAAGCGTCCGGATCGAAACGTGGTCCAGTTGCAGACTCAATTCCGCCAAAGGCGAGTCGAGCGCCTCTTGAATCGCCACCGTGGGCGGACCGGCGCTTTGTTCGGAATTCCAGACCACGTGGAGGATGACGTTGCGGAAGGCAGGATTCCGGTCATGGCCATGGGCGCGCCAGCCGTTGGAACGGAGATCAATTTCCACATCACCGGAAGTGGCCGGCTCATTGCCGATTTGAATGACGGCGCCCCGGAAGTCAGGTCCGCCTTCGAGATTACTGAACCCGGGATGAAGCACGCGGACGAGCTGGCCGTCCAACGTCCTGAGTGCCGTGCGTTGGAGGCGCTGATGTTGCCAGATCGCCTGGAGCAATCGCTCCGGCGGTACGTCGGAGGAATCCCTCAAGCCTGCTGCCGTTCGCTGGCGCAAACGCCATTCGGCGTAGAAGCTGGTCGAGCCAAGGGTCACTTGGGATTGCTTTTGCGCTGTTGCTTCCGCAAAGTCAAGCGTCGCGAAGAAGAGTTTTAAACGAAACAAAAGCGGTTTTTGTCGGTTTGATATGAGCATGATCGGGTTTGAACGATGCAGACCATGGGTGCGCTGCGCTTCGGCGCTGGCCGCTGTCGGGCTGGGATTTGTGGGTGCGCGCGCCGCCACGTCGGAAGTGGACATCCGCCGCGATGCCACGGTGGCAGCGATCGAGCGGGTGATGCCAAGTGTGGTCAACATTGCCACCTCCCAACTCGTCCGGGAGTACAATGACGTGTACGAGATCTTGCGACGAAGGTTTTATGGCGGCGAGCCTGACCTTAAAGAGCGCCGTTATAACATTGGATCCGGCGTCATCATTGATCAAGTGGATGATGAAGTTTACATCCTCACCAACCTCCACGTCGTCAATGGAGCGAACCGGGTCCAGGTGCAACTGATGGACGGCCGGGTGTATGAAGCCGACGCGAAGCTGCTGGGGATGCTGCTCAAGGATCTGGCCTTGCTCCGGATCATCCGCCGGCCTGGAGATCAGCGTTTCGTTCCCATCCGTTTCGCGGAGGATGATGACCTGTTGCTCGGAGAAACGGTTATTACCGTGGGCAATCCCTTCGGCCTGGGTGGGTCGGTTTCGCGCGGCATCCTGAGTTCGAAGAACCGGCGGCCCGGGCCCGAAGGCAACAAGCCGCTGGGCTTTGAAGACTGGTTGCAAACGGATGCCGACATCAATCCCGGCAACAGCGGTGGTCCGCTGGTGAATCTTCGCGGTGAGTTGATCGGCATCAACGTCGCCGTCTACAACGAAGGTGAAGGCAAGGGAACGGGATTTGCCATTCCGGTAAAGCAAATATCGGCGGCCCTTTCGGATTTCTTTTCGTTGGAATATTACGCCCAACTCTGGTTCGGCGCGCGGATCAAGGGGGGCACGTTGCCGTTGACGGTGCGCGAAGTGCAACCGAACAGCCCGGCGGACAAAGCCGGGTTGCGCGTGGGACAGCAAATTGCCGAGGTGAACGATAAACCGGTATCAAGCCTGGTCGAGTTCAGCAAACTCGTGTCCTCCCGGGCCGACCACACCGCAACCATCACCGTGTTGGATAATGGCAGGCGCCGCACGCTGAAGGCGGAACTCGTGCCGATGCTGGACCTGGATCGCAGGCTGCTGAACAGCCGCCTCGGATTGGGAACTCAAGCACTGACCGAAGCGCAGGCGACCAATCTCCAGATCAAGCCGACGGAAGGACTGCTCGTCACCCAGGTGGAGAAGGACAGTCCCGCAGCCCAGGCTCAGGTTGAGGCAGGCATGGTGCTAACCGCGGTGGATGGCGTGAAGCTGGCTGATTTGGTGAACATTTCCAACGTGCTCGGGAACAAAAAATCCGGCGAACGCGTGCAGCTAAGCGTGATCTTCCCGCGACGGTTGAGCAGCGGCTACGTTTCGCTTCAGCAGTGGATCATAACGGTGCCGGTGCGTTAGGTTTTTGTTGGCTGCGCGCCCGGCCCTTCCTCTACACTCGTCGCCGCCAGAGCATGAACGACAGCCCGATGATTGAAGTGGTCAATTTGACCAAGCGCTACGCCGGCCGCACGGCCCTGGCGAATATCTCCTTTCGCGTGGCGCGCGGAGAGATTGTCGGCTTGCTGGGCGACAACGGTGCCGGCAAGAGCACCACGATGCGCATCCTGTCCGGGTTTCTGCCGGCCACTTCCGGCACCGCGCGCGTGGCGGGCTTTGACGTGTTCCACGAAGCGGAAGAGGTGCGCCGCCGGATCGGTTACATGCCCGAGAACAATCCGCTGCACAACGAGATGCGCGTGCGCGAATACCTGCGCTTTCGCGCCCGCCTCAAGGGCCTGAGTTACAAACGCACCCGTGATCGCGTGAACACGGTCATGGAGCAATGCAGCCTTACCGATGTCAGCAAGCGCATCGTCGGTCAGCTGTCCAAAGGTTACAAGCAACGGGTCGGGCTGGCCGATGCGCTGGTGCACGAACCTGATTTGATTATTCTCGACGAACCCACCATCGGTCTTGACCCGCACCAGATTCGCGCCGTGCGCCAACTCATCAAAAGTCTGGCCGGGTTGCATACGGTGCTCATCTCCACGCACATTTTGCCGGAAGCGGAAATGACCTGTAACCGCATGATGATCATGTTGCGGGGTCGCATCCTTGCTTCGGATACGCCGGAGAATCTGCAGCAGCTGATGGCGAGCCGTGGTCAGGTTCTGGCCGAGATCGCGGCGCCGGCGAACGAATTGAATGCCTGTTGGTCGGAGATTGCCGAGGTGGAACAGTTCGATGTTTCGCCCAGCGACGGCGCGTTTCACCGGTGCGTCCTGACGCCGCGCAACGGGTGCGACCTTCGGCCGCTGATTTTCGCCCTGGTGCAGGAGCGCGGATGGATTTTGCGGGAATTGACGCGCAACCGGCATTCACTGGAAGACATCTACGTGCAGGTAACCAAGCCAACCGAGGAGGAAGAGGGATGAAGCGCGGGCAAAGATGGTCCGGTGCTGAGGAAACCAGGTATTGTCCGGGGAGGAATCCCTGATGCAGGTTTTCTTCACACTCACCCGGCGCGAACTGGCCACTTACTTTGTTTCCATCACGGGGTACGTGATTATTGCCGCCGCCACCTTTCTGGTGGGCGAAAACTTCGTGGTGATCCTGCGCAATTTGGGAGGCATGCCCACGCCCATGCCGGTGACGGAATTGTTTTTCAGCACGCAATTCTTTTGGGTGATCGTGGTGTTGGCGGCGCCGGTCATCACGATGCGCACCTTCGCGCTCGAAAAATATTCCGGCACCTACGAAACCTTGATGACCACCCCCGTGAGTGACTTGCAGGTGGTGGCAGCCAAATTCACCGCGGGATGGTTGTTTTATCTCATCATGTGGCTGCCCATGATCGCCTGCCTCTACATCGTCCAATATTTCGCCCGGCAGTCGGGCGCGCTCGAACCCGGCATGATGACCGGCATGTTGTTGGGGAACGCGCTGGTGGGCGCCTTGTTTGTTGCTTTGGGCAGCTTCGCTTCGGCGCTCACCAACAGCCAGATGGTGGCCGCCATGATCACTCTGGTGTTTGGTTCGAGCCTGATGTCCCTGGCGTACGTGGCGGAGCAGGTGACGGTAACCAACACGTGGCAATCACAGTTGCTCGGCCAGTTCGCCTTGTTCTCCCAAATGCAGGACTTCGCGCGCGGAGTGATCGACACCCGGTCGGTAGTATTCTTTACGAGCCTGGCTTTTCTTTTCCTGTTTCTGACATTGCGAGTGGTGGAAAGCCGGCGCTGGAAATAACATGGCCCACGAATCATCTCACCCCAGCTTCACTCCGCGCCGCCGGTGGGTGGTGGGAACGGACATGTTGGTGCGCACCCTCCTGGTGCTGGCGGTGGTGGGCATGGCGAATTATCTGGCGGGCAAATTCTTTCACCGCGAATACCTCAGTGAGCAAACCCGGACCGATCTTTCCGACCGGACCAAAAACATCATCCGTTCCGTCACCAACGACGTGAAGGTGATCATTTATTACGATCGGGACCAGGAACTGTTTTCCACCATCAAAGCGATGCTGCGCGAATATCAGACGCTCAATCCGCGCATTCAGGTGGAGACGGTCGATTACCTGCGGGACGCGGCCGAAGCGCAACGGGTGAAACTCAAGTATAACCTGCCGGAGTCGCAGAAAGATGATGACAAAAATTTCGTTATCTTTGATGCGGGTGACAATCACCACCGCCCCATCAATGGAAATCTGCTGGCCGACCGGGATTTCGTCGTTTACCAGGAAAAAGGCAAGTACGACCGGCCGATCAAGGCGTTCAAGGGCGAAATCTTTTTCACCAGCGCGCTCCTCGCCGTCACCAGTCCCAAACCGATCAATGCCTGTGTTCTTCAAGGCCACGGAGAACACGATTTCACCCGGGGCGATGAAGTGGATGGCTACCTCGATTTTACGACCTTGCTCGCGCAAAACATGGTCCGGGCGGAACTGATCTCCCTGCGCGGCACAAATGATATTCCCGCCGACTGCGATCTCTTGATTGTGGCCGGACCGCGAAGTCCCATATCGACCAACGAGCTGGAAAAGATCAGCAAGTATCTTGAGGGCGGCGGACGGATGTTTGCCTTGTTCAATTCCGCTTCAACCGAGCGCTTCAGCGGCCTGGAGCAGATTCTCAGTCGCTGGAACGTCATCGTGGGTCTCGGTTCCGTGCAGGATACGGTGAATTCCCAGAACACCTTGCGGGCCCTGCCCGGAGCCGATGTTTCCGTGGGCGCTTTCAGCCAGCATCCCGCCGTCAAACCCTTGCTGGGGTATAATCTGAATTTGATTCTGCCTCGGCCGGTCTGGCCCGCCAAGAGCGCCGACAATAATCCTGATTCACCCAAGGTGACGATTCTGTTTCAAACGGAAGCAACGGCCACACTGGTCGGCGACACCAGGACGAAGCCCCGCAGCTATCCGTTGGCGGTGGCGGTCGAGCGGGCGGCACTGCTCGGGGTGAGCGGCCGTGGGGCAACGCGCATGATCGTCGTCGGCGATTCGTTCTTCCTCGCCAACGGCCCCATGAAGATCGCGGCAAACCGTGACTTTGCCGATTACGCCTTGAACTGGCTGGTGGAACGTTCCCACCTGGTCGAGGGCGTCGGGCCCAAGTCCATGACCGACTATCGCATCACCTTGACCACTTCGCAGATGAGCACCATTCAATGGCTGCTGCTGGGCGGTCTGCCCGGAGCGATTTTGTTGTTGGGCACGCTGGTGTGGTTGCGGCGATTGAAGTGACATGAATTCCAAAAGCACCTGGGTCTGGCTTGGCATTGCGGCAACGCTGTTTGCCGTGATCGTCATTGTCGAGAAATTCGGGCCGAAACCGCCGCCCGGCCCCATGCCTTTGATCCCCGGTTTCCAGGCCGGCCTGGTGACCAGCGTGCAATTGGGATTGAGCGATCAGCCTTCCGAGATTCAAGCCGTGCGCACGAACGGGACGTGGCAATTGATCAAACCCATTACGTATCCTGCTCAAAAGGTCAGCATCGAAACGTTGCTCGTCGTGCTTCAGCAACTCGCCCCGGCCATGGTCATACCGGGATCCGAAGTGCGACAACGCAAAAACGCCGACCAGGAATTTGGTTTTGCCAAGCCACAGGCGGCGCTCACGCTGAAGACCCGCGATAAGGTAGTTCCCATTCTCATCGGCTCGCGCACGGCGCCCGGGGATCAAGTGTACGTGCACATCGCCGGTCTGGAAGGCGTTTACCTGGTCGATGCCGCGCTCTTGAAGTTGCTGCCACGCAATGTCGACGACTGGCGTGACTCCGCGTTTGCCGATCTGCAACCGCTGCGCTTTGACCACATCAACATTTCCAATACGGTGGCTTCACTCGAAGTGCAGCGCGATTTGACGAATTTGCTTTGGCGGCTGACGCGGCCGATGTCCGCCCGCGCCGATAGCCAGCGAATCAACCTGGCCTTGCAAAAGCTCAATACCGCTCGCGTGACCAGGTTCGTCACCGACGATGCCAAAGCGGACCTTGAGTCCTATGGCCTGAACGCTCCGGAACTCGAATTGACTCTGAGCCAGGAAACCAACGTGGTTGCCACCTATCAATTCGGTCGAAGCCCCACCAATGATTCGACCCAGGTCTTCGCGCGGCGCCTGGGCCTGAGCACCATCGTCACCGTCCCCAATGATCTGCTCGAATTGTGGCGCGGCCCCCTCAATCAATTCCGCGATCCGCACGTGGTTACCTTCTCCCGTCCCGTGGACCGCATCGATCTCACGGGCACCGAGCCTTTCACCCTCCAGCGGGTTTCCAGCAATTCCTGGCAGATCGCGCAAGCGACCCTTCCCGTGGATGCCACGCTGGTGGAGGGTTTGCTGACCACGCTGGGCAACTTGAGCGTCGAACAATTCAAAGACTCGATCACCGAATCTGATTTGCCGCGCTATGGCCTGGTTAACCCCTATCGGCAAGTGCAGGTAAGCTCAGTGGTCACCAACGGGAGCGGCTCGACCAATCTTGTAATGGCCACGCTGTCGTTCGGCACCACCAATGGCGAGTACTTCGTGCGGAGATCCGATGAGAATCCCGTTTATGCCATTGCCGCCAGTCAGGCGCAACAAATCCCCGTTTACCCCTGGCAACTGCGCGAGCGCCGCATCTGGAACTTCAATGAAAACGATGTCGTCCGCCTGTTCTTCAAACAACCGGATCAGCAGGTGGAATTACGCCGCGCCGGGACGAACACCTGGGTGCTGCCGCCCAGTGTTCCCGGAATTCTCAACTCCTTTGGGATCGAAGAGACGGTGCATCGCCTCGGCGAACTTACCGCCACCGGCTGGATCGGGCACGGCGAAGGCCTCCGGGAAAAATTTGGATTCGGCACCAACAATGTGACTCTGACTTTGGAATTAAAGGACCGCACGAAATACGTGGTCGAGTTCGGCGGCGCCTCGGCCGACAGTTATCCTTACGCGGTGGTGACCCTTGATGGCGAACCCTGGTATTTTGAATTTCCGCTGGCGTTGCATGAGTACATGCTGTTCTACCTGAAGCCGCAAGCGGGCAGTAAATGACATGCCGAGCGTCCGGCCCAAGAATCGGTTCTGGAGACTGTGCCGGATCTATTTTCGCCGGTTTCGCATCTTCATCTGGATTATCACGATCGTTCTGCTCAGCGCGGTGTTGTATGTGAACCGCGTTGGGGTTCCCGAGTTCGTAAAGCGCCCGCTGGTCAATAAATTGCGCGAGCACGGGGTGGCACTGGAGTTCGCGCAGTTGCGCTGGCATTGGGGGGAGGGGTTCGTTGCCCATGATGTCATCTTCGGTTCCATGGACGAACCCGCCGCCCCTCAACTGCTGGCCGAAAGGGTCCAGATTCAACTCAACTCCCGCGCGCTGCTCCGGGGCCGGTTGCAGGTGGACGCGCTTGGCCTTCAGAGCGGACGGCTCGAGTGGATTCCGGTGAATTCGAATGCGCCGATTCGCGCGCTCACCGTGGCGAACATTCAGGCGCAGTTGCGCCTGCTGCCCGGTGATCAATGGCGGCTCGACGACTTGCGGGCCCGGTTCGCGGGAGCGCAATTCCTCGTTTCGGCCAGTGTGACCAATGCGACGGCGGTGCGTGATTGGGATATCTTGAAAGGCACGGGCACGGCCGCAACGACGCGTTGGCCCGAACGTTTGCAAAAGTTGGCCGATACGCTCGAATCCATTTCGTTTTCGGCCCCGCCGCAATTGCGTCTCGTGCTCGAAGGTGACGCGCGGAATCTTCAAAGTTTCGGGGCGCGCCTCAATCTTGCGGCGCAGCGGGCCAACACACCCTGGGGGCAGGCCGAGTCGGTTGAGTTCATCTCGCGACTGTTTCCCGCGACCAGCAACGAACTTTCCCATGCGGAAATGGACCTCACCGCCGCCAGTGCCCAAACGAAATGGGCCAATACCACCAATCTGAACCTTCAGCTGCGTCTGGTTTCGCTGGCGCCAAAACCTGACGTGGTGGATGCATCGCTCACTTTGCGGGCTTCGGCGGCGGTAACGCCATGGGCGTCCGTCAGCCCCATCCAAATGAAAGCGCGCTGGATTCACGCGGTGACCAATCCCATTCCGGAATCGGGGCAGGTCGAGCTGGCGGTTGAAACAGCGGATACCCGGTGGGCGCGCGCGGCCGGTGTTCAATTTAACGCGACCCTGGCTCCGGCCACCAACGTGGTTGCGCCCGACCCAACCCTGGCGTGGTGGACGAATCTGCTCCCCTACCAACTCAATTGGTCCACGGAAGTGCGGGCGGTGAAATCCTTCGAGCTCGAGGCGGAAGACATCCGCGCGGAAGGCAATTGGGGCGCGCCGGAACTGTCCATCACCAACCTCCATGCCCGACTGTATCGCGGGGCACTTGATGGAGCGGCCCGCCTGGACATTCTGACTCGTCGCCTGGACTTCAATGCCACCTGCAACTTTGATTTGAAACGTCTCGCCCCGATGCTGGTTGGCGAATCGCGCGCCTGGTTGGAGAAACTTACCTGGGCCGAACCTCCCTGGCTGCGTTGTTCCGGCGCGTTCACCCTGCCCGGTTGGACCGAAAGCGAGCCCAATTGGCCCGGCACGCTGGTCCCATCGTTGCAACTCGGGGGCGAGGTTGCCGCCACGAACTGCGCCTTCGCGGGCATTTATGCCAACTGGCTGAAGACGCACCTCACCTGCACCAATCGCATCTGGAGCTTGCCGGATTTTTCCGCCGGCCGGCCTGACGGTCAGATTGATTTTGCCCACACGGTCAACGAAGCCAGCGGCGACTTCTACTTTCGATTGCGAAGCACGCTCGATTTGTCGCCGGTCCGGTCCTTCCTGTCGCCGGAAGGACAGAAAGCCTTTGATTGGTGCGCATTCACCGCCCCCCCGGTCATTGGAGGCGAACTTTGGGGCAACTGGACCAACCTGGAGCGGACGGGATTTCGCGGGCAACTGGCGCTGACCAATTTCACGTTTCGCGAACTGCACGTCGATGCCGCCGTCACGCAACTGCGGTATACCAATCGCGTCCTGTCGTTTCTCGAGCCGCGCGCGTGGAACGGGCCGCAGCACATGCGGGCAAACCTGATCGCGGCGGATTTCAACACCATGCGCATTCATTTTACCAACGGGCTTGCCGTGTTTGATCCCCGGCCCATCACGCGCGCCATCGGGCCGCAGGTGCACGAAATCATGTCGCCGTATCATTTTCTCGCGCCGCCCACGGCGCGGGTCGAGGGCTACGCGCCTTTGACGCCGGACAATGTCGACGACGCGGACCTCGTCTTCGATGTGGTGGCAGCGCCGTTTGAAGTGTGGAAGTTCAGCGTGCCGAAGGTTTCCACGCGGATTCATTGGCTGCGGGACACGCTCACGCTCACGAACGTGCAGGGCAAGTTCTACGGTGGCGATGCGGCCGGCTGGGCGCATTTTGTGTTTCCCAAAGAGCCCGGCACGAAGTTCGCCTTCACGGCCTACACCACGAACACCAACTTGCGGTTGCTCATGAATGATTTGACCTCGCCGACCAACAATCTCGACGGGCAGATGAACGTGAACCTGGTGATCACGGACGCGCATACCGGGAACCCGCTTTCCTGGAACGGCTATGGCGACGCGGAACTCCGCGATGGTTTGATCTGGTCCATCCCCATCTTTGGCGTTCTGTCGAAACCGCTGGACGCCATTGCGCCGGGCGTCGGCAACAGCCGGGTTTCGTCGGCCACGGCCAGCTTTGTCATTTCCAACAGCGTGATCTACTCGCGCGACCTCGAAATGCGGTCGCCGGCGATGCGGTTGCAATATCGCGGCACGGTGGATTTCGACGGGCAGGTGCAGGCGCGGGTGACCGCCGAGCCGTTGCGCGGCACGCCCGTGCTGGGTCCGGTGGTGAACGTGGCGCTTTGGCCGGTGACCCGACTCTTTCAATACAAAATCACCGGCACGCTTTCCGACCCGAAGCCTGAGCCCGTTTACATTCCGAAGATCCTGTTGTCGCCCTTCAAGACGCTTGAAGACTTTTTTACACCCGGCGGCCCGGGTTTCACCAACGCCCCGCCGGAAATAAAGTAGGTAGGACCTTTGTCGATCAAAGAATCAAAGAGGCAGGGCAAGCTTTTAATAAGAAGGCTTGAGGAAAACGGCGCTAACCAGATGGGTGACTGAGCGAGTCCCTCGGATTGAGAGGATTTGAAATCAAGCCGAACGAAAAGCCAGGCTCGGATCAGTCGCTGGAAAGCGGTGAGCGGACAACCCGAATTGAAACACCCGAATTGAAACAAAGAAAAAATCGGGACGGACGACTTCTATCTGTTGACCTACCGCCCTAATGGGCGAGCCGGTTATGTCAATATCAAGAACCGTTTACAGGCACGGGCGAAATACCGAATATCGTGCGACGCGAGTTCTGCCGTTTTTGCGATGAGAAAAAAGTGCGTAACATTCACCTTGTCCGCGCCGATGACCAACGCCCAGCCGTTCTTTCGCGCGGTAGGCCTGCCGTGACCTCCGCAATCCTTCATATGCCTACGCTTCTCGACCATAAGCCAGCCACTGGCGTTTAGTTCTAGCCCGGATATTTCACACGTGAGCTGAAGCAGGTGATTTTCTTGGTGGGAAGTGTTGGGAGAGCGCGGAGAGGAAGCGCTTTTGAGGCGAGCGGGTGCGCGTGGGTGCCAGGAATGGCTCAAGGGCGAGTTTTTTGACAGATGCGGGCGCACGGCTGCTTTCCGGACGGCTGGGTCGCCGGTTGGCGGTTGCAAACGTGTGTCCTCGGTCTCAGCTGCTGGAGGAACTCAGCGCCATCAGCCGCCGACCGCCGATGGCACAGAACAAAAAGTTCCCGCCACGGGTAAGCGCTACTCAGTTGCACATAAACCCGCCGCACGCTGACGGTGACCTGCGCCGCCACCTTCAACAACTTCAACCGCACGCTGCCCACGGTCGCCCGCGCCAG
>DASUGI010000310.1:0-25939 GCA_036274115.1 Verrucomicrobiia bacterium
GAATGCGCCCGCTCCAACAAACCCATAGGCGTGAGCGTGGAAAGCAACCACGTCAATTCACAAACCTCCGGCACGTCTGACTGCTTGAAGAACACTGACCGTTTGGGATCCAGTCCACAGGCAAGAAAATCCAACGCCACATCCAGTGTGTTCTTACGCCGTTCATTGGCGTCGAACAGCGACGTCATCGAGTGATAATCCGCGATGAAATAAAACGCCTCGCCCTTTTCCTGCAGCTCGATGGCGGGCCGCATCATCCCGAAGTAATTCCCGAGGTGCAACGCGCCCGAGGGCTGAATGCCAGACAAAATTCGCATGAATGCAGGATAAAAAAGGAGACGCGAATTGCACGAAATTTCACAGCGACAACGTGTGCGCCGCAATCTACTTTCAAGCCGTGAAACCAAAAAGAGCCTGGTTCGCTGCACTGGCAGTGTTGCTGGGACTGGGCGGTGTCTTGCTTCTCGTCGGCGGTGGGGTGGCAGCGCTGTTCTTCCTGTCGTTCGATACGCAGTATGCTCCCGGCTATTCCGAAAAGAAATTCAAGTCCATCAAGCTGGGGGATTCCGAGCAACTCGTTATCTCAGCGCTTGGTCAGCCATTTTCAACTGAAGACACGAAACCATACGTTGCTTGGATTTACGCCGCCGACAATCAAGAGCGTTTTTCACGTACCGGCGAAGGCGCTGGCACTTATACGACCTTCCGCTTTGACACAAACGGTCACGTCGTTTCAGTTGCCGGCATGGTGCAGACTTCCGCGAATACGTTCACTTTTGGCGACGGACTGAACTACTTGAAACTGACCGAAACCCAAATTGGAAACCTCAAAGGCAGCACCCAGGACGAAATCAAAAAGCAGTTTGGACCCCCGACCGCAATTTATCAGGACAAAACCTCGAAGTTCCTGCGTTACTCGAAATCACCTTCCAGTTCCAATTACCAACTGCGAGCCATCGGCATTGACGAAAACGGAAAGGTCGTCCGCATCTGGCGAGAGATTTACTGGGACTAAGACGGAATTGCACGAGTTTTCACGAATTCAGCCGGATTGCGGCTTTCTCATATCAGGGATTATTCTGCTGGCCACTTTCCCTGGCTTGTGCATGAATCAGGCAACGCTTGAGCCAAATCACCCTAATCCTCCAGGCCGTTGAGCGTGGCGACCCCCGAGCCGCTGGAGAATTGTTGCCCCTGGTTTACGGCGAACTTCGCAAACTCGCCGCCGCAAAGATGACCAACGAATCGGCTGCGCACACGCTCCAGGCCACCGCGCTGGTTCACGAGGCGTGGTTGCGACTCGCCGGAAACAATGCCCAACTGCCGTTCGCCAATCGCGCGCACTTCTTTTCCGCGGCAGCCGAAGCGATGAAGCGCATTCTCATCGACCGCGCCCGGAGCAAAGGTGCTGGCAAACGCGGCGGCAATTGGGAACGGCTCGACCTGGACCAGGTGGAAATTGCCACGGAAGTCGATGACGACACCCTCTTGCTGGTGAGCGAGGCGGTGGACAAACTGGCCCAGCAGGACGCCAAGGCCGCGGAGATTGTGAAGTTGCGCTTCTTCGGCGGACTGACACTCGAGCAGGCGGGCCAAACGCTCGGCGTCACCGAACGGACGGCCAAGCGTTACTGGGCTTTCGCCCGCGCTTGGCTCTTTGACGAACTGCGGCAGACGCTGGGCCGCTGACTGGCCTGTCCCTTTTTCCAGTCTAAATCCGCATTGAACATTGACGACGGTCAAAAAAGCCTGAACCAAGGCCACTGATGACTCCGGATAAGTCCCTCCAAACCCTCTTCAACGAGGCGCTCGAACGTAGCGACCCGGTCGAGCGGGCGCGCTTTCTTGACGAAGCCTGCGGCGCCGACCTGGGCCTTCGCGCCCAGGTGGAGAAACTGTTGCGAGCCGATGAAGACGCTGGCGGCTTTTTCTCCCAGCCAATCAGAACATCATCGGCACAGTCCAACAGTCCCGCGGCACTGCCACTGGCCGAAAAGCCCGGTGACCGGATTGGCCGTTACAAATTGCTGCAGCAAATCGGCGAAGGCGGTTGCGGCGTCGTTTACATGGCCGAGCAGGAAGAGCCGGTGCACCGGCGCGTGGCGCTCAAGGTCATCAAGCTGGGCATGGACACCAAGCAAGTGATGGCCCGCTTTGAAGCCGAACGCCAGGCATTGGCGCTGATGGATCATCCGAACATTGCCAAGGTGCTGGATGCCGGCGCTACCGAAACGGGCCGGCCCTATTTCGTCATGGAGTTGGTGCGCGGCGTGAAAATCACCGAATTCTGCGACGAGAACAAACTATCCACCGAAGAACGTCTCAAGCTATTCATTCAGGTTTGCCAGGCAATTCAGCATGCGCACCAGAAAGGCGTCATTCACCGTGACATCAAGCCGTCGAACATCCTGGTGACGATCAACGATGGCGTGCCGGTACCCAAGGTGATTGATTTCGGCATCGCCAAAGCCACCGTGGGCCGTTTGACCGACCAGACGCTCTTTACTGCGTTTGAGCAATTCATCGGCACGCCGGCTTACATGAGTCCGGAGCAGGCGGTCTTGACGAGTCTGGACATCGACACGCGCAGCGACATCTACAGTTTGGGCGTGCTGCTCTACGAATTGCTCACCGGCAGTCCGCCGTTCGATCAAAAGGAACTGCTGGCGGTCGGCCTGGACGAAATGCGCCGCATCATCCGGGAAACCGAACCGCCACGCCCCTCCAATCGACTGAGCACCATGGCCGCGGCGGCATTGACGACCACGGCACAGCATCGTCACATCGAGCCGCCGAAACTGATCAGCCGCGTGCGGGGCGACCTGGATTGGATCGTGATGAAGTGCCTGGAAAAAGACCGCGCGCGACGTTACGAGACAGCCAACGCGTTGGCCGCGGACATCCGCCGGCATCTCGATTGTGAGCCGGTGGTGGCGCGACCACCCAGTCGCTGGTACGAGTTCCAAAAGACGGTCCGCCGCCACAAGTTCGGTTTTGCCGCGGCTGGAGCAGTAATCATAGCGCTGGCCATTGGGCTGGGCTTTTCAATGTGGCAAGGCGTGCTAAAGAATCGCGCCTATGTTCACGCCGACCAGGCCCGAAGTGATGAGCGACGCCTCAATTTTCAGATGGCTTTCGACCGGGGCATTAGCCTCTGCGAACAAGGCAACGTTGCCAGCGGAATGCTCTGGTTGGCTCACGCTCTTGAATTAGCTCCACCCGACGAGTCTGCCATGCAGCGGGTGATCCGCGCCAATTTAAATGCCTGGCAGCGCGAACTGCACGTCCTCACCGGAATCTATCCTCGCGGAAAAGGCGTTGTCTCCGGCGACTTCAGCCCCGACGGCAAACAGGTGCTGACCGGAGGCTATGACGGGGTGTCGCAACTCTGGGACCGACAAACCGGCACAGTTTCGGGAACCCCGCTTTCCCATAACTCCGAAACGCACACGGCTATTTTTAGTCCCGATGGCAATTACGTCCTCACGACCAGCACTGACAAGACGGCCCAGCTCTGGGAGACGAAATCTCAAGAGCTGCTGCGCACCTTCGAACATGGTAGCGCCGTCTGGGCTGGTCTTTTCACCAGCGATGGAAAGATCATAACGGGCAATGCCAAAGGCGAGATCCAGGTCTGGGATCGTCGTCTCGAACAACCGATCGACGCCTGGCGGCATCCCACTCACGGCAGCATTCACGATCTCGCTTTGAGTCCCGATGGAAGACAGGTTGTCGGAGCCTGTGATAATACCACCGTTCTTGTGTGGGATCTCCGAAGCCCCCACAAGGTCGTCGCACAATTTGGTGGACATACCGGCCGCGTTTTGACCGCACTGTTTGTGGCAACGAATCAAATCGCTTCCGGGGATGTTGACGGCAATATCTTCCTCTGGACCTGGCGGGAGGGTGAGGCCACGGTGGACGGCGAAAGCTTCGGCAAACTGTGGCGGCATCTTGGTGGGGTTCACCGCCTGCGCGTGAATGAGGGTCGGGATCGACTCTTAACGGCAAGTTACGACCGGACGGCCCAGCTCTTGAACTTGAAAACAGGCGAACCCGTCGGCGTGCGCTTCGAGCACCGGGGCGCGCTCAGGGATGTTGCCTTTGCCAAGGACGGAAGCATTTTGACTTGCTCCGAGGATGACGCCGCGCGTGCCTGGCGACCAGCGCCTGGCTCCTTGGACACGGAAACGCCTCATGAAGCCGGCGACCAACATGTGCTTTTTACCGCCGACGCCAAATATGCGCTGGTTCGCCCCAAAGACCGAACCGCATTGATTCGCAAGGCCCTGACGGACGAACCGGTCGGAAAACCGCTGACACCTGAAGCCGGAGTACACGCGTTTGCGATCAGTCCCGATGCGTCCAGGGTGATGACGGCTGCCGAGGACGGCCTGGTCCAATGCTGGGAAACCACCAGCGGTGCGACCGTAGGCGAGAGTTTTCAACATCGTGGGGCCGCCTGGACGGTGGCCATGAGTCCGGATGGCAAAACAGCGGCAAGCGGTGGATTGGACGGCGTAGTGCAGCTGTGGGACGCACAAGCCGGACGGCCACTGCGGACCGTGCTTGAAATCCCGAATGCCCCCATCCGGGCGCTCGCGTTCAGTCCTGACGGTTCCCGGATTGCCGTCGGCGCCGGCGACAAACTGGTTTGGATCATTGGAGCGGATGATTCGAAGGTGATCCGGAAGCTGGATGGCCACTATGGTTCGGTGATGACCGTAACCTTCAGCTCTGATGGCCGGCGCCTCGCCACGGGAAGTTTTGACAACACGGTCATCGTCTGGGACGCAGAGACCGGGCTGCCGATTTCCAAACCGATGCGTCACCGCGGACCCTTCTGGTATGCGGTTTCGTTCAGCAAGGATGGCCGAACGGTTGTGACCGGTTGTGATGACGCTACCGCCCGGATATGGGATATCGAAACTTCCCGACCGATTGGTCCGAGGTTGCCTCACGACGCCGCACCACGAACCGCAGTCTTCGCAGACAATGATCGGCAGATCATCATCGGCACATCAAGGGGCACGACCTATATCTGGAACGTTTCAAGGTCACCTTTGGAATCAGATGTTGAGTGGATCGTCCTCTGGCTTCAGGTGAGCACGGGAATGGAACTCGGCGACGACGGGGAAGTTCGTCCGCTATCTTCGGAAGTGTGGCGGGAGCGGCGTAAGCGCCTGGCCGCCTTTGGCCACAGTCAGAACGAATCAATCCCGCCGATCAGCTTCCGGTAAACCTTCGTTCGGAAATCTCATTTTCGCTGTCCCCTTTGCACTCGGCTTTGCGCCTTGGAAGGTGAGAAACAACAAACTCTCACCAACAAAGAAAGGTCCCTTATGAAAATTCAACGAATGATCCGCACTACTCTGACGATTGCAGGATTGATCGCTGCTTCAACCATCAAAGCCGACGAAGTCACAGATTGGAACGCCATCATGCAGACGACCGTCGCCGCTGGTAACGCCAACGTTCAGGCGCGCTCGGGAGCCATCGTGCAGTTGGCCGTCTTTGAGGCAGTCAACTCCATCGTCGGCGACTACGAACCGTATCTCGAAATAATCACCACTCCAGCGGGCGCTTCTCCGAATGCCGCCGCCATCGCGGCTGCCTACACTGCCCTCGCGGCGCTGTACCCCGCGAGCAACGCCGTCCTGAGCGCATCCCAGACCGTTTCACTCGCGCAGCTTCCCGATGGACCGGACAAGGATGCCGGCATCGAAGTCGGTCAAGCCGCCGCGCTCGCGATGTTGGCCCTCCGGCTTAATGACGGCGCAGCCGGTGCGCAAGGCGTGCCTTACACACCAGGAACTAACCCTGGAGATTGGCAACCGGCACCGCCGACATTCACCGTGGCCTCACAACCCGGTTGGGGACTCGTGATGCCGTTCGGTCTCGACAGCGGTTCGCAGTTCCGTTTGCCACCACCCCCTCCAATTGACAGCGGCAGATATGCGCTGGACTACAACGAAATCAAACTCGTGGGCAACATCAACGCTGGTCCTGACATTCGTCCGCAGGATCGCACGGATGTCGCACGCTTCTTCTCCGTCAGTTCCCCCGTGCAAGCCTGGAATCAAGCGGCGCGTCAGGTCAGCGCCGCGCAAGGCAAAACGTTGTCCGAGAACGCGAGAATCTTTGCCCTGGTGGCCATGGCCATTTGCGATGCTTCGATCGCGACCTACGAGACCAAGTATTTTTACAACACGTGGCGGCCGACGATGGCCATTCGTGGTGGCGACCTGGATGGCAACCACAAGACCGAGCCGGATGCAGGTTGGTTTCCGCTGATCACCACGCCGGCATTCCCGAGTTATCCGTCGGCCCACGCAACACTATCCGCCGCCGCCCGCACCGTGCTGGAACGCGTCTTCGGCAAACACAATCTCGCCATCACGCTCACCAGTCCACGCGCACCGGGCATCGTTTTGAATTACACCCAATGGAAGCAAATCTGCAACGACATTGATGATGCGCGCATTTATGGCGGCATCCATTTCCGGTTCGAGCAGGAAGCGGGCGGTCACCAGGGCCAGGATGTCGGCCATTACATTCTCGATAATCACCTGCGACCACGCGAATAGCGAATCGGGCAACGCAGCCGAGAGAACCTTCAAAAAGAACGATTATGAAATTCCTGCTGAATCTGACCATCGCAATCAGTTGCTGTGCGTCGCCCCTGGCTGCGTTCGCCCAAACTCCTGTCCTGCTCCGCACGTTCAACAATCCCACGCCGGAGGCCGCAGACTACTTCGGCCTCGGGCTGGCGGCGCTGGGTAACGACCGCGTCCTCATCAGCGCGCCGTATGACGACACCACGGCGACCAACGCCGGGGCCGTTTATTTGTTTCAAACGAACGGGACTTTGCTCACCACCATTACGAATCCAAATCCTGCCTTCGCATTCTCCTACCCTGAAGGACAGTTTGGGTCCGCCGTTGCCGCTTTGGGGAGTGATCGTGTCGTGATCGGCTCATCGGTAAGCCAGAAAGTTTATCTGTTCACGACGAATGGCACTCTGGTGACGACCCTCATCAGCCCAAGTATTTACGACACCGCTTTTGGCTACGCCGTGGCTGCGTTTGGTAGCGACCGTGTGCTCATCGGCTCGACGTCTGCCTACCTGGGTACCGACCCCGATTCCGATAGCATGCAAGGCGCTGCCTTCCTGTTTGGCACCAACGGCGCCACTCCCCAGAAGATATTTTTCAACCAGAATCCATGGTCGGTCGGACTATTCGGATATTCGGTGGGCGCCTTTGGCAGCGACCGGGCGTTGGTTGGCTCCTGGACTGGAGACGTGTTCCTCTTCCACACCAATGGCACTCTGCTGACGACCTTCTCCGCGCCGGGCATCTATAACCAACTCGGCCGGCAAGTCGCCGCAGTAGGCACAGACCGGGTCCTCGTCAGCTCGCACGCGACCGGTGCGCTTACTGAGGGGGTTCATCTGTTCAACACCAATGGTACCCTGCTGTTGACGATCACCAATCCCACGCCCGCAACGGGTGACTCGTTTGGACACAGCATTGCGGTGCTGGGAAACGACCGGCTGGTCATAGGTGCCCCTGGTGACGATACCACCGGAACGAATTCAGGCGCGGCCTATGTGTTTAACCTTGATGGCGCACTGCTCGCGACGATCAATAATCCGGCGCCGGGCGTGTGGTTCGGCCTGCGCCTGGCTCCGTTTGGCGACGACTGCGTGCTAATCGGTGAAGCAGGGCAGAATGGCACCGGGGCAGCCTATCTGTTCCGCATTCCATCCGCGCCGATTCCACCCTCGCTAACCATCCAGCGCACCACCACCAACACCGTGGTCGTGTCCTGGCCCTCAACCGCGGCCGGCTTCGTGCTTCAGCAAAACACCGAAGGCTTGAATTCAATGAACTGGAGCAACGTCACAACGACACCCCAGGACAACGGAACAACCAAGGCGCTCATTGTGAGCCCAACCGGAGGGAATCGGTACTATCGGCTGATCAGGGATTGAGCAGAGTGCGCTAACAACGGTCTGATTGACCCGGTCGCTGAAATACGGATCGCTCGATTGAAGGCATCGTTCTATGAGAATACGAAACCGAGTCCGGATGCCGGTTCTCGCCGGCTGTCTCCTGTTTCCATTCGGTCTGAGTCTATTCTGTTTTCAGACGAACGCCGCGACGAACGACGCCTTTTCAAGCGCGCGGGTTCTCAGTGGAGCCAGTGGCACGACGACCGGAGACAACATCGGCGCCACCAAACAACCGGCCGAACCGGATCACGCGGACAATAGCGGCGGCAGTTCGGTCTGGTTTCGCTGGACCGCCCCGACTAACGGGCAGTTCTTCTTCAGCACCTCGGGAAGCTCCTTCGACACTTTGCTGGCGGTCTACACGGGTAACACGGTGAACAATCTGACTCCGGTCGCGAGTAATGATGATGCCAATTTCGATCTCACCAGCGCCGTGAGTTTCCTGGCAACCAGCGGCACGACCTATCGGGTGGCCGTTGATGGGTATGACGGCGAAACCGGCGTGGTGGCTGTGGCCTGGGGACCGGAAGTTCCTCCCGCTAACAACAACTTTACCAATGCGCAGGTCATCAGCGGTAACACCGGCAGTGTCACTGGGTCCAATGTCGGCGCGAATAATGAAGCCGGCGAACCAGACCACGCGGGAGTTCCGGGAGGACGATCCGTCTGGTTCCGGTGGACGGCGCCTTCCACGAATCAGATGTCCCTGACCACGGCGGGAAGCGACTTCGACACGACGCTGGCGGTGTATACGGGCACGAGCGTAAATGCGTTGGTGGAGGTGGCGAGCAATGATGAGTTCGAGGCGGATTCAACCAGCGCGGTCACGTTTTTTCCGTTGACGGGAACGACGTATCGCATCGCCGTCGATGGCTACTCCGGGGCCATCGGAACCATAAAGTTGAATTGGAGTCCGTTCGACAACGGAGTCGATCCCGCGCTGGATGTCAGCTTCTCTGTGCTGCGTCATTTTACAAACGACATCAATGGCTTTTGGCCGGAAGCTCCGGTGCTTGGATTTGGAAACCGGCTTTACGGAACTACAGTGACTCACAATCCCGGTGCGGGAACGATCTTCTCGATCAACGTCGACGGAACGGGATTCACGGTGCTGAAAACTCTTAACGGCGGTGTGACGGAGGGAGGTAATCCATACGCGGGATTGATTGCGTCGGGAGACACGTTGTACGGCGACGTCTCCTCCGGCGGCGCCGGCCTGCGTGGAGCGGTGTTTGCGATCAAAACAAATGGGACGGGGTTCAATCTGTTGCACAGCTTCACGACCACTTCCGGCACGCTGTTCACCAACGTCGATGGAGCCGGTCCGGAGGCGGCATTGGTCTTGTCTGGCGATACCCTTTATGGCGTGGCGCGATATGGCGGCAACTTTGGCGTGGGAACCGTTTTCTCCCTCAAAACCAACGGAACTGCCTTTACCACGTTGCATCATTTTCCTGCGATCCAGGGACTGTCCGAAACCAACAGCCAGGGCGCGAAACCCGTCAGCACTCTCGTGGTCAGCGGAGACACTTTATACGGAGTGGCGGTCATTGGCGGCAACTTCGGCAACGGAACCGTGTTTGCCCTCAAAACCAACGGAACCGGCTTTGTGACGCTGCGACATTTCAATGGGACGGATGGATTTTTCCCCCAGTCGTTGATTCTGTCGGGAAACATTCTGTACGGAACCACCATGGGAACCTTGTTCACTATGACTACCAACGGGAGCAGCTTCACCAATCTGGCGAGCTTTGCCGCGCCCGGCCGGGGCACTCCGTACGGCCCCATCGTGTTGTCGGGCGACCGGATTTACGGGGCCACTTCCTCAGGCGGCACGGCGGATCGAGGTACGATTTTTTCCGTTCGCACGAACGGGACTGGTTTCGTGATGTTGCATCAATTCCCTCCAACCCTCGATTTGGCCACGACCAACAGTGACGGTGCGATTCCGCGAGGGGTGAGTCTGTTTGGCAACGCGCTTTATGGCGTGGCGCAAATCGGGGGACACTGGGGATATGGCACGGTGTTCCGGTTGTCGTTTCCGCCACCGGTGCTCGCCATTGTTCCTGCCGGCAGCAATGTCCTGCTGAAATGGCCCGCCTCTCCGGGTGGATTCAATCTGCAGAGCGCCACCAATCTCGCATCGCCGGGATGGGTCACCCATCCTTCAGTGCCCGTCGTCGTCAACGGACAAAACACAGTGACCAATCAGGCCGCCGGTGCACGCACGTTCTTCCGGCTTAAATCGGAGTAGTGACTCTCCTTCACCAGCCAATCGGACGCCCCTTGTTTTGTTCCTCAAGCCACTTCATCAACGGCTGGAAATACTCCACCAGCGCAGTGCCATCCATTTGCCGCGTGCCGGTGTAGGCTTCCAAGGCATCCGGCCACGGTTTGGACGAGCCCATGGCCATCATCTTGTTCAAGCGGTCACCCACGGTCTTGTTGCCGTAGAACGAGCAACGGTGCAGTGGGCCTTTCCATCCGGACTGTTCCGCTGCGGCCTTGTAGAATTGGAACTGGAGAATTCGAGCCAGGAAATAACGCGCATACGGCGTGTTGCCGGGAATGTGAAACTTGGCGCCAGGATCAAACGCCGTAGCCGGACGCTCCACCGGCGGAGTGATCCCCTGATAACGCAAGCGCAGGGCGGTCCAGGACTTTTGATAGTCGCTGGGTGTGGTTTCGCCACTGAACACGCCCCAACGCCATTTGTCCATCAACAAGCCAAACGGGAGGAATGCGACTTTGTCCATCGCCTGTCGCAGGAGCAACCCAATGTCCTTGTCCGCACTGGGGACTTGCGACGGCTCCAGCAAGTTGATTTGCACGAGGTACTCAGGCGTGGTGGAAAGTGCGATGAAGTCGCCGATGGCTTCGTGAAAACCGTCGTGCGCGCCGTTCATGTAAAGGAACGGCTGATGGTTGTAGGCGCGCTGGTAGTAGTTGTGCCCCAGTTCGTGATGGATGGTCACGAAGTCATCCGCATTGATCTTGATGCACATCTTGATGCGCAGGTCGTCCTGGTTGTCGATGTCCCAGGCGGACGCGTGACAAACCACCTCGCGATCCTGCGGCTTCACAAACATGGAACGCTCCCAAAAGGTCTGCGGCAAGACAGGCAATCCCAGTGAGGTATAAAAACCTTCGCCGGTCTTCACCATCTTGATGGGATCGTATTGCTTGGAATTCAGCAACGTCGTGAGGTCATAGCCAATGTCGCCCACGCCTTTCGGCGCGACGATGTCATAAATGTTGCCCCACTCCTGCGCCCACATGTTGCCGAGCAGATCAGCGCGAATGGGTCCGGTGGCCGGCTGTACCTTGTCGCCATATTTCTCATTGAGCTTCGCGCGCACATAACAATGCAACTGATCGTAGAGCGGTTTGACCTGTAACCAGAGCCGGTCCATCTCGCGCGAAAACTCCTCGGCCGGCATGTCGTAACCGGAACGCCACATCGCACCGACGTCCTCGTATCCCAATTCCCGCGCGCCTTCGTTCGCGATGCTGACCAGCTTCGCATAATCCTCGCGCATCGGCGCACCGACCTGGTCGTTCCAGCTCGTCCACATTTCCTTGAGCTTTTCGGGGTCGCGCACGATGCCCATCGCCGCCTCGATGTCCGAGCCGCTGATCGGTTTGCCTTCGAGCGTGCCTTTGCCTTTGCCGTACATCGACTGCAACCGCGTGGCAATGGTGCTGAGTTCATCGGCTGCGCCTGGTTTTTCCGGAGCCGGCAGAACAATCGACTGTTTCAAAATGTCGAGCTTCCGGCGAACATCAAAGGACAACCCTTTAACCTGGTCGAATTTCGCAGCACCCTTGGCGAACCGCACGCTCATCTCCGTCCGTCGTGCCCCAAACTCCGCCGCGAGTGCATCAGTGTCGTCCGTGAGGTACGTGGCATTCACCCACTCGGCGCGGCCCGCAATCACTGAAAAGTCGCCCAGCTCCTTCTCAGCCTGCGCGACAAAGGCCTCCGCTTCCCGTTGAGAATTCTGAGCCAGCACGAACATCGAAGAAAGGAGCAGCAGCGTCGCGGCAAGGATTGCATTTCTCATGCGCCGAGCGTAGTTCGCTTGCTTGAGCCTGGTCAAGCCGGGGAAAGCAAAGAGTCAGTAGCGCAGATTTGCAATCGGCAGTGTTCGGCATGTTCTTTCCAGATGGGAAGCATACTGCGCCCGGATGGATCTTTTCGTTGCCACCGCGCTGCGAACTGGCTTCCAGCACAGTCGCGCTCCGAAAAAGCAAAAAAGCCGGCAACTCGCCGGGCTTACGCTTTGGCGGAATAATACTCGGCAGAATGATGGTTTTGAATGGTTCTGCCCTCAATCGTTCTGCTGTTCAGTAGTAACTGTACCACTCGCTACCCCAACGACTTCAACACGCCCTGCCGAATGGAATTCGGCCATACAGCAGATTGAGAAATCTGCGCTACGGACTATTGAGCCTCAACAATTCACTCTATTCACCAATTACGAGACGCATGAATTCTTCGGGGTCGCTCCCGACCGGACCGGGACTGCGAAACGTGCGATAGACCCAGCCTGCATTCAACGCGGGCAAACCACTTTGAATGCTCACAGCATCGGCCCCCGCAACCACCGTCACCTCCTGCGTCCAACTCACATTCGTGAGATCTTCAGAAGCCTCGATGCGATAGGAAACCGCGTCGCCAAGGTGTTTGAGCACGAGCGGACCGCCGGCTGGGTCGGTTGGATCAAACGTTACCCCGGCGCGAACCGGAAACGTCAGGGTCAAAGCGTCCATGCCACCGACCGGCGCGACTTTCACCACGACTTTGCCGGTCGCGATCGCGTTGGTGGGATTTCCGTCCAGCGCGAATTCAACCAGGTTGTTCCTTCCATCGTGGTCCGGATCAGCGGTCTTCAATTTGTCCGCCGGCGCGGTCAATGTCGGGAATGAATTGATCCACGCTTCATACGGCGTAGTAACGGTCAACTGAACGACCGTTGGACTATAAGCGACCGAAAATACCCTGCCCGCAGGCATTCCGGCAGGTTGGTTGATGGTGGTGAACTTACCTGAAATCACCGAGGCCGTCAGGATGTCAAATGTCTGGCCCAAGGCTGGAACAAAACCATTGATGAGTGACACGCTTAATTCGCCGGACAAGGTGGCCGCGCCCGTGAGATTGAACCGGTCAAAGGAGGTCAGAGCCGTGCCGCCGATTTCAATTTGCAAACTGCCCGACGCGGCTTGCTGAAAGCTCTTCCCGCTCACTTGCGCATCCGAATTCGCTGCGCCCAATTGCAGCACTCCCTCGTTTTGGACGAGCACATTCAAATCGCCGCTCACGACACCATCCATCAATTGCAGCACGCGACTCACCCGGCTGATCACTGCCCCGCCACCGGCGAAATCCGCGCCCGGTTGCACAATCGTCGTGGGATTGTTGAGTTGCAGGTTGCCATTCAAGGTCGTCACGCTGCCATTCTGGAAAACAAAAGTGCCGTTGCCTTGCAATGTCGAATCCCCGCTCGCACCTACGCTCATAGCTCCGGCGAAATCCGTCGCTGCGGTGACATGGCAAGTTGCAGCGTTGAGAGTTAAGGTGGAGCCCGGCTCGAACCCGGCGTTGAGAGTGGCTACTGCGCCGGATTGAATCACCAGGTGTCCGGCCGCGGCCCAGACGCTTGCCGCGTTCACGTTGAGCCCGGCATTGTCGCCCACCGTCACTGTGGCGTTGGCGAACGTGACTTCTTCACCATTGATCTGCGAGACGCCGGTGTTCGCACCAACATTCACAACGCCGTCGATCCTCCAGTTGTTGTCCAGCGTGGTCACGTCCAGTTCGCCGCCGTTGAGATTTATCGTGCCGGAAAGCGCCTCGTCTGCGCCGGCGCCAAGATCCAAGCCCAACACACCGCCGCTGTTGATGGTAACGATGTTGCTGACCGACCCGCCGCCATCGAGATCGAAGTCGGGATCGTCAATGTTCACGATGACATTGCTATTGACCGTGAGAGAAGCCACCGCGCCAATCATGAGAAAATTTGCGTTACCGCTGATCGTGGCGTTGGCATTGAAGATGACATGGCCGGCGTTGGAAATCGTTCCGCCGTTGGCACTGAGCGGCGCCGAAAACCGCAACGAATCAAAGTCATCCAGATTAATCGCACCGTTATTGAGGCTCAACGTTGCCCCGGCGATTGTCGCCGCCGATCCCGGAGTGCCCGAAAGGAGGTTGAAGGTGTTGGCATTGACCACCGCGCCGGGACCCATGATCCACGGAGCATTCATACTGAGAGTGGAACCGCGGGCCAGATTAAGCGTCCCGTTGAAGATGTCGGCGAGCGGGAGGTTGATTTCGAGAGTGTCATTGACGCTCACGTTGACGTCTCCGGCTTCGGCAGCGCCGTCCAAATCAATTCGCGCCTCTGAATCGGTGGCGTTAATCGTCAACGTGGCGGCGGCATTACCCAGCAAATCATTTGGTGCCGTAGATGCAGCCGTGATCGCTCCGTCGTTGATGATCAAAGGCGTATTCGCCGCGACGGCATCAGTTAAGTTAACCGCGCCATTGCCGGTCAGTGTACCGCCGACGTTGATGTCGAGAACGCCATTTCCCGCCTCCTCGGATATCGTGGCGATGCCATTGGCCAGGCGAAGGATGCCTCCATTGTTGATCGTGATCCTATCGGCCGAGAGAAGCGAATTGCTGCTCACAATCAAAGTGGTGGAAGCGTCTGACAATTGCACCGGCCCGTCCACATCCAGGTTGTATCCGCCAGTGTTGAGGTCAATCCCGCCGGAGAGCGTCAACCCCATGACGGCGTTGGCCATGGCGAGATTTACGGAATTGGCGGTGTTGAAGATGGCGATGTCATCGGCGTCCGGCTCGTCGGCGGGATTCCATCTGCCAGCGCTCGCATCCCAAGTAGCATCGCCGCCAATCCAGGTAATGGAGGCCGCGTGAACGCGCTGAACTGTTCCGATCAGAAGAACCGTGAGGAGGACATTGGCGATGTTGCGAACGACGCGATGCGAGTCGCTGGACGGAGGTGCGGATTGGCCTGCGAACATGTGGTCAATCCTGACATTTTGACTTCCGCTGCCAAGCAGGAAACGAACGGAGGGCGTAAAATTCTCGACCCGTCCGGGCAGCGGAACGGGTCAACCATTTAAGAAATCTCAAGATTCGCAACTACCAGAGCGCGGAGCATTGCCGGCCCGCGGTACCGTCAACTGTTACCGAAGTCTCGTTCACGGTTTGAGCGGAGACTGCAACAGCGTTCCGGCCTTCACTTCCCAGCGCTGCAATTCACGTCCCAGTTCGCGGGGCCAGTTTTCCTCAGTGCAGGTCATGAAGACCTGGCCGCTGGTTTCACGAGCGCGCTCCAGCAACGGCAGTAAACCGCTGCGTCGCTTCACGTCGAGCTCTCCCATCACGTCGTCAATCAACAACACCGGCGCGCTGCCGTGAATCCCGGTGAGATACTCGGCCTGCGCCATTTTAAGCGCGATGGCCAGCGTGCGCTTCTGCCCTTCACTGCCGAACTGCGCGGCGGACTTCTCATTCAACAGGAGTTGCAGGTCGTCGCGATGCGGCCCCAACAGCGTCGCGCGGAAACGCCGTTCGCGATCCCGCAACTGCGCGAGTTCGACGGCGAAATCATGCTTCACATTGGGCTCGTAGGCGATGCGCAGTTCCTCCGCGTCATTGGAAATGCGGCGATAGGCCAGCCGCGCGAGGGGCGATAGTTTGGGGATCAACTCACGGCGATAGCGGATGACTTCCTCGCCAAGTTTGACGAGTTGCTCGGAAAAGCTATCCAGCGACATCACATCCGGTGCAGGTTGCTTAAGCAAAGCATTGCGCGACCGAACCACCTGCATGTAGCGCTGAAGCAAAACCAGGTAGCCCGGTTGCGTTTGCGAAAGCAGCAGATCCAGAAACCGGCGGCGCGTGCGACCCGTGCCTTTGACCAACTGCAAATCTTCCGTGCAGAACACCACGGTCCGGAGCGTGCCGAGATAATCGCCCAACTTCTTCACGGGGCGGCCATCCAAAGTGAGATTCCGTTCCCGGGACGACCAGAACATTTTGATCTCGTGCGTCGCCGTGCCGACAACGTTGCCACCAACGAAGTATCCCTTCTGGCCATGCCGAATCATTTGCGCGCTGCCGACGCCGCGAAAGGAGCGCAGCGTGGCCATCAGGTAGATGGCTTCCAGAATGTTCGTTTTGCCCTGGGCATTGTCGCCGAGCAGGAGATGGAAGCCGGGCGAAAAGTCAGCATCCAACCGCTGGTAATTGCGGAAGTCGCGGAGTCGCAGATGCGCCAGATGCACGAGACCAAATTATCTTTGCGCGACGGCAAGCGGCGAGATTTTTCAGAGAGAGTTGGACAATTCCAAATCGCCGGGTATCGTTTCGCCCCATGACTAGATTCGTTAAACATCTTATTGCATGTGCCGCGGTGGTCTGCGCTGCGGCGTTCATCACCGGCTGCGCCTGCTGCGGCAAGTGCGAAGAAAAGAAAGCGTCGGCCTGCGGCATGGCCTGCTGCGCGGATGGCAAAACCACCTGCGCCACCTGCGAGACCTGCAAGGCAAAGAAGTAAGCGCTGCCAGTTCCTTACCGCGGCCAAAGGTTCTGCCTTTGGCCTTTTTGTTTTCCCGGCAGGTTTACAAAGTTTCTTCAAGTTTTCACCCGCAAACGCATTGCACTTCGGAATGGTTTCGGGAAGGATTGCGCCGCTATGGAATGGATCACATCGCCGGAGATCTGGATCAGCCTCGCCACACTCACTTTGCTGGAAATCGTACTGGGCATCGACAACATCATCTTCATCTCGATTCTCAGCGGCAAACTGCCGGTCGAGCAGCAGGCCAAGGCGCGCCGGCTCGGGCTGAGCCTGGCGCTCATCACTCGCGTGTTGTTGCTTTGCGGGCTCGCGTGGGTGGTCAAACTGGACAAGCCCTTTTGGGAACCGAAAATTTTATCCTGGGAACTGGCGGTTTCCGGCAAAGACCTGATTCTCGTGCTGGGCGGTTTGTTCCTGCTGGGCAAGAGCGTATTCGAGATTCACGAGAAACTTGAAGGCGAGGACGGACATGCAACCACCAAAATGACCATCACCTTCACCAGCGTCATTTTTCAAATTCTGATGCTCGACATTGTGTTCTCCCTGGACTCGGTGATCACCGCGGTCGGCATGGTCAAGCAAATCGGGGTGATGATCGCCGCCGTCATTCTGGCAATGATTGTGATGTTGATCTTCGTGAACAAGATCAGCGCCTTCGTGGATCGGCATCCGACCATCAAGATGCTGGCGTTGAGCTTCCTGATTCTGATCGGCACCATGCTCGTTGCGGAAGGATTCCATCAACACATCAACAAGGGTTACATCTACTTTGCCATGGTGTTCGCTCTGGCGGTGGAGGTCCTTAATATGCGCCTGCGCGCCAGAACGCAGAAGGTGGAATTGCATCAGCCGTATCGCTGAACCGCAGCACGCGCTTCGTTCACTCCAACTCCGGATTTGTTTCCGGGACGGCGCGATAAAATCGTTGTGCGGCTTCATCAGCATCGGGATCAACAAAGTGAAGAGCGCCATCCGTCACGGTATTGGTGCAAATCACGGTCCAATTCACAAGGTCGGTGGAATACTCGATTCGGTACCAGTCCCCGTTAAGTCCAGGCTGCGTCAGATGGAAACAGCGATCCGGCAGACGTTCCGTGCAGGGTCGTGGCTGGTCGTTATCCACAATGATTGCCGCGGCCCGAGCAGGCTTACCCACCACATACGGCGACGGCAAGGGTGAGGCGTAGGGAGGTTCAATCAAGCCCAACACGATGGTCTCGATTTTTTCCGGAATCGCATCGTCCGCCGGAACGATGACAATGGGTGCGGCCCGCTGCCCGGCTGGTATCACGATGTGGCCGGGTAACAGTTTGTAGTCCACTCCATTGGTCGCGGTGCCACCAATGCTATAGAACACGGTGAGACTCTCATTGGTGCTACCCTCACGCATAACGACAAAAGTGGCTGTGTTCGTTCCAGTCAGACTATTACTTGTCGACGGTGTCGGCCAACCCGGCCAGCGATAGCAATTCGTTCCCTCAGTGGCGACGGCATCGCGCGCCACGATACTCACCAAGGGTCGGGACAAAGTATTGTCGTTGATGTAAACGATCGCCTCCCGCGGCGTCCCCACGAGATAACAGTCCGGTGGGGGCGGATAAATGGCGGGGCAAACGGGCTCAAGCAACCGCAACACGACAGTTTCCCTTCCTTCGGGCAGCGTATCAAACGAAGCATTAATCAGGATATCCGCGGATGTCCTTCCCGCCGGAATAAACACGACATTGGAGATTGAAAGATAATCCACACCATTGCTGGCCGTACCGCCAATGGCATAGTGCACCCACAGATCCACATTGGTTGCTCCGGCACGATGCACCGTGAAGCGGCCTGGATCGATTACGGTCGTGACGCCGGATTCAGTGGCCTGCGAATCCGGGGCGGTGATCGAAACCATCGTCCAGGGATAATCCGGCATAACCATGAACATGCCGCGATTCGTTCGAACACCCCAATTCGCAGGCTGGTCTGGATCCGGATGCAACCGCACTTCGTACTCGTAAACTCCAGCGGGCAAAACTCCGATGCTCACATTGGTGCTGATCCTTCCAATTGCCGTCAGCAGCCCGCTGGCGGGATAAAGATCCACCCCGATTTGATTTCCCGACTGCGCCACCTTCGTAGGCTGATAAAGCCAGGCCGGCGACCCCGGAGTCGCAATGTCCACCGTCATGATAATGTTTGAGCCGCTGGGAATCGGGTTGGTGGGAGTCAAAGTGACGTTCGCAATGGAAAAAGCCAACGTCGCCCCTGGCGCCGCAAGGCAAACCATCAAGGTCGCAAGCGGCAGGGCACTAAGAGACAATCGACATTCGAAAGAAGCGCACGTTTTCATATCACTGAACCTTTCCAGGAAAAAGTCTGGCGGAATTCGATTTGCTGGTTCTGAGGAAATCATCCTCCGAACTGCAAAGGCGTCAAGGCTGGTTTTACCGTTCGTATCGCGGAAGAAGTTGGTCAGGTCGCGTAAATCAGCTAAATGCCATCACGGCGACACCAGGCGGAAGAATATCGATTTGTTCGTTGCGGGCAGGGTCACGGTGTTGAAGCCATTGGTGAATTTCACCGAGCCAGCCGTGTTTGACCACGGGATCGGCGCGAGGAGATTCGTGGCAGACTCCAGGCGAAAGGTGGTGACGTCAAGTGGCCAGGTCAGCTTGAGGTTTCCACCGATCGGGTTGATCTGAAGCCGGGGTAACGAGGCGGTGCAGGTCGGATAATCATCCGGTTCGCTTTCCACAAAACTGGCAGGTACTCCGCTGCCACGCGACAATCCTACCACTGCGTTAGCGGCATCAATCTTCAACCAGGTGATCCGGATGATGCCGTTGAAAAACATTTCAATCTGGAAATTATTGGTGTTGCTCGCGCCAAATTCCGGGACAGCCTCGTAAGTGACGGCCACGCGGTCGCCAAGCCGGCGCCACGAAACCTTTCCGCCGGCTGATGGATCGAGGTCAGTGTAAAGTGCGGAGATGCGCGCCCGCTCAAAATAAACACTCAATTCCGAATAGAAAAAGTCGGTGTGACCGGCGGTGAGGGTCACGTGACCATTCGCGCCGATGTAAAATAACCCGCTGTGCTGCCCGTAAATGAAGGCTTCCGCACCTCCGGTAAGCGAGACGGGCAGATAAGTGTCGTCCCCAAGCACCACCACCGTGCCGCCGGTTGGGTCGGTGGGGAATGCCCCGGCCGGCTGGCGGCAGACGCGGTAAAAATTCGTCGAGCCATCGGGAGTGAAAGTCAGCGTGGTGAATGCGAGATTGAAATCATTGGCGTCGAAAACGGTCGTGTAATCATCAGGTTGACCGATGCGGAGGGTCGCCCGGCGGGTCTGCTGCAGGCCGCTGGTCGCGTTCGAGAACGTGATGACCGACGGATAGATCCCCGCTGGCAAGCTGGCCGCACCCGTGTTTGGAAAGATGGTAACTGTAGTTCCGCTTCCGGGACTCAAACTGCCGTTGGTGCTGGAAAGCGTCAGCCCTGCGTCGGCTTTCGCAGCCCAGTTGATCGGAACAATTCCATGATTCGTCAGAAAATAAGTTTTGACGGCGGGCACAAATGGTCCGCCGGCCGCCCCGGTGAAGACAACACTTCCCGCCGGGCTGATTACCAAACCGTCGGGCAGATTGTAATCCTCGATCACTCCCGTGGTCGTTGAACTGGCCGGGGCCTCCGCCAGAAAACCGAGCCCGCGCTTGGCGAAAGCAGCCCAGAGTTCGTTCTGGTTGGTGCCGCCGGTCAGCACCAGATCGGCTTGCAGAATGGCGTCGCGGGCTTCGACGAAAGTAGGATTGGGCGGCGAAAGGCCCATGCCGTCGGTCACGAGTTGCAGGATGAGATGGTTGCCATTGGTGAAACCATGCTTGATGATCAGATTGGCCCGCGCCTCCCAAAGCATGCTGCACCAGACCTCTCCCTGATGGTGAACTTCCGAAGCATTGTTACCAAAGACGGGATTTCTTGGCACCCCCGCGTGGAGATCGATTTGGGTGGGATCAATATCCTTGAAGGTGAGAGGATTCACGGTCATCAGGGTCGAGTAGGGATAATGGCGGATGCCAAAATAATAATTATTCGTTTCGCCGGAAAAGTCCTTGGTGGAGTACGCCCCGGCGGCATAATTACCTTGCAGGTTATCCCCGGCTGCGCTCAACAGCGCCAGCGCATAAAAATCCGACCAGCCCTCACCCAGGCCGGCGGATTGCAGCGCACTGATGCCGCCCCCGCCGCCCACGCGCCGATTGCTCAACCCGTGGGTGTACTCGTGCAGGATGATTTCCGCATCGAAGGAGGAGTCGCGATCGGGATTCGGACCGGTGAAAAGATACATCTGCATCCGGCCAGGAAAGCCGTCCGTGCCGGCGGAGAAGTTTGCATTGTTGAACCCGCTGCCATCCTGGGCGTCGGCTTGAACGGCATCGCCGCCCGCGCCGCCGCGTCCGAAATTATCATTTTGGAAATTCCCCGCCGCCTCGGTGAACCCCAGATCGTAAAGCTGGTCGTGCATCCAATTGCACCAATAGAAAAGTTGGACCACGGCGGCGTCCCGGTTCGCGCTTGGCATCTGGGTGAGATCCAGCGGGAAATCGAACACCCGAGTCGGGGAACCTTGCGGGCGGGGCAGGTCCGGCAGATTATTCGCGTCGAGATCCAGGTGCGCATCCACATTATTGCCGCGCGTCTCGTTGTCTCCGTCGTTGATCCAGCCGTTGGGTGAGGCGTTGGTGCTGAGCGCGCTGGTCACGACCAACTCGCGGGACACGAGCGGAGGCTGATTGGTAACTGGAACGGCCAGCCCTGGCGACATCGGCGTCGGGCTGTCGCTGGTGAACACACGGTAACTCGCGTCACTGATGTAATCGGTCAGGCAATGCCTGAGCAATGCCACGCCGGTTTCGGCATCCACAATGACACGATAGCGTTCGCCGCGGGATCGACCGGTCAGGACAACTTCCCAACCAAGCCGCAGCCGTTCCCGGTTGATCGGCAGCCAGACGAGTCGCGCGCGCGCCGGTTCAATCAATTCCGGCGCGCTGAAACGGCAGCGCAATTCGGCGCCGTCGGGTTGCAAATCCAGTGCCGTAAAATCCTCCGGGGTTGTGCTCTCGCCGGTCAAATTTGCCGCGATCGAGGCGGCCTGTAGCGCCGTTATGTTGGGATTTTTTTGCACGCGCTCTCGATTCGGCATGCCGTCGTTCGCGGCCGCAGCCACCTGCGGCAATAACCGGCTCGAAAGATTTACCAATTCACCGTGTTTCGTGATGTGGCCGATCAACGTGGATTCAAACACCGAAATTCCATCCAGTTCCTGCACCCAAACCACTGTTCTCAATCCGTTGTGAGCCGTGCTGAAATCACGTTCCACGCGGGTTGTAATGAGCACCTCGGCGCCATGGCCAAAAAGCGCAGCGTGATCATTGAGAAATGCTTTTACCGCCCGGTGCGGTTCGTCGACCGGCAGCGCGTCGGCCCCCTTCCTCGAAATCCCACCGCCGACGCCGTTTGGGCCGCTGAGATAGCCGCGCGTCGAGGCAATGATTTTTGGCGTCCGCAGCCGTTCATCCCACCCGATCTTCACGTCAGGAACGGCGGCCTTGAGGTGAACTATTGCAGTTTCCTGTTCCGCGTTCGTCGCGTTTTGGATTGCGACCTCTCTCAAATCGAAGTTTGCCAACTCTGAGCGCGCCGGCACTTGGAGTCCGCTCGCCGCGGGAGCGTTGGCCAGCAGAACGATGCTCACTGCGACTACAGCCAGAAGCCAGATTGGTTTCAAGCGATGGATGTGTGGAATGCTTCCCGAGTTCAAATGGGTGATAAAGTTGCCGAAAGATAAGCCCGGGAGGCAAAAATACAATGTTCAAATCGCCAGCAACAGCTTCTTAATCTCCTTCAAGCGCGCATTGGTGTCTTTCTTCGTCAGGCGCGGAAACTTGCCCCCCAGCGTGATGAAATCGTTGTGCCGTGTAAGCATCAGCTTGTCCTCTTTCACTTCAATCACGGTCACATTCTTTTCACTCGCGAGAATCTTGAGTTCTCCCACCGCCAGCAACAGCTCCACGGCCGGCGGGATTGGACCGAAGCGATCGCGGAGTTCCCTTTGCAACGCGTCCAACGCCGTCTTGTCTGTGGCCTGCGCGAGTTTTCGATACACCTCGATGCGATGATGCGACTCCGGCACATAGCGCTCCGGCAAACTGGCGGCGTCACCGAGGAAATCCAGCGCGACGCGCACTTCCACGCGGGGTTTCACCTTTTCGCCCTTCAGCGAACCGACACTTTGCTTGAGTAACTGACAGTAAAGTTCGAAACCCACTGCCGTGATGTGTCCACTCTGTTCCGCGCCAAGCAGATTTCCCGCTCCACGAATCTCCAGGTCGCGCATGGCGATCTTGAATCCGCTGCCGAGCGTGGAGTATTGCTTCATGGCGCTGATTCGCTTGCGCACGTCGGTCAACAACCGGGCGTGTCGCGGCAATAGCAGATAGGCGTAGGCCTGATGCTTGTAGCGACCAACCCGCCCGCGCAATTGATAAAGGTCACTCAGCCCAAAACGATCCGCCCGATCGATGATGATCGTATTGGCGTTGGGAATATCCAGACCACTTTCAATGATTGTGGTTGAGAGCAGCACATCCGCTTCGCCATTCACGAACTTCGTCATCACCTCTTCCAACTCATCCGCGTGCATCTGGCCATGACCAACCACAATCCGCGCATTCGGAACGAGGTTCTGCAAGGTTTGCTGCATGGTGAGAATCGTCGCCACGCGATTGTGCAGAAAGAACACCTGCCCACCGCGGTTTAACTCGCGTTGGATGGCGTCGCGAATCGTGCGCTCGTCATACTGGGTGACAATCGTTTCGACCGGCAAACGATCATGGGGCGGCGTTTGAATCGTGCTCATGTCGCGCGCGCCCGTCAGTGCGAGATAAAGCGTGCGCGGGATTGGCGTGGCGCTGAGCGTCAACACATCCACGAGCGTGCGTAACCGCTTGAACTTCTCCTTGTGCAACACGCCGAAACGTTGCTCCTCGTCAATCACCACCAAACCCAACTCCTTGAACGTGATGTCCTCCTGAATCAGCCGGTGCGTGCCAATCACAATGTCCACCGCGCCGGCCGCGAGATCCTTCACCACGCGCTGCTGTTCCCGCCGCGAGCGAAAGCGCGAAAGCAGTTCCACCTTTACCGGGTAATCCGCCATGCGCTCGCGAAAGTTGTTAAAGTGTTGTTGCGCCAACACCGTCGTCGGCACGAGCACAGCAACTTGTTTCCCGCCCATGACCGCCTTGAACGCCGCCCGGATCGCCACCTCAGTTTTCCCAAAACCAACATCGCCGCAGATCAGTCGATCCATGGGTTTGGCGCGTTCCATGTCGGATTTGGTTTCCCCAATGGCGCGCAATTGGTCGGGCGTTTCTTCGTAAATAAACGAACCCTCGAACTCGCGTTGCCAGGTCACGTCCGACGGGAAGGCATGGCCGGGTTGCGATTCTCGCGCCGCCTGGATGCGGAGCAACTCCGCCGCGACATCCCGCACCGCGCGCTCGGTTTGTTCCACCGCTTTCTTCCAACGCGTTCCGCCGAGCGTATTCAACGGCGGACGCACCTTACCCGCGCCAACGTACTTGCTAACCAGATGCGATTCGGTCACCGGCACGTAAAGCTTCGGCGGCTCTTGATCGTAGTCGGCGGGCGCGAACTCAATGACGAGGCACTCGGTTGCTGATTGCGAACTGACCATTGATGGATCACGCCCGCGAGTACCGCTGCCCGCCGGAAGATTTTTCAACCCGAGGTAACGCCCGATGCCGTGCTGCAAATGCACCACCAAATCGCCTTCCTCCAGATCAGCAAAATCAATCTCCAGAGCGGACCGCATCGCGGAGGCATGCGGCGATTTGAGACGGCGCGGGCGTTGGACCTTGTACCGTCCAAAAATTTCCGCGTCGGTGACAACCACCAGTTTTGCTTCCTCGCAAAGGAAGCCGCGTGCCAGTGCGCCTATCGCCGGATGAATTGGCGTATCAAAGCCAAATTCCTTCCAGACTTCGAAGAAGCGCTCCCGCTCGCCAGCGTTGTTGCAGAAAACGTGGACGGCATAATCCTGCCGCAACCAGCGATGCAGTTGATTGAAGAACTCGCGACGCTGCGTCTCGGCGATTTGCGGGTCCGGCGCGCGTTCGCCCAGCGGACGAAAGGCATCGAGACTGTCGAAGACCAGCGTGCGCTCCGTTTCTTCAGAGGTTTCCCCCGGAGCGACCGACTCGTCAGACAAGTCGATGCGCGTCATCCCGCGCTGGCTCAGTTCAGCCAGAAACTCCTCCCAACCGACAAAGAACGGGTCATCGGCGGGAACTTGCCCGGCATATTCCTCGGCGCGGAGTTCAATCTGCTCCGGCCCGCACAGCAGGAGAATGGTTTTGTTCGGCAAATAATCGAGCAGCGTCGCAAGCGAGCCGGTAGGGACGTGTTCCACCGCGTCCCCAATTTTTCCCGAAGCTTCGGACGCGGTGGAATGCGTCCCTACCAGTTGTTTCAGAATGCCAAGTTCCCCGGCCGGTGGCACCGTAATGCTGGGGATTTCTCCGCGCGAAACCTGACTGAGCGGATCAAACTCACGCAAGGATTCCAATTCGTCGCCGAAGAACTCTAATCGCACCGGCCATGGGCTCGTCGGTGGAAAGAGATCCACAATGCCGCCCCGCATCGCGATCTCGCCTTTATGCGTGACCTGGGCTTCGGGTTCGTAGCCCTGTTCCTCCAGCCATTCAATCAGGTCGAGCAAATTGGCCTGGTCGCCGCGCTGCAATTTTCGAGTTTGCAGCTTCAGTTCCGCCGGTGGAAATGTTTTCTGCAGCAGCGCACTCGCCGAGGTCACCACCAATTCCGCGTTTCGCGCTCCGCGTTCCGCGTTGTTGCCGAGCGCCACGAGCGTTTCCAATCGTTCAGCAATGATGTCGGCATGTGGGAGCTTGCCTTCGTGGGGAAGGATCTCCCAGGCCGGATAAAACAGAGGCGAGGATGGAGAATTGAGAATGGAGGATTGCCCAACGTCTTCACTCCGCGTTCCGCGTTCCGTGTTCGTCGTTTGATCGAGCCACGTCTCCAAGTCCTGGTGAAAACTCTCCTGCGACTTGAGACTGTCCGTGACGACTACGATGGGTCGCTGAGGAAAGAGCCGGTGCAACAACGCTGCAAAGAACGGCTGAGCCGATGCGGTAATGCCGGCAAAAGATAATGCGCCGCCCGACTCCAACCGCCGAGCGAGGGACTGCGCGGCGGGAGTTGACAATACCCGGTC
>DASUGI010000311.1:0-28642 GCA_036274115.1 Verrucomicrobiia bacterium
GAACTTGGCCGCGCGCCGGGGCTCGTGTTCGGTCAGTTGACAGAAGTAATCGTGAAATCCGTCCGCTGAACTGCGATCAAAGCCCGCCCAGAAAGCCGGCTCGCACACAGCAGCGCAACCAGCGACCACCATTGCCTGGTAGTCATCCGTCACCCGGCTAACCATGTGCGCGTGAGGTTCGATATATCGCATCAATTCAGGTCTCCAGTTTTTCGAAGTTGAACATAAATTCAGCGTAAGAGTTGGAATCCATCAACCATCAACCAAAAAACAATCAACCAGCTTGTCCAGGCCATGCGCCACACGCTGCTTTGGTTGTTGCCGCAGGAATGGGCTCCGTCGTCGGATCACTCAGCGCATTCAAGACGCGCTCGGCCCGCGAAGGCTGTCCGAAATGCAACTGACTCAAAGCCTGGTTGAATGCGGCGAGCCGAAAGTCGCCTTCGCCCCTGGCGCGGTCCAAACGGTCGAGGAATGCCGCGATATCAATCAACTTGGATCGCGCTTCCAGATAATAGAGATCAAGCAACTGTTGGCGATTCATGGCGGTCACCAACATGACACGTCGACTTCCTTGATACAATTTCTATTCACAAACCTCCACGCTCGCGAAAACCGTGCAACTTTTGCGCATACGGACAACTCCCCATCGTAATCAAAACTTTCTTGCACGAAGGCATCCGCATCCTTGCACCTTTGGTTGGGTGAGGTTAAAAAATGTCCATGCGCCGAAGCACAACGAGCTTCATCACGCCAGCGTTCCCGCGCTGGGTGTTGGCAATCCTCCTGGCGCTGTCCGCACCACCAACGTTCGCCGACGAACTCGACGACGCTCGCAAACTGTTTCTAACCGGCGAATACGAATCCTGCCTCGCCGCTTGCGCGAAAAACTCGAAAGACGAGGAGCGCGAGGAAGACTGGCGCTTGCTGGAAACCGACACGCTCCTGACGGTCGGCAACTATCCCCAGGCCGAGAACGTCGTGAGCAACGCGCTGAATCGCACGCCCCTAAGCATTCGCTTGCGCCTGTCCGGTTTTCACACCGCCAAAGCCGTTGGCCAAACGGATTTGGCTCGCACGCGCCTGCGCGAAATCAATCAACTCGCCGCGTCGCGCACCTGGGCTTATCGCGATCCGCCTAACATTGTGGCGCTCGGCCAGGCCGCGCTGCTCATGGGCGCAGATCCCAAAACGGTTCTCGAACGCCTGTTCACCGTGGCGCAAAACGCGTCCCCTGATTTGCGCGACTCCTATCTCGCCAGCGGAGAACTCGCGCTCGATAAACATGACTACTCCATTGCCGCAAAAAAATTCTCCGAGGCGTTGAAGAAATTTCCCGACGATCCCGATGTGCTCCACGGACTCGCCCGCGCTTATCAGCCGAATGCCCGCGGCAAGATGCTGGAGCTGACCGAGACGGCGTTGGAGAAAAACGAGAACCACGTCCCGAGCCTGCTCCTGCTCACCGATCACCTGGTTGACGCCGAAGAATATTCGGAAGCGCATAAGATGCTTGAACGGACGCTCAAGGTGAATCCCTGGCATCCCGAAGCCTGGGCGTATCGCGCGGTGCTGGCGCACTTGAGCAACAATCCCGCAGGCGAAGCTGAGGCCCGGGAGAACGCATTGAAGTATTGGCAGAACAATCCCGCGGTGGACCATCTCATTGGACTCAAGTTGTCGCAAAAATACCGGTTCACCGAAGGAGCCGCTTGCCAGCAGCGGGCACTGGAATTCGACCCCGGCTATCTTCCCGCGCAAATCCAGCTCGCCGAAGACCTCCTGCGCCTGGGCGAAGAAACCTCAGGCTGGCTGCTTGCGGAGAACGTGCAAAAGCAGGACGCCTACGATGTCACCGCGTTCAACCTCGTCGCTCTGCGCGCCACGATGAAAAAGTTCCAGACGCTCACCAACGAGGATTTTGTTCTGCGCATGAGTCCGCACGAAGCCGCGCTTTACGGTGACCGCGCTCTGGCCCTGCTCGACCGCGCCAAATCCAATCTCACGGCCAAGTACGGCATCACTCTGGAGAAGCCGACCTACGTGGAGATTTTTCCCGAGCAAAAAGACTTTGGCGTACGCACGTTTGGCATGCCGCACAATCCCGGTTTCCTCGGCGTTTGCTTTGGCCGCGTTGTCACCGCCAACAGCCCGGCGTCGCAAGGCGGTACGCCATCGAACTGGGAAGCAGTTCTCTGGCACGAGTTCTGTCACGTGGTCACACTGCAGATGACCAAAAACAAAATGCCGCGCTGGCTGAGCGAAGGCATTTCCGTTTACGAGGAGCTCCAGGAAAACCCGGTTTGGGGCCAGACCATCAACCCGCAGTATCGCGAGATGATTCTCGGCGACGACCTTAAACCCGTCAGCGAACTCAGCAGTGCGTTCATGTCGCCCAAGAGCGATATGCATGTGCAGTTCGCCTATTATCAGTCCTCCCTCGTGGTCGAGTATCTGGTCGGCAAGTTTGGTTTCGATGCGCTCAAGGCGATTTTACGCGACCTCGCCAAAGGCACCGACATCAACGAAGCCATTTCCAAACATACCGCGCCCATGAAGCAGGTTGAGAAGGAGTTCGCCGAGTTTGCGAAAGCCAAGGCCGAAGCGCTCGGACCGGAGCTGGATTGGAAGAAGCCGGCCCGACCCGGCTCACGCCTTTTTGAGTTTCCGGAGGCGGAACTCATCAGGCGGAAGCCCGATTCAAACGAGGCTTTCAAAACCCAAGTCCCGTCGGAGCACGACACAAACGCACTCACGCATCTGCCAATTCCGACCGCAACGAATCCGCCGCCCGCTTCAAAGCCCAACGCCACAGTGGCAACCTCCGGTGAAGAAAGCTCACGGGACAAAAACTATTGGGCCCTTGTTGATGAGGCGAAGCGTTCCATCGCAGCCAGGAACTGGCAGGCCGCAAAAACACCACTTAAAACCCTCGTTTCCCTGTGTCCCAATCAATCCGGCCCGAACAATGCCTACGCCATGCTCGCCATGGTCCATCGCGAATTGAATGAAACCACCGAGGAGCGTGCCGCACTGGAGAAGTGGGCCTCCCAGGAAGCCGACGCCCTGGACGCTTATTCGCGCCTGATGGAACTTTCTCAATCTTCAAAGGATTGGGACACTGTCGGCGAGAATGCGGAGCGCTTTCTCGCAGTGAATCCCTTGTTGCCGCAGCCCTATCGCTTCCTCGCTCGGGCCAGCGAAGAGACAGGCAACACCCAAAAGGCGATTGTCGCCTACGAAAAACTGCTTTTACTCGACCCAACCGACCCCGTGGACGTGCATTATCGTCTCGCGCGGCTCATGCAGGTGAATAATGACCCCGCTGCCAAGCGTCACGTCTTGCAAGCATTGGAAGAAGCCCCGCGTTACCGGGACGCGCATCGCCTGCTGCTGGAACTGGCCCAGGCCAATCCCGCTTCCACCAACGCACCAGTTGCCGGACACCAATGAAGTCGCGCCAAACACTGATAATCGTTGCCTCGCTGCTGGTCATCGCCACCAGCGTGGTGCTCGCACAACGACGCGGGTTTCGTGGCGGGGTCAGCACGGAACGAAACGAAGTCCCCGTCTGGTCGAACGAGCCCGGCTTTGAGAAAGACACCTTCACCTTCGCCCGCATCCAATATGATTCCAGCTATCGCGGTTGGGGCCGCGGTGGCGGAGGCGGATGGCGCGTCGACTACCGCGACGCGGATCTCAACTTCTCCTATCGCCTGCAACAGTTGACGGCGCTGAAGGTTGATCCCGAGGGCACGGTTGTCCGCCTGACCGACCCAAACCTGTTCAACTATCCCTTCATTTACATCGTCGAGCCGGGCTCGCTCGAATTCAGTGAAGAAGAAGTACAGACCCTTCGACGCTATCTCCTCAGCGGAGGCTTCCTGATGGTGGATGATTTTTGGGGTGAAGCCGAGTACCAGAACCTCGAGGACGAAATGAAACGCGTCTTTCCCGACCGCCTGCCACAGGAGTTACCGCTGGACCATCCCATCTTTCACTGCGTGTTCGACCTCAAAGAAAAGCCGCAGATTCCCAATTTCAACCTTGGCGAACAAAGCCAATACAACGGCGGCGTCACTTGGGAACGTTGGGACGCAAAGACACCGCACTACCGCGGCATCTTCGACGACAAAGGCCGCATGATGGTCATCATCTGTCACAACACCGACCTGGGTGATGGCTGGGAGCGTGAAGGCGAATACGAATACTACTTCCGCGAATTCTCCGAGAAAAAAGCCTACCCGCTCGGCATCAACATCGTCTTTTACGCGATGACACACTGAAATGGAGACTGCTACGCCGCACTCAGCAATCGAAATGCCCCAAGCCGCCGCACCGCTCTCCCTCTCCCCGGGGCAGAGGGCCGGGGTGAGGGCGAGCGTCAAACCAATCTAACCAACCGAAGGAATCCCTTGTCATTTCAAACTCCGACTCACGTTTCCGAAGAACAAACCGTCGAGCAAATCAAAGCGGGCCGCACGCGCATCCAAAGCGAGCTGTCCAAGGTCATCGTCGGCCAGAAGGATGTCATCGAGCAGTTGCTTATCTCGCTGTTTGCCGGCGGGCATTGTTTGATCACCGGCGCGCCTGGTCTCGCCAAGACCCTGCTCGTAAAATCCATCGCGCAGATTTTTCATCTGAAATTTCAGCGCATCCAGTTCACGCCCGACCTCATGCCGGCTGACATCACGGGCACCGAGATTTTGCAGGATACGGGCACGGAACGGAAACTCGCCTTCGTTCCCGGCCCGGTTTTCGCCAACATGATTCTGGCCGACGAAATCAATCGCACGCCGCCCAAGACCCAAGCCGCGCTCCTCGAAGCGATGCAGGAACATCAAGTCACCGCCGCCGGCGTGCGCCATGCGCTGCCCGAACCATTCTTCGTTCTCGCCACGCAAAATCCCATCGAGATGGAAGGCACGTATCCCCTGCCCGAGGCGCAACTCGATCGTTTCATGTTCAATGTGGTGATCGACTACTTGCCCGAGGACGAGGAAGTCGAAGTCGTCAAACAAACCACCGGCGGCAAACCCGCGCCCATCGAACCGCTCTTCACTGGCGACGACGTGATGCGTTTCCACGACATCGTCCGCAAAGTGCCCATTGCGTCCGATCTGGTTCGTTACGCCGTTCGCCTTGCTGCCGCCTCGCGACCCAAGCAACCCAACGCGCCCGATTTCGTCAACGAATGGATCAGTTGGGGCGCCGGTCTGCGCGCTGGACAATTCCTCGTGCTGGGCGCGAAAGTCCGCGCCCTGCTACAGGGCCGTGCTCACGTCACGGCTGAAGACATTCAAACGCTGGCCGCACCAGTGTTGCGCCACCGCATCCTGCTCAATTATCGCGCGGAGGCGGAAGGTGTGACGGTGGATAGCGTGATTGGAAAATTGGTTGAAGCCGTCCAGGGTGTTGCGGTGAAATAATGGAGTAAAAGATGGCTTCACGCTCGCCCTCACCCCGTCCCTCTCCCCCAAGAGAGGGAGAATCCTGCGCCGGTTCAGTCCGATGTGAACGATGGTCGGTTGACCGCGCCAAAGCGGCGGTGAACGCGCCGCAGTCCAAACGCTTCGCGACTAACCAGTGCGCCTCACCCTCGCGAAGCGTTTGGACTGCGGTGGCTTCAGCACCGCTCTCGGGTCGCGGCGATTGCAATTCTGATTTCCAAATTTTCAACATCCTCCGTGAACCCCTGAACCTGGCAGGGACGCGTTCCACCCGCGTCCCAAACTTCAGGCCGAAAAGATGGGGACGCGGTGGAACGCGTCCCTACCACGTCTGGAAAAAGGTTCAGGGCGAAAGCGAACGTCACTCCAACTCATTTTCTCCGACGAAACAATGAGCGCGTTGGCCACAGAAAGTTTCGCAAAGCAAAGCGCGAACACGCCCGCCGCCAACGGTTACTCCTCCAAACTCATTTCTCCTGCGACCCTGATGGCCATCAAGAACCTCGAACTTCGCGCGCGCATCGTGGTCGAGGGCTTCTGGCATGGCATTCATCGCAGTCCGTATCATGGCTTCTCGGTCGAGTTCACCGAGTATCGCCAGTATTCACCTGGCGACGATCCGCGTTATCTCGACTGGCGGCTCTTCGCGCGCAGCGACCGTTACTACATCAAGAAATTCGAGGACGAAACCAACCTCCGCTGCTATCTGCTCGTGGACCACAGCCGCTCAATGGATTATGGCTCCGTGGGCTGGACCAAGTCTGAATACGCCAACACCCTCGCCGCCACGCTCGCTTACTTTCTCCACCAGCAAGGTGATGCCGTGGGCCTGCTCACCTTCGACGAGCAAATCCGCGATTACCTCCCCGCGCGCAATCGCATGGGCCACTTGCGCCGGCTTATGCTCCAACTCGAGCAAGCCACCGCCGGCACCGCCACCGACCTCGTCGCGCCACTCAAACGCATCGTCGAGATCGTCCGCAAGCGTTCGCTCATGGTTTTCATTTCTGACTTCCTCGCACCCATTGAAACCCTGGAGCGCAATCTGACCGCGCTGTCCGCCTCCGGTCACGAAGTCATGCTGTTCCAGGTTCTTGACCCCGCCGAACTCACGTTCAACTTCGACCGCGCCGTGATGTTCCGCGATGTTGAATCCGGTCGCGACCTGTTCATTGATCCGGCCACCGCGCGAAAGGAATATCTGCAGCGCCTCAACTCGCATAACGAAGCCGTTCGCGCCACGTGCCAGCGACTCGGCGCGGGTTATCGCAGCTTCGACACGAACCGCGCGTTGGAACTGGCCATGTTCGACTTCCTGCGCGAACGCCATCAACGCGGCAAGTCCGGCAATCGCTTCGCGCGCCCGAGGAAAGGCTCATGAACTCGTCGCTGCCAGTCTCAGAACGTCACGAAACTCAGTCCCATCGCCGTGGCGAGGCTTTTTTGGCGCGCATCCGTGCTGACAAATTCGCTCGCACCCAAAACCTTCGCCGCCGCACAATGCAACACATCCAGCGAACGACACCCCAGCGAGCTGGAATGAAGCTCCGCCAGCGTCACCGCTTCAGCGAAAACATTCTTCCAATCAGCAGCGACCGACAGCAGCACTCCGGTTTTCAAGTCCGCTTCAATCAAAGCGCGGGCGGCGGCAACCTGCGCAGCCGTAGCGCTCTTGAGAAAAACTTTCAGTTGCAGCGCGTTCACCGATTCCAGGTTGTGCAGCGGCGTGCAACAGATCGGCTTGCCTCGGATAACGGCGATGACTTTGGCGCTGTCAGTTTCGGGATAGTAGAGTTTGACGAAACAACCCGTGTCCAGGTAGATCACGATTCGCCTCCTCGTGCCTCCGCCACCATCGCACTGAGTGGCTTGCCGGCAGGCTGTTCGCCCCAAACCGCCTTGGCCCGCGCCAAAAAATCAGGCTGCGCCGCGGTTGCCGGCGGAAGAACTCGGGCGATCACCTTGTCTTGCTGCGTGACCTGCACCTCTTCGCCCTCAGCAACCCAGCGCAGGATTTCAGGCCATTGTTGCGGCAACTCTTGGACGCTGGCGGTCTTCATGCCGCCAAGATGGAACGAACCAAAACCGCGCGCAAGCGGACAGTTACACGACAAGCCATGAGTTTCCTCGCGCCATTGTTTTTGCTCGGCGGACTCGCCATCGCGTTGCCGGTGGTGTTTCACCTCGTGCGGCGGTCCTCGCGCGAGAAGCAGATGTTCAGTTCGCTCATGTTCCTCAAGCCCACGCCACCGCGCATGACGCGACGCAACCGGCTCGAACATATTTTCCTGCTGCTGCTCCGCTGCCTGGCCATTTGCATACTCGCTTTTGCTTTTGCCCGTCCGTTTCTCCAGAAACCAATGGCCGCGACGCCAACCAACACTCCCGCAGCGCAAGTCGTAATTCTGGTGGACACCAGTGCCAGCATGAAGCGCGATGGCGTTTGGACCGATGCCCTGGCCAAAGCCGAAGCGGCACTCAAGAACACCACACCAGGCGATCAAGTCGCCGTCCTCACCTTTGACGATCAAGTGCGCAACCTTGTCAGCTTCGAGCAATGGACGTCCATGAACGCTTCGGAGCGCAGCGCCATCGCCGCGCAACGTCTTGCCGAAATTAAACCCACCTGGCGCTCCACCCATCTCGGCAATGCGCTGCTTGCGGCTGCGGAAACCATCGCCGACGCCGAGAAGCGCGAACAGCACATCGGTCCGCGCCGCATCGTGCTCATCACGGATATGCAGGAAGGCAGTCGCCTCGACGGTTTGCAAGGTCACGAGTGGCCGCGCGGATTGGAAGTTGTGGTTGAGCCGGTCAAAGCCAAACGTCCAACCAACGCCGGACTGCAGTGGGTGATGGACGCCGATGACTCCGCCCAGAGTGGCGGCGACACGCCCGTCCGCCTTCGCGTCAACAATTCAACGGATGCGAAGCGCGAGCAATTTCAAATTCGCTGGGCCGGCGTCGCGGGTGATTCACTCGATGCCTACGTGCCGCCCGGCCAAAGCCGGATCGTCCCCGCGCCAAAAATCCCCACCAACACCGTCGCTGAACGGATCACGCTAACCGGCGACGAAGAGGATTTCGACAACACGGCTTACGTCGTTCAGCCGAAAGCGGAAGAAGTGAACGTGCTGTATCTCGGCGGCGATGCGGAGGCGGATTCCTCTCAAACGCTTTATTATCTGAAGCGCGCCTTTCAAGACACACGCCGTCAGGCGGTGCGTCTGAGCACCAATGGGGCGTTGTCGACCCATCGTCTCATAATAATCTCCAGCACTTTAACCGAAGAACGAAGCGCCGAAGCGCGTCAATTCCTCACCAACGGCGGCACCGCCCTGCTCGTGATGAACGACACCCAAATCGCCAGCACTCTTGGCCGACTCACTGGTTTGCCAGAAGTCACCGCCACCGAGGCTGCCGTGGGCAACTACGCCATGTTCGGCCAAATGGATTTCAGCCATCCCCTGTTCGCGCCATTCGCTGATCCGCGCTTCGGTGATTTCACCAAGATTCGCTTCTGGAAACACCGCAAACTGACCACGGAAAAATTGCCGGCGGCACGCGTCGTCGCCAGTTACGATGACCATGATCCTGCCATCGTCGAAATCCCAGTCGGGCGTGGGCGAGTATTTGTATTCACCTTCTCGTGGCGACCCACTGACAGTCAGTTCGCACTCTCATCAAAATTCGTTCCCCTGCTCTACTCGCTGCTCGACCAGGCGGGTGGTGTCACTGCGCAACTCGCGCAGTTTCGCGTCGGCGACACCGTTGACCTTTCCGCGCTCGCGACAAAGTCCACTGGTTCAGCCCTGTCGATTCGCAAGCCGGACGGTTCGCCGGTGCAGCTTGCCTCGGGCGAAACACGGTTTGCCCAAACCGATGAACCGGGTATCTACGCAGTAGCCATTTCACCGCCCCTGAAGTTTGCCGTCAATTTGGATGCCGCTGAGAGCAAGACCGCTCCGTTGCCGGCCGACGAACTCGAACGTCTCGGTGTGCCCATGAAAACCGCTGAAGCCACGCGCGCGCTGGTCGCCGCCAGGCAAGAGAAGCTGCACAACGCCGACCTGGAGGCCCGACAAAAGTTGTGGCGATGGTTGATTGTAGCCGCGCTAACGGTATTGTTGGTCGAAACCTGGTTGGCCGGCTGGATTACCCGCCGGTCCGCCGCCCGAGCAGAGGCAACCGCATGAACCGTAGCGCAGATTTTCAATCTGCTGTATCGCCGACTTGCAGTCGGCAAGGCATTCGATTTCGCGAGCACGTTGAGAATTTCGGGCGCATGCGGATTGCAAATCCGCGATACAGCAGAGTACAACTCTGCGCTACAAGTTTAAGGCACGCATATGATTGATCGCCTGCTTGAAATTCATCTGGAGCCGATCGCGCGCAACGAACGACGCGCCCGCCTGCTGCGCACGCTGACCGTCGGCTGGCTCGTGGCCGCTGGTCTCGCGCTGTTGCTGATCCTGATCCATCGTTCCAGCGGCTGGGTTTCGGCCTGGGCGTTTTTGCTTCTAGTGGCAGCTACCCTGGTCTGGACTTTCATCGCCTGGCGACGAAGCAACCGCACGCCTCTCAACTTCCAATCCATCGCGCGCAACATCGAAGCCGAGAATCCAAAGCTGCACACCTTGTTGCTGACGGCGGTTGAGCAAAAGCCGGACTCCGAAACGCACGAACTGAATTACCTTCAGGACCGCGTCATTCGCGAAGCACTCGCCGAAGACCGTGGCAGCCTCTGGCGCAAACGCGCGGCCAGGCAATTGCAGTTCGCTCAACTCGGAAGCATCGGTGCGCTGGCTTTGTTCGCGGTCCTGTCTCTCACTTTGTATCAAGCCGCGCCGCCGCGCGTGGCGATTCTCAAGTTGACGGGCCGTGCCGTTTCCGTAACACCCGGCGATACCAGCATCGAGAAAGGCAGCAGCCTCGTCGTGCTCGCCCGATTCGAAGGCGATGTGCCTTCGGAAGCATCGCTCATCCTGCGGCCGGCAAACCAACCCGAACAGCGCATCCCGCTCACCAAGAATCTCGACGACCCCGTGTTTGGCACGAGTTTGCCCGAGGTTCAGGCCGAACTCACCTATCGCGTTGAATATGGGAATGAGCAGACCCGTGAGTTCCGCGTCACCACCTTTGAATTCCCGCGGCTCGAACGCGCCGATGCGAAAGTCACTTACCCCGATTACACCGGCCTGCCGGAGAAAACCATTGAAGACACGCGCCGCATCAGCGCCGTCGAAGGCAGCGCGCTTGATTACACCTTCCACCTGAACAAGCCGGTAAAGTCTGCGACGCTCATGCCCATCCCGGAGCGCCGATCTCCAGATCGGCGCGGCCCGGCAACGAACCGTCTTCGAGCCGATCAGGAGATCGGCGCTCCGATTCCCGTGCTCGCCGACCCAAGTCGCCCCAACGTTTACGTCTCGAACTTCAAACTCGAAAAGAGCGGACGCTACGAACTGATCCTCGTGGACGACGCCGGCCGCACCAACAAAGTTCCGCCGCTGTTCGTGCTGGATGCGCTGACCAATCGCGCGCCCGACCTCAAGTTTGCGTTTCCCAAAGGCGACCAACGCGTCTCGGCATTGGAAGAAATCGCGTTCAAGGCTGAAGCCTCAGACGACTTCGGCCTCAAGGGCTATGGTTTTGCCTACAACCTGGCCGGTGAAGAAACGAAGTTTGTGGAACTGGGCAAGGACGCCAAGCCGCACGAGAAGCGCGCGTTGGACCATCTCGTGCCGCTCGAAGATCTCGGCGCGCAACCCGATCAACTCCTGAGTTACTATCTCTGGGCTGAGGACATCGGGCCGGACGGTCAGCCACGCCGCGTCACGAGCGACATGTTTTTCGCCGAGGTTCGACCGTTTGAGGAAATTTTCCGCGAAGGTCAGGGTCAAGACCCCAGTCAACAGCAGCAGCAACAACAGGGTCAGCAAGGTCAAAACCAGGCCGAGCGACTGGCTGAATTGCAAAAGCAAATCATCACCGCCACCTGGAACATTCAACGTCGCGAGACCGGCACGTCACCGACCGAAAATTTCAAGAAGGACGCCGAGACAGTGAAGGAGTCGCAGGAGAATGCGCTGGAGCAGGTCCGCAGCCGCATGGAGGAAGGTGACGACCCGCGCGCGAAGGCGTTGCTCGCAACCGTGGAAAAGGAAATGGCCAAGGCCGTCGAACATCTCGCTGTCGCCGTGGATGACACTTCGCCAAAGGCGCTGCCACCCGCTTTGTCGTCGGAACAATCCGCCTATCAAGCGTTGCTTCGACTGGCCGCGCGAGAGATCCAGGTTTCGCAAGGTCGGCCCGGTCAACAAAGTCAGAGCAGCCGCGGCCAGCGCGCGCAACGGCAGTTAAACCAACTGGATTTGCGCCAGGCGCAGAATCGTTACGAAACCGAGCGTCAGGCCGCGATGCCACAGAACCAGCAGCAGCGCGAGCAGATGCAGGCGTTTAATCGTTTGAAGGAACTCGCCCAGCGCCAGCAGGACGTGAACGAACGGCTCAAGGAATTGCAAGCGGCCTTGCAGGCAGCGCAGACCGAGGCCGAGCGCGAGGAGTTGCGGCAGCGACTGAAGCGGCTTCAAGAAGAGCAGCAGCAGATGCTCGCCGACGTGGACGAGTTGCAGCAGCGGATGGAGCGCCCGGAAAACCAGTCGCAAATGGCCGAAGCCCGGCAGCAACTGGAACAGACGCGCAACGAAGTGCAACAAGCTTCTGAGGCGATGCAACGAGGCGATGTTTCACAGGCTTTGTCTTCCGGCACCCGGGCGCAACGCGAGTTGCAGGAGATGCGCGACGATTTCCGCAAACAGAATTCCAGTCAGTTTGCCGAGGACATGCGCGAGTTGCGCAGTCAGGCCCGTGAACTGGCGGAGAAGCAGGACGAGATCGGGCAAAAGCTCGACGCCATGGATGCGCCGGACAAGCCCAAATCACTTACCGATTCCGACGAGCGCAAGGAACTCGCCTCGCAACTTGACGAGCAGAAAAAGCGGATGGACGAACTGGTAAAGCACGCCACGGATGTCACGCAGAAGGCTGAGCCGGTCGAACCGTTGCTATCGCGGCAGCTTTACGACACGTTGCGCAAGGCGACCCAGGATGACGCAAAGAATCTGCAGGACACCAGTGACGATCTGCTGACGCAAGGCCGATTGCGCCAGAGTGTTTATGACCGGCTGCGCGAGAGCCGCCGCTCGGGCCAACAAGCCGTGGAAGTCACCGCCGACCTGTTGCGCGAAGGATTCTCGGCCGAAGCCAGCAATCTCGAACAGCGCGCGCGCCGCAGCATCAACGATTTCAAAAGCGGCGTCGAACGCGCGGCGGAAAGTGTTTTGGGTGATGACACCGAGGCACTTCGCATGGCACGCGACGAACTCGAGCAACTGAGCCGACAAATCGAACGCGAGCTTGCGCAGGCGCAACGCGGGTCAAACACCAATCGCTCCGGCAGTCAACCCGGTGAAATGGCCGAGAACGGCCAGCAACAACGCGGCGGAAATCAAAACAGGCAGCCCGGCGAATCCCGGGAAGGTGAGCAAGCAAATGCCCAAGGCGAGCGCGAAGGTCAGCAACCGGGCGGTCAGCAACAGGCTCAAAACCAATCGCAACAAGGCCAGGGTCAACAAGGCGAGTCACAGCAGAACGGTGGAAGGCAACCCGGCGACCAACCCGGACAACAACAAGCTCAGTCCGGTCAACAGGGGCAAGGTCAGAACGGCCAGCCGCAGGATGGTTCGCAGCAAGGCGGGCAAGGACAAGGTCAGGGCGGACAGCAACAGTTGGCGAATGCAAATCAACAACGTGGCGGCAACAATCCCGGTCAGGCACAGGACGGGCAGCCAGGCCAACGCGATGGCAATCGTCAGAACGGCGGGCAACGCGGCGGCGGAACTTTTCTGGATCAATTGGGCGGCGACGACAATGGCGGCAGCTTTGCCGGCGGCCCGATTACCGGCGCGGAATACACCCAGTGGACCGATCGTTTGCGGGACGTGGAAGAGATGCTGGATGTTCCGGAGCTTCGCGCCGAGGCCGCGCGCATTCGCGACCGCGCCCGTAACGTGCGTCAGGACTTGAAGCGCCACTCCCGCGAGCCACAATGGGACTTGGTGAAAATGCAAATTGCCGGGCCGCTGATTGAGTTGCGGTCGCGGGTTGCCGAGGAACTCGCGCGGCGTGAATCCAAGGAGGCGCTGGTGCCCATCGATCGCGATCCGGTGCCGACGCGTTATTCCGAATTGGTGCGGCGGTATTACGAGGAACTTGGCAGGAGCGAGGGAGGCAAAGCGACGGATGCTGGAGGCGTGAAGTGAGGAAAGATGAGTTTGTATTACGCCCGCCCTCACCCCGGCCCTCTCCCCCGGGGAGAGGGAGGGCGTTTCGGCGCTCTCAACCAATTCGAGTGTCGCGGTCGCAATTCCAGCCTGCTCTTCCTTCTGGCAGATCATCGAACAACCACTTGAGACGTTCACATTCTCCAGGACCGGCGAGCGATTCTCCCTCTCCTGGGGGAGAGGGCCGGGGTGAGGGCGAACGTTTTCCAGCCTTTGCTCCAACCCCTTCAGGGTTGCGGCCATTGGGGCTGCATCCCCAGGGTAGCTCGTTCCTCGCAACCCTGGGCTGGACGATTCAATCCCGTTGGGATTGCAGGCTGCCATGATGCTCGCTGCCATTGTCATTTCCGGTCGCGAATGGTTGCTCCCTGCCGTGGCGTTTCTGGTCGTCGCGCTGCTGTTGTTGCTCTGGACGTATCTGCGTGCGCACGCGGACCGAAAGTTCCGCACCGCTTGCGCATTTTTGAAACTGCTCGGGCTCGCGGCATTGCTCGCCTGTTTGCTGGACCCGCTGTGGAGTTCGCAACGCGCCAAGCCGGGCGCGAACTTTCTCGCCATCGTAGCCGACAACAGTCAGGGCATGGGGATCAAGGATCGTGGCGACACGATGACCCGGGGAGCAATGCTCACCAATTTACTCGCACACCAACCCGGCAACTGGCAGGACAAACTCGAAAACACCTTTCAGACGCGCCGCTACATTTTCGACTCCCGCCTGCAAAGCACGAAGGATTTCTCCGAGTTGAACTTCGATGGCCGCGCTTCATCCATGGGCGCAGCGTTGCGCGCCATCGGCGAACGTTTCCGGGGTCAACCGATTGCGGGTGTTCTGCTGTTCACGGACGGGAACGCCACAGATTTGCCGGAGGGCAAACTCGATACGACCGGGTTGCCGCCAATTTATCCGGTTGTTGTTGGCCGCGACGAAACGATCAGCGATATCGCGGTGCAAAAGATTGCCGTGAGCCAGACTGCGTTTGAGGATCAGCCGGTCACGGTCCAGGCCGACGTGCTGGCGGGCGGTTATGCAGGCAAGATGCTGACCGCGCAGTTGCTCGATCAGGATGGCAAGGTGGTTCAGGAGTTGAATCAGCGCGCGACCCGGGACACCGACACGTTTCGGTTTCAAACAAAGCCGGAGCAGAGTGGCGTTTCGTTTTTTCGCGTGCGGGTTTCGGCGAGAGACGAAAAAGACCAATTCACGAAGCCCGCGGCGTCGGCGGAAGCAACCCTCGCGAACAATACGCGCGTGGTCACGGTGGATCGCGGCAAAGGGCCCTATCGAATTCTGTATGTGAGTGGGCGGCCGAATTGGGAGTTCAAGTTTCTCAATCGCGCGTTGACGGAAGATAAACAGGTGGAACTGGTCGGTCTGATTCGCATCGCGAAGAAGGAGAAAGGATTCGGACACTTTGAATTTCGCAGTCGCCCGGGCGAATCGGCCAATCCCCTGTTTCGCGGGTTTGACCGGACCACCGAGGACACCGAGGGCTACAACGAGCCCGTGTTGATTCGCTTGAATGCCAAAGATGAAACGGAATTGAAAGGCGGCTTCCCGAAGAACGTGGACGAACTGTTCGGTTACAACGCGGTCATTCTCGACGACCTGGAGGCGGAGTTTTTCACGCGCGACCAGATGTCGCTGTTGCAGAAGTTCGTTTCGGAACGCGGCGGCGGGTTGTTGATGCTGGGCGGCGCGGAGTCGTTTGGCCAGGGCAAGTATGAACACACCGCCATTGGTGAGATGCTGCCGGTGTATCTGGATTTCGCGCCCGAGGCGAAGCCATTGGCGAATCTTCGGCTGAGTCTGACGCGCGAAGGCTGGCTGCAACCCTGGGCGCGTTTGCGCGACAATGAAGCCAGCGAGCGAACGCGCCTCACCGAACTGCCGCCGCTTCAGGTCCTGAATCGGGTGCGTGACAAGAAGCCGGGCGCGAGTGTGATTGCCGAGGTGCAGGATGAAAGTGGCGCAAAGTATCCAGCGCTCGTTGAACAGCGTTTTGGCAATGGTCGCGTCGGCGCGCTGTTGGTGGGCGACCTGTGGCGGTCCGGGTTGCGCGACGAGGCGACGCAGGCCGACCTTGGCAAAGCGTGGCGACAGATGATTCGCTGGCTGATTGCCGACGTGCCGGAGCGAATTCAATTCGTGGCCGAACCGAAACGGGATGATCCGAATCAAGCGATTGCATTGCGGGTGCGGGTGCGGGACAAGGAGTTCAAACCGCTGGACAACGCGACGGTGAAGGTCACGGTGTCGCCGGTGGCGGATAAGGCTTTTGCTACAGCAGGGACCAATGCGGCTGCCGCAGGGACGACCAATAGCGTGCGCTTGAACGCCGAGCCCGCGTTGGCGGAAGCGGGAGCTTACGAGGCGCAGTACGTGCCGCGCACACCGGGAGGTTATCTGGCTGAGGCCGTGGTGACGGACGCAACTGGCGTTGAAGTGGGCCGGGCGCAAGCCGGCTGGTCGGCCGACCCGGCGGGCGAGGAGTTCAAATCACTGAAACCAAATCGCGCCCTGCTCGAGAATATCGCCCGGCAAACGGGCGGAGAAGTCACTGCCCTGAACAACCTGGCGGCGTTTGCCGACAAGTTGCCCGCCAAGGGCGCGCCGGTTACCGAGATGGTCACGACTCCGCTGTGGCACAAGCCGTTGGTTTTTCTGCTGGCGCTGGCGTGTTTTGCGAGTGAGTGGGGATTGCGGAGATGGAAAGGAATGGCGTGAAGGCGCTTTTTGCGATCATGGGATGCCTTTGGGTCTGCGTTGCCATGGGAAATGGGAATGATGCGACGAATGCGACCGACCGTGCGACGGTCATCGTTGCCGTGGGCGCGCCGGGCGAGGAGGAATTTGGAAAGGAGTTCGTGAAATGGGCAGAGCTTTGGAGAACGGCCAGCCAGAAGGCGGACGCAAAGCCAATTGTGGTGGGCCTCACCGCGCAGAATGCCACATCAGATTTGAATTCCTTAAAGCAGGCGCTGGCGAATGAGCCGACGAATTCAACCGCCGAGTTGTGGCTGGTCCTCATCGGTCACGGCACATTCGATGGCAAGGAAGCCAAGTTCAATCTGCGCGGACCGGATTTGTCGGCAACCGAATTGACTGAGTGGCTGAAACCTTTTCGTCGCCCGCTGATCGTTATCAATACGGCGTCATCGAGCAGCCCCTTCCTGAACAAGCTCTCGGGCCCTAATCGCATCATCGTGACGGCCACGCGCAGTGGCAGTGAAGAGAACTTTGCGCGATTTGGGAAATTCATGGCTGAGTCCGTCGCTGACCCCGCGGCGGATCTCGACAAGGATCAGCAGACCTCACTGCTCGAAGCGTTCATCATGGCGTCCCGCCGCACGGGCGAGTTTTATGAAGCTGAGGGGCGACTGGCCACCGAGCATGCGTTACTGGACGACAATGGGGATGCGCTCGGGACACCGGCCGACTTCTTCCGCGGCGTGCGCGCCGTAAAGAAACCGGCGAGCGGCGGCACGGTAGATGGCCTGCGCGCACATCAGGTACATCTCGTGCGCAGCGCCGAAGAGCAGCAATTATCGCCAAAGCTCCGGGAGCGGCGCGATGAATTGGAGCGGGCTATTGCACGCTTGCGTGAAACGAAAACTACCGTGCCTGAAGACGATTATTATCGGAAGCTCGAACAACTGATGCTTGAACTGGCCGAGGTTTACTCCAGCACGTCCAAGGTCGATTAAGTCAAGCGTTTGAGCGAATCGAGATAGCGGTGAATTCCTTGGGCGGCCTTGCGACCATCCCGCACGGCGTGAACCACCAGACTTGCACCGCGTGAAGCATCGCCACCCGCGAACACTCCCGGAACACTGGTCATTTGGTTCTCGTCCACTTTGATCGCGCCCCAATCGTTGACCGCCACTGAAGCCAGACTGCTTTCCGGCGGGAACGGAATGGGGTCGAAACCATAGGCCACCAGAACCAGGTCCGCCCAGATGCGAAACTCTGAACCGGGCACAGCGCGGGGTTTGCGGCGACCGGAGGCATCCGGTTCACCGAGTTCCATTCGCACGCAGCGCACCGCGGCCACCCGGCCCTGATCGTCCGCGTCCAAAGCAACCGGGTTGGTCAGGAACAGGAACTGCGCCGACTCTTCCATGGCGTTGTAGTATTCCTTGCGGCTGCCCGGCATGTTGGCGAGGTCGCGGCGGTAAATACAGATTGCTTCAGCGGCACGACAGCGAATCGCAGTGCGAAGACAATCCATCGCAGTGTCGCCACCACCGAGGACGGCGACACGTTTACCGGCCACCGGGATGTCGGGCAGTTCAAGCGCCATCGGCGAATTCTTTTGAACGAGAAATGGCAGCGCCTGATGCACGCCCGAGAGTTCCGCACCGGGAATGTCGAGGGGTCGCGCCAACTGTGCACCGACGCCCAGGAACACGGCATCAAAACGCTCCAGCAGTTCCTTCAGATCAATATCAATGCCGACTTTGACGCCGTATTGAAACTTCACGCCGCGTTGCTCGAGGATATTGAGACGACGTTGCACCACCGATTTCTCCAGCTTGAAAGCCGGAATCCCATTCAGCAAAAGTCCGCCGCCCTGACTTTGCGCTTCGAAGACGGTGACGCCGTAGCCCATCTTGGCGAGTTCGTCCGCGCAGGCCAGGCCGCCCGGACCAGAACCCACCACGGCGACTTTGCGGCCATTGGGGGGTGCGCACGTGAGCGTGACTCCTCCATTGGCGAGCGCGAACTCATTGATGAACTTTTCAATCGCGCCAATGCAAACCGGTTCAGCGTGGCCGAGCAGAATGCACGAACCTTCGCAGAGTCGTTCCTGTGGACAAACGCGCGGGCAGATTTCCGGCATGTTGCTGGTGGATTGGGAAACGGTTGCGGCCTCAAGAAAGCGACCTTCCGCTGCCAGAGCCAGCCACTCGGGAATGTGATTGGAGAGCGGGCAACCCTGTTGACACGCGGGCTGGGGGCATTGAATGCAACGGGCGGCCTGCTCGCGGACCGTCGCTTCGTCCAGCAACGAATAAATCTCGTGGAAGTCCACCACGCGCTCGGTTGCCGAACGCTTCGGAGGTTCAACGCGATCAATGTCCCGCCAGAGTTTGCCGGAGAACCGATGCCATGCCTCGCGACTCATAACCGCTCCCGTCAGCGCCGCCATTGAGAATCGGGCGGCTGATTTATTTGGGAAGAATCTGAATCGCCGCGCCAGTGTGCGCTACTGCTTTCTTGCGACTCTCTTGACCGGAATTGGCCTCAGGGTGACAGGCTGACCTTGACCCGATAGTAGCTGGCCGCTGGATTCAATGGGTCAGTAACAACAACAAGGCCGCCGTTGCCGATTATCCCGGTTGCCAGTGGCGTCCAGTTACTGCCCGCGCCCACCGAGTTCAGCGACTCCACGGCGTAGGTGCGTCCGGTCCTCGTGCTGAACTCAAGAGTGCAAATCTGGTTTTCAATGCTGACTCGGCTGAAACGAAGGTAGTCCCCGGCATTGGCAGGATTCGTTCCGGCAATGTATTCGTGACCGTTTGTTGCTCCGTCCCCGTCCAGGTCGGATGCAGCACTGTTTGGGTCCTGAGCGTCGATGCCATGCGTCATTTCCCACACGTCCGGCAAGCCATCGTGGTCGGCGTCCGGGCTGACTCCCGCGGGATTGACCTGACCCGCGGTGGGCATAGCGGCCTGCCAGTTCATGGGATCGTTACCAAACAGGGTTGGTTCAATCCGCTGAAGTGACGCGCCCAATCCGTCGGCGTTCACCGGCCACGGGGCGACGTCGCTGTAACTGATTTTCTCCACCAGATAGTACGGCACGAAGACATTGGTCGGCGTCACGTTGGGATTATCCGGCTGCTCCAAAACAACCGTTTCACCGCCATTGTCGAGCTTGCCGATCCACGGACCAAGAATGGCAACGTTCGTTGCGACACCATACTTTGCAACGAAGGACGTCCGAAGAATGGGATAAATCGCCGGATCAAATCCCACGACCAACACCTTTTCGCCGGGAGCAAGCACCAGGTTGGTTGGGAAATTGAAATCCACTCCGCCACCCAATCGCCACGTATGGGTCGGCGCGGCGAGGTGATAGAGCGGGACATTTGTGCTGGCGACATTTTGAAGCTCGATGAACTCATTGAGCACGTCGTCCACGCCACCGGCGAGATCAGGTGGGTGATACATGACTTCCGTCATCACCACCGGGCCAACTTGCGGATAGGCGTTGTTAGCGCCCAGAGTAGTCTGGCGTTGCAGAACAAATTGTTCCGCGCCCTGACTGTTTACGTAGCGGCCGAATGAAATGGAATTGGGCGCCGCACCAAAGTCGAAGCCATGCGCGTAACCAGTAAGGTTGGTGCTGGCATCGCCTGAAAACAGATAGACCTGATCGCCCGTGGAACTGAACGCAAAGCCCTGCGCGCCGGCGTCGAACTGGTCTGCGTTAAAAGTGAGATAGCTGTTGGGCCCAATCAAGGTACCGGCCGTGATCCGATATTTTTTAGGTTGGTGCGGATCGTCGGTCAAAAACCATCCGCCGAGATTCACAAAACCCGCCGTCGGATTGAACAGTTCAACCGTGTCGAGCAGCGGTGGATCTGTGTGGGTCAGTACTTCCGTGATGACGACGCGCGGAATGTTGGGCGGCGCAGGATTGGCCACGCCCGGCGAACCGTTCAGCGCACTGCTGGGCTGCCAACTCTCTTTCAATTCCCAGGTATCCGTCGGGGCGTTGGGATTGATCAAAACAAGTGAAAAGCCCTCGGCATCGGTCGTCGGATACCAACTGTCACTGAACTCGAAATCAAGAATCGGCTCAAGCAATGGCCCTTGAAGGACGAGGTGATCGCCGCTGTTCCCAAGATTGTTGGTGTAAACACCGGCAACGAGATTCGGCGTGCCGTAGCGTGATTGAAACGCGGCTAAATTCCTGACAACAACCACCGACTGGTTGCCCGTCAGCGTCAGGCTGGAGAAGGCAAAATCGATGCCGCCGCTCAGGCGAAAACCCTGGAGGTTGAGCGACGTGGCGCTGATGTTCTTCAACTCGATGAACTCAAAGTTGTCAGAGTCATTAGTGTTGCCAGCAGGCGGAGGCCGCGGGTTGTACATGATCTCCGTGATGCGCAGTGGCGGCGTTGTGACATAAAACGTTTCGACTGATTTTCCGGACCACGGACTGGAAATGGGCGGTCGGCCCGCACCAGTCAGATTCTGATGAGTCGGATTCCACGAGCGCGCAAACACGCGAATGTTGTTTGTGATTTGCAGAGTCACCGGACCATTGTTCGACAGGGCCGCGGGCGAGATCGCGCCACCTGGCAACCGCGGGTCGGTGCCGTTCAACGTGTAAAGCAGGCGCGTATTTGCTTTGGCTGCCGGCGTGATGGTCAAGGTCTGCCCCACGCTCACCAATCCACCAGTGCGACTGAGAAACGCCGGATCAAGAAAGTTCGTATCCATAAAGTTCAGCCGATCCGCAAGCCACTTCTTCTGGAAAGCGATTTCGCCCTGATAATTTCCAGGGAAGGTGTACAAGTAGCTGCGGTCGGGATAACCAATGGGGGCAGTCAGGTTGCCGGACCGTGGCGTCGACTCAAGCCACCGGCTTTGCTCCCGCGGTTGCGCCAGGCTCAACGGGCTAACGAGGCGGTCCACGAGGGCGAACAGCGAATTGGTCGAGAACTCCTCTTTTCGGAGCGACTGATAGCGATCGATCCACTTTTGCCAGAAATCCGGGTCTTGTGCCAACCGACGATACCAGGGATTGGAGAAGACGGTGCCGGAATTGAAAAAGTCGGTTCCATAATCAATGCCACTCCCTCCGGTAGGGTTCGTGCCCATCCATGCCAGCGGACTCCACGCACGCCAATCACCGTCGACGCCGGTGCCGAGAGCGCGATCAAAGTCCCACAGCGGCCCCATCTCGATTTTCTTGTTCCGGTCCTTAAAAAAATAAGCGCTCAACCGCAGAGCATCAGAGCTGAGGGCGACAACGTTCAAGATGTGATGGTCAACCCAGGAATCGACGTCAATCCATGCCGCGTAGCCGGTGACCGGGTTGGTCCAATTCGGTCCGTTCAAAGCGCTGTTAAACGAATTGAAATAGCCGGCAAGGTAACTCTCCTGCATCGCGCGACCGGGGTAGGCGGCGTAATCCTTCATCTGCGGCTCGACGTAAACCATGGTGAGTCCGCCCGCATTCAACGTGCGTTCGTCCGCATCAGCACGATCGACTTTCATGATGTATCCGCCAGTGATCGCAGGAGCATTCGTGTCCTCCGGGTCGAGGTCGGCGATTTCCACGCGATTTGCATCCGCCTTGATTTTTTCTTCGAGCACGTAAATGCCGTTGTAATTGCCGACCTGTGGCGAGGTATAGTTCACCGCCCCGGCCCCAAAACTGGTAAAGACTTCGACCATGCGAACGCGCGGCGAATAACGGCCAATCTGCCGGCTCAACTCGTGCATGAGCGGATTGTGAATGAGCGATTTGTCGAAGGAGTTCGGAGCATAGAGCACCCAATCGGACTCCGCGGGCAAATCCAGGATCGGAATCTTCAAATCATCATTGAACTCATCCCACGCCTCGACCGCGAAGCTCTTCTTCGGGAGTCCTTGCGTGCTGCTGCCGCGGATATTCAATCCGATGCGAGCAATCGTATCAGGCGGATTGAGCATCGAGGCGCGGCCAAACGAAGTGCCGAACACCATCATCACTGCCGATTGATCTACCGTGGCGGGCGGTGTGCCACCACTGAAGTTATGCAGAAGGACAATGGGCACGTCCGAAACGAAAGCCGCCGCCCCCGAATTGATTTGCACATAGGTTTTACTGGCGAGCGGACCCGGAAAAAGATTCGGGCCGGAAGGATAAGCACGCGCCCGCACCTGAACGCTGCTGTTGATGCTGAGCGGGCCAGTGTAGATCGGCGAAGCGTCATTGGGCACGTCCGCGAGCGCAGCCGACGCCGCATTGGTGACCAGAAAGTAACGGATCACAGTGTTGCTGCTGCCGGCACTGAGAGTCAGCGGAAACGAAAACTGAAAGGTCCCGCTCGGCCTCGAAAACTGGACTTCCGGCGCAAAGCCAAGTCCCAACGTTGCGTTGGCCGTGGCTGGTGTTGCGTTGGTGAAGTAGCCCATCACAGATAAATCGATGCTGTCACGACCGTACGAAACGTCATCGTACTGCACGGGAAGATTGGTGAACGCGGAAACGATGTTCACGCCATTTGAATACACGAGAGCCAGAAAACCATTGGCCGATTTGGACAATTTAAAATTCGTGTGCAAAGGCGTGGCCGGGTTGGTGCGGTTCTTGTCCGACGCCCAAACGAGCAGATAGGAACCAGCGGGCATGGTGATTCCATTGGGAAATCGCCACTTCGTCAGGTTCGCAGCGTCATCGGTTAAATACCAGCCTCCCAGACTGACACTTTGCGAACCGCCATTATAGAGTTCGATCCAATCGGAAAATTGACCGTCGTTATCACGAATGGTGCTGTCATTGCCGGCCATGAACTCGCTGATGCGAACGCTACTCAGAAGCGCGCTCGGATCCAGCGTCAAGGAATAGCTGCCCCCAGCGAAATAGTTGGAGTTGGCCGACAAATCCAGGATGCCGGTTGAGGCGGCCCAGTCAACCTGCACAGAACCCGTCGGCGGCTGCGGGAATTGAAATACGTAAAGGTCAGGAGCAACCGCGATGACGTTCGTAGCCGGACTTCCGTTGATGAGCAAATCACCAGCATCAACCCCTTTCACCCCTTCGCTGAAGTGCACTTCAATCGCGGTCAACACCGGCACAGAACTACCCGCAGCCGGGACCAGATTGGCGAGGATGGGCAGCGCGATATCTCTCAATCGCTGATAACCAACGGCATCAAGGGTCATGCCCCAAACCACATCGCTGCTCGTTAGATTTTGCTGATGAACCGATGCGGCAATGACATTGGTTCCGAGCGTCAACGCGCCTTGAAGCAAAAAGACCTCATCCGTTGTGGCGTCGCTGCTGCTTCCCGGTGGAAATGCTGATGCGAAGCTCCGGTTCGTAATCGGACCATTCGGCATGCGAATTCGCAACGCCTCGTTGCCGTTGACGTAGATCATCGCGCCATCATCAACCCTGAACGTGCCAATCAATGGACCGGGAATCACGTCATTGGTCCAGTTTACCGTCGCGCGAAAGTAATACGCGTGGCCTTGCGACAGCCCGGCCGGGGGTGTGTTGGGCGGCAACAATGTCGTGCCCATCAATCCAACGATCGCGCCGTTGTTTTCCGCCCCCAGCAGACCCGGCCCGACCGGCCATCCGGAAGCGTTGAAGGCCGGACCATACCACGTGACACCATCCAGATTGTTGGATTGGTTATACTGCCACGAGCTCGAATAGTTCAAAAGCCGATTGGTAATCGCCGAACCGGGTTGTCCAAAATCAACCGTCAGAACGGCCACCGAGCTGGTCACCGAACCAAACGAGTTGGTCACCCGCACCCAAAAACGTGCGTCATGGTCCGTGCTCGAGACAGCGGGCAACGCGAGAGTTCCCGATGTCGCTGCCGGGATCATCACGTCATTCTTGAACCACTGATAGTTCAAGGGCGCACTACCGGTCGCGCTCACTTGAAAAGTAGCGGGGTCTCCGTAGAAGATGGTTTGACTCTGGGGCTGCTGAATGATGGCAGGTGACTGCGCGCGGCACGGCAAAGCCATCAGCGAAAGTAAGGAAATCAATCCGATTGCAACCTGCTCCACCCACCTCCGTTCAGCCGGCACAAACCACCTTATTTGGAAGAACATAGCCACGTAAAACAAACACACCCATTGCGCCTTGTCATCCCCGTTTGTCCCCGGTTCAAAAACGCGATTTGCCCCGAGGGCAATCGTTCGAAGCGCGGGCATGCATACGGCAAACCGCTTGGCTGTATTTGAATTGCTTACAATGAATGTTGATACACGGGCAATCCAAAATTTTCGGGATGGGAGACCACCTCAACCATCACTCCAGAGGTCTAGGTGAAAGCGGATAGGTTTGAGTGCATTCTCTGCATGGGAAAAAGGGCACATATGAGATTAGGTAATCGCGAGCCGGCGGTTACCGCTCGCCGCATTTTCGTCAGGCGCAATTAAACACGAATGCAACGAATGGCCGCACCGCACACGGGAACAAATTCATGCGCTATAAACAAATCGATTCTCAATTGTTCGTCGCCAATCGGCAGCGATTGACCAGGTTGCTGCCACCCAATTCTCTAGTCGTCGTCAACTCCAACGACATTCCGGCGACGAATGCCGATGGCACGCTGGCATTGCCCCCGAACTCTGATTTGTTCTATCTCACCGGCGTCGAACAGGAACAATCCATCCTCGTGCTCTATCCGGACGCGGACGAAGAAAAACACCGCACCATCCTGTTTCTCCGCGAACCCATCAAGGAACTCGAAATCTGGGAAGGCACGAAGTTGAGCAAGGAGAAGGCACGCGCCCTTTCCGGCATTGACGAAGTAATGTGGCTGCAGGATTTCCCGCGGCTGTTCCATCGTTTGATGTGCGAGTGCGACCACGTCTATCTCAACAGCAACGAGCACAAGCGCGCCGTCATCGACGCGGAATCCCGCGAAGCACGCTTCGTCGCGGATACGATTCGGCGCTACCCGTTGCATGACTATCGGCGGCTCGCCCCGTTGATGCACATGCTGCGAGCCGTGAAGTCCGACATCGAGATTCAACTGCTCAAGACCGCATGCCGGATCACCGGAGACGGTTTCCGGCGCTTGCTCAACTTCACTCAACCCGGAGTTACCGAAACGGAAGTTGAAGCCGAGTTGGCGCACGAATTCATCCGGCAGGGCGGACGCTTTGCGTTCCTCCCGATCATTGCTTCCGGCGCGAACGCTTGCGGCCTCCATTACATCAGTAACTCCGCCACCTGCAACAAAGGGGACCTGCTGCTTCTGGATGTCGCCGCCAGCTATGCGAATTACAACGCCGACATGACGCGAACCATTCCGGTGAGCGGAAAGTTCTCGCGCCGGCAAAAGCAGGTTTATCTCGCGGTGCTGCGCGTTTTGCGCGAGTGCATTCGCGGCCTGAAGCCCGGCAAGAAAACCAAGGACTGGCAAAAGGAAGCCGAACAGTTAATCGAAAAGGAGTTGGTGGATTTGAAGTTGATCACCACAAAACAAATCCGCCAGCAATCGAAGGATTCTCCTGCATTCAAAAAGTACTTCATGCACGGCGTTGGTCATCCACTCGGCCTGGATGTTCATGACGTGGCACTCACGACCAGGCCGATGCAGGCCGGCTGGGTGATGACGGTCGAGCCCGGCATTTACATTCCCGAGGAAGGCTTTGCCGTCCGGCTTGAGAATGATGTTCTGGTCACTGAGAACGGTCCGGTGGACTTGATGGCCGACATCCCCATCGAGCTGGATGAAATCGAACGGTTGATGCAGAAGCGCTCTCGTAACGGAAACGGACATTCGGGCGGCGCCATCCATCGGAATGGCCGAAAGCTCGGAAGCCTGCCACGACGCGCGCAATTTGCCGCAGCATAGGTCGACACGTTGCGCCATGCGCCTCAGCCATCGGCTCGCATCAACAGCCACGCTTGCCAGACGCGCCACAATCGGTGCCATCGTTTTGTCACTTCAGTTCACCGGCGCGACTCGGGCAAGCAATGCGGTAATCTCCATTGACACCAGCCGGCCCGGGCCCGCCATCAATCCACAGCTTTATGGAATCTTCCTAGAAGAGATCAATCATGGCGTGGACGGAGGCTTGTATGCTGAGTTGATTCGCAATCGCGGGTTCGAAGACTCGCGCCCGCCCGAAGGCTACACCTTTCGTAATGGCCGCTGGCGCGACGCGCGTGGGTTCGACTCCGGCTTCGCACGTTACGGTTACACGACCAATGGCGTGCCGTTCTGGTCGTTGATTCAGTCAGGCGACGCCAGGGGTAGCATGCATCTCGAAACCACCGGCGGCATCACCGAGCAATCGGCCTACTGTGTGCGCCTCGACATTGAGGACGTCCGCAACGGAAGCGTTGGCCTGGCCAACGAGGGATTCTTTGGCATTGGCCTCAAGCAAGGTGAACGTTACCAACTTTCGCTCTACGCGCGTGGCGGCGACGGTTTCGCCGGACCACTTTCGGTTCGGTTGGAGGATGCATCGGGCACAGCGTGTTCCGACGAAGTGACAATTGAAAACATCGGCAACTCATGGAGCAAATTCGAACGCACGCTAGTGGCTTCAAGAACTGAACCCAAAGCCCGATTGGTGATCAGCCCGAAATCAAAAGGCAAAGTGTGGCTCGACTTCATTTCCCTCTTCCCTGCAACAACCTGGAAAAACCGCGCCAATGGTCTCCGCCCGGACATTGCGCAAATGATCGCTGATTTAAAACCAGGCTTTGTGCGTTTCCCGGGCGGCTGTGTCGTTGAAGGCGGCACGATTGAGACGGCCTACGACTGGAAACTCACGGTTGGACCATTGACCACGCGGCAGGAACGCTGGGGCCCGTGGAATTATCGCCGGACACAAGGCATGGGTCTGTTCGAGTATTTCCAATTCTGTGAAGACCTTGGCGCCGCGCCGCTGTATGTCGGCTTTTGCGGCCAGACCTGCATCTTCCGCGAACGCGAGCACGTGCCAATGGAACAAATGGGACCAGTGCGCGACGGCTTCCTCGACGTTGTGGAATACGCCAACGGCGCACCGAATTCAAAATGGGGATCGCTCCGGGCCAAAGCGGGACGTGAAAAACCATTCGGGCTGAAGCTGGTTGAGATTGGCAACGAAAACCAGGGCCGCGAATACGAGGAACGCTACCGTTTCATCCACGATGCGATGAAAGCGAAGTATCCCGACCTGACCTATCTCGCCGACCTTTCCTGGACCAGTCGGGACTCGATGCGCAACGCCCAGTTCGACATCGAAGACCGGCATTACTACAACTCGCCGCGCTGGTTTGCTTCACGTTTCCGGGAGTACGACGAGCGCGACCGCAAACTTCCGCCGCTCTATCTCGGCGAAGTGGCGGTGACCACAGGCGAAGCCGGCCCGACTCGCGGAAACCTTCTGGCCGCGCTGTCCGAAGGCATTTTCCTGATGGGCTGCGAACGCAATGCCGACGTCGTGAAAATGGTTTCCTACGCTCCCCTGCTCGGTCACGTGGATGGTCGCACCGAACTCACCGGCGCACCGCCGCCGTGGCACGCGATGATTTACTTCGATGGCACGCGCGTTTACGGAACCGCTTCCTTTTATCTCTGGAAACTGTTTGGGGTGAACCGTCCCGACCATTGCGTTCAAACGGACATAAGTTTCCCGGACGCCAAGCCACTCATCGTTTCCGGGCAAATTGGGGTCGGCACGTGGGCGGATACGGCCGAGTTCAAAAACGTGCGCGTCGAGAAGGATGGCAAAGTGCTTTACGCTTCCGACTTCGCCAAAGGCACCGAGGGCTGGCAACCGGACAACGGGCGATGGTCCGTGGAAGAAGGTGCGTATCGTCAAAGTCGCCGCGGCCAGGGATTCAGTTACTTCGGGGATGAAAGTTGGTCGGATTACACGCTCGCACTGAAAGCGCGCAAACTCAGCGGTGCGGAAGGTTTCATGATCGTGTTCGGGCGCAAGCCGGCAGAGCGCTACTGGTGGAATCTCGGTGGCTGGGGCAACACGCAACATGGAATTGAATTCAACCAGTCTCCGGTCGGACGTCCCGTCCGCGGTCGCATTGAAACGAATCGCTGGTACGACGTAAAGATTGCATTGAGCGGCAAACAAATCCGTTGCTACCTCGACGGCGAATTGATTCACGACGCTACCGCGCCCGACCCGGAGAAGCTCTT
>DASUGI010000312.1:0-45494 GCA_036274115.1 Verrucomicrobiia bacterium
GATGTTTATTGGAAGATTCGCTACACCTACTCCGACGACAACACTGCCCCAATGCCCTCTCGGATTCGGTGCTTTCTGCTTCAGAACAATGCCGAGTTCGAGATTGCGGATTTTAACATTCATCAACTCCTCATCAGTACGCACGCAATGAGCCTGGATGACTTTCGTCCTGCTAAGATAGCCGCAGCCAACCACTGGCAGTTCCTCCTGCATACCAACGATGCCGTTTATCTGACGACGAAAGAAGGGACGCTCCAAAAGCTGGAGGTTTCCCGGCGCGTGCTTCCTCCGGATGAAGGGAGGAATCACCTGGCGAAAATGCCACCGGGCGTTTACGCGACATGGGCCGGGACGAACCTCTCAATTTTCATCCTCGCGTGGAGGGTGAGAGCAAACAAGTCGTTAAACCAACAAACCAAGGACCAAAAACTGTGAATACAAAACAACTGGCTCCCATCACGGGGGCATTGATCGCCGGCTTGATAGGCGTCCAGGCGGCTGACTGTTACGGCTGGATTACGAGCGTGTGCAAGGATGGGAATACCTATCTTGAGTTCAATTACCCGGACTGCGACCCTCTGGATTATACTCCCGCGAACGATCTATACACGACTGGCGTTTGGACCAAGTATGAAGCATTTGAGATAACTCAACCCGGTCCGACAGAGAGGGCGAGATGGGCTGATACACGGTATTGCTCGGGCTTGGCCTCTTACCTCGACTGTCTAGGTTACCCTCACACGATCAATTATGGTGATCCCTCGACAGCGTACTTTGGAACAAGCCACGAAGGCTACCCACCTCCTTGCGACTGGTAACAACACTGCAACGAGGACCTGATGGACAAGCTTGGTCATTCGTTGACCTCGTTGACAGATGCGGCCTATCGGCTTAAGGATTCCATCGGTTAGTATTATGCTTCAGCATTGGCATAGTCCTTCTCAAGGTGACGCCCCAGCCCGTGGCCTACGGGCGTTTACCTTGATTGAGCTTCTGGTGATCATCGCTGTTATTGCTATCCTTGCCGCGTTATTACTGCCCGCGCTCAGTCGAGCAAAAGAGGCGGCTCACAATACCGCCTGCAAGAGCAACCAGCGGCAACTTGGCATCGCGCTTGCAAGCTATGTTCAAGATACGAGCAGTTACCCGTTTCTAAAGCATCAGTGGCTGCCTGCGATTGAGCCATATACAGGAGCAAAATATAACAACCGGATTTTTTATAGCCCGGTTGCTGGAGCCTCTGGCGTCTTTCAGTGCCCCGGCTACGTGCGTTTGATCCAACCGCCATCCAGTACCGTGCCCGACTTGCCACTTGCTTGGCCTTTAGGAACGTATGGGTACAACTACGCTGGTGTTTCAGGATCGTTACCAACTGTGTCGCCCGCTATCGGACTTGGGTCGTCCTCCGACGGACGGCCAATCCGTGAGAGCATGGTGGTGTCCCCCAGCGCCATGATCGCTTCTGGTGATGCTCCTATAATTCCAGCAGGGATTGGCGGGGGTGGTCCTGGGGGTGGCGTCATGCTGCCAGCGGTCGGTCATACCGATGTGAGTTACTTCTGGGGGCGAGCAACTGACGGCGATGATGGTACTTACCATCCGGTCTTTGGTCAGAATTTGCCGTTGATGAAAAAGCGCCATACAGAACGTTGGAACGTCGCCTATTGCGATGGGCATGTTGAAACGTGGCAGACCAAAAAACTGTTCAACACCAAGAATGACGAGGTTATGAAGCTCTGGAACCTTGACAACAAACCCCATCGTGAATGGGTTAGATCCAACTAGCCGCTCAGCGGGCGGTCAGCTACCATGAACCGTTTCTTTCATTTATTCACCCGCTCGGTCGCCGTTCTCCTTTTGCTTACGGCAATGGCAAAACTCTTTAGCGCCTTTGGCACCGCACGAATTCTCACGGCGAGAGACCCCATGTTTCTGCTCAAGTATTGGCAGATCATGATCATCGTGGGTGTGCTCGAATTAGCGTTAGCGCTTTATCTGTTCCGTGGCCGCGATTTTATCTTTAAGCTATTCGGCATCCTTTGGCTCAGCAGCAATTTCATCTTCTATCGAATGGCCAATGATCTCATGGGCATTACCGTGTGCCCGTGCCTCGGCACCACCTTGGATGCCTTGCGGTTGAGCAGCCGCCAATCCGATATGTTGCTCGGAGGTTTTGTTCTCTACCTGTTTCTCGGCAGCGCGTTCCTGCTGTGCGTTGCATGGAGCCGGTCCATCAAAAGTGTGGAGCAATCTCCAGCACCGGCAGCACCCTCAACCTGACGCGCCCTATCTAGTCGCAATAGGCGCAGCACTGTGAGAGACGTGCCAAACCTGTTGAAAGATTCCGTGCCAGCGCTCGACCTGTAACTCGGCGGAAAATCTCTCAGTGAACGCCCGGCCATTCTTCGAAAATTGTGTCAGCAGTTCACGGTCGAAATACAATTTCCGAACGGCCTCAATCGCTTGAGGCACGTCGGCAATCATGCGCCAGATACAGGTTTCCCGTTCGGGTTGAAGAATCCCGCTGACCGGCAGACCCGCGCGGCCACGGCCAATGAATTCCGCGTGCGACGAGTAGTTCGTGTAAACCAAAGGCAGACCGCAGCACATCGCTTCCCAGGCTGGAATACCAAAGCCCTCGCCACCGGTCAGGTACAGCAAGGCGTCCCAAAGATTGTAAAGAGTGGGCATGGAATCCGGTGGCAGCGCGGCCTTGCTGGCACAACCCGCCGTGTAAAAAATGTCGCGGTCGCGCTTCAATCCAAACTGTTGCTCCAGCACTTCCGCCGGCCAGTCCTTTTGCGGCTCGTCGTCCGGCATGTGCAACCAGAGATAAACATTTTCCATTGGTTCGGCCTTCTGGATTTCTCCGCTGCCACAATGTTGGCAACGATCATACTTGTATCCGGGCCGCGACTCGGAGGCTGTGACATTGTCGCCGTTCAGCGCAAAACTCCGTCGCGACGGATCCCAATCGAAAGTGCTTACCCGTTCACAATGCTGACAGGTCAGATACCCGCCAGTGCGGAGGTAGTGAATGACCTTGTAGAGAACCCACACTTGCTTGCGCCATTGGTTGCGCCCGACCCAGCCGAGAATAAAACCATCCTGCTTCATCCACGGCGGAAGCAGGTCGCGCCGCAACTGGGCCTTTTCTTCGCTCGAAATTGGCTTGAAGCGGTTCGTGTCCGCCGGGCTGTATAAATAACTGAGTTTGTCCGGTGGAAAGTCCGGCAAGGCAGCGCAGAGAACATTTTCTGCAAACTCGCTTTTTGTAAAGACCAGGTCCGCGTGCTTGAGGAAGTCAAACCAGGAAGCCGGCACCGGCAGTCCATCGAAGTTCACATACAACACCAGCTTGTGTCGGCGGCGTTCCGGTGGGGCGCAGAGGTGCATCACGCGTTGTGGTTCGCCAAAACCAAAGACGATGTCCGGTTGCACTTTCGCCAGAATCCTGGGATAGGTCTTTTGCCCGAAGCCGTCTTCCGGCAGCCAACGCAAGCCGTTCGGTCCTTGCACCGCCTGGGTTGGGTAAATCGGCCAGAGTGGTTTGGTGACGGCGTAGCAATGGCAGATTCCAACCTGATGCAGTTCGTATTGTCCGGGATATTTGTCGAGTAATGTTGAAAAGATCAGGCGCGTCGTTTCGGCAAGTCCCGTCGGCATAACCGGACTGTCGGTGACAATGAGGATTCGGAGTTTTCGTTCCACAGCAGTTTGGTTGGCGGCACAGTGAACTGCTCCACAATCGAAGGGAATAGGAAATTGTTCTTATGGAAGGGCAGCGCGATGGAGTTTGCCAAAAGCGCAAGTGGATTGCATCACCGTTGTGGCTAACCTAACCTGATGCGTGTTTGACCTAAGATGCCGCGAACACGACAGGAACTGGAACAGATCGAACGGGAAATTCTCGCGCCGTACGCTCAACTGAGCGGCGATTCGCGCGGGCGAAAGCATCGTGAACCTTCCCCGGCCTGGCGCACCGAATATCAGCGCGATCGGGATCGCGTGATTCATTCGCGCGCGTTTCGTCGGTTGGAATACAAGACACAGGTCTTTCTCAACGGCACGGGCGACCATCTTCGCACCCGGCTGACGCACACGATGGAGGTCGCGGCCATTGCCCGAGGCATCGCGCGCGCGTTGAAGCTCAATGAGGATTTAACCGAAACCATCGCCCTGGCGCATGACCTCGGACATTCGCCGTTCGGTCACCGCGGCGAACATGTTTTGGATCGGCTCATGAATGGACACGGCGGGTTTGAGCACAATCGCCAAAGCCTGCGCGTGGTCGAAGAACTGGAGCAGAAGTATCCCGGATTTTCCGGCCTGAATCTCACCTGGGAAGTGCGGGAGGGATTGGTCAAACATTTTGCCCGTGATGATCATCCGAGCCGGCGCGCCGGTTTTGATGCGAAGAATTCTTCGCTGGAAGCGCAGGTGGCCAATCTTGCCGACGAAATTACCTATTACAGTCACGATCTGGACGACGGACTGGATGCCGGGTTGCTGAGCGAACAGGAATTAAACAAGAACGTCAGGGTCTGGAAACAAGCGGCCCAGAGAGTAAAACGCGAACACGGCAATCTCGCGGACGAGAGCCGGCGTTACTTCATCATCCGCACGATGATTGATGGCCAGGTGCGCGATGTGGTGGAGACCACTGAAAAGGCCATTGCTCGGGCCGGCGTGCAGAGTGCGGACGAAGTGCGGCTCCACTCACAAGCGCTGGTGCAATACAGCGCCGCGCGCCGGAAGTTGAATCAGGAGATGCGCAAATACCTGTACGCGAATCTATACTTCAGCCGGCAGGTGGATGAGGCCAACACGCGGGCTGTCAGAATCCTTGCCGAATTATTCAAATTTTACCTGGCTCATCCGCGGGAGATTGGCGAGCTGTCCCGAAAACGCATTCGCACTGAGGGGTTGCATCGCGCCGTGTGCGACTACCTGGCGGGCATGACGGATCGCTACGTCATGCAGGAATACCAGCGGCTGTTTGGCTTGAGCTTTTAGATCGGGAGCGGCCGCAGGATTTAGCGCTGGCCCGGTTTGACTCGAACGGGTGGCGGCCCTGGGATTCTCGGTGGAACTCGGCGTCGAGGATCTTCTGGCTTTGGCCAGTGCTGCTTCGCGATTTCGATGACCTGTTCGGCAATATTTGCGACCGGCGAGGTTGCGGTTGGTTGCCCGATCGGCGTTTCGGCGGGCTTGGTCTGCAGGTCCTCAACTTTGCTCGACAACCAATCGGTTGCTTTAGAGACGGTCTCGCCAATGCGCGTTTCCGGGAACTTCATTTCCCCCATGTTGAAATCTGCCAGCACCTTCAACTTGTCCACCGTTTCCCCGGTGGAACGCACTACTTCATTCCATTTTTCGCCCATGGTGGCCCAGACTTCATAACCGTTAACGAGCCATTCGAGCCGGCCGGTTTGAATGTCGAGCAACAATCCGTGCACCGGAATCCTCGGGCCAATGAGCGGACTGGAACGAACGATCTCGCAGCCTTTTATGACGTTTTGCCGTTCACTACTAAAGAGGCCAAAATACTCATTTACATTGTCCGGCAGGGCCTGGCGTTCAATGCCGAGCTGTTTGAGCCGTTCCAAGAGTTGCAGGGTGGTCGTCTTGCAGACCTGACAATCCGTGTGGCCAATGATGACGACTTCCTCTGCGTTCTTCACGGCGCAGGCAAGGGAAAGCGAACGCATGGTGCTGGAGCGTGCATTGGTGATGATGTTGCCAGCATTTCGCAGCCAAATGAACTGGTCCTCGGGAATGCCCAGCACGCCAGGAATCAATGCGTTGAGCCGCGGATCAATGCACGTGAGCGCCGCCACCGGCAGGGAATCGGCAAACTCGGCCGGATGCAGCCCGGCGTTCCCGCCGGCGGCGGCCTTGTGATTGGCTGCGATGATGGCTTCAAACAGGCGCATATTGGTTCACCTCCAGTTTTGGCCCCGAGTTTCTCGCACGAGAAGTTCGTAGGCCGCGTTGAGAGATTTGGTCCACTCCTCGGCCAGCGAACGGGAATGTTCATCCATGGCGGCAAAGCGATCCGGGTGACATTCCTTGATGCGACTGCGGTAAGCCGTCTTGATTTGAGCGAGCGATGCGGTGGGGAGCACTCCCAGAATCTCGGCGGGCGTGAGTTTGTGCGGTTCTTCAATGGGGACGGCGTCGGGTTCGGGAACCTCTTCGATTTTCTGGTGCGCCAACAATGTGCGCAGTTCGAGTCGCAGCGGCGTGGTCAAACTCACCCGTAATCCGTCTGGCCGGAAGAAAATGACACCGGAGAGCAGGCTGAGGTCGTCGGTCAGCCGGGTCCAATCCGCTTCCGGAAAGCGCGCGAGCACTTCACGGCAAAAGGTCGGCGTCGCCTTGCCCGCAAGGAACGTGAGAACTTTGGCGCTGGTCTCGATATCCATTTGTGAGAACCGCCGAACGCGTCGCACATGTGGCCAGCCCTCCAGGACGAGCCGCGGACCGATGCTGATGTACTCGCGCAATAACCAGCTTGGAAGAAAAGTCATGTCGTCTCGTCGAGCCTTAACGCTGTCAGCAAAGATCAACGCGTTGACGATGAGTGCAATCAAGGCGCTGACGACGGTTACGCCAATCGAATAGAGCGGAAACGCTGAGAGCAGGGTGGTTTTGGCGGTCACGAAGAGGACGCAAAACATCAACGCAATCACAAATGCTCCGCCAAGCACGGTTGCGGCGCCATAACACAAGGCGTTTTCAATCCCGCGGCGTCGTTTTCGGGTCAGCCAGATGTTGATTCCGGTCGGCGACATGACTGAGGGCTGTTCACTCTGAGCCTAAGCGCATGAGCTTGCTTCTGAGTTTTGCCATGAAGTTAAGCTTGTTCGGCAAAAACACAACGCCTTCGATGTTGCGCAAGTGGTTCGAACCATTCTTCCCAGGCTTCGCGCAACCTTTCGTCAAAAATATCCTCGGACCGGTCAAGAAAGCGGCTGACGTCCGAAGATCAACCGCGAACGAACTTCAGGCGCGAAAGCGCGTCTATGCGACGGCAGGCGCGGGTGGCGCGATGATGTGCTTTGCCTTTGGCCGTCCGATGAAAAAGTAAAGCAACGCCCCGAGAAAATGCACGAGTGCGATGGCCCAGACCCAACCGACCTTTTCGCCGTCCGTGAGTCCCTTGTTTTGAATGGCGTGGACCAGCATCCAGATCCAAAAGGCAAACGAAGCCAGCGCAAACGGAATGAGCAATATCATTGCGAGTATCAGGACCAGTTCACTACCACTGAGACCAACGACCGCCAACATAGAGTTCCTTTCTCGTTTAGCGTTCCGGCTCGATGGCCCGAACGATGGTTTGAACTTCCTCTGGTTTGAGCACGCTTTTCGCAACTAACAAGCGAACAATCGTGGCCAGGTACAATTTCAAATCCTGATTCTCCCGACGCAACGCAGCGATGCCCTTGGCCTGATCGAGGTCGAGGCGTTGGTTGTCCAGCACGGCGGTCTGCACGTCGGTGACGGCGCCCTGCATTTCTGTGATCGCGCCTTCCAGGTCACCAATGTCGAGTTGTTGCCCGACATTGCCCAGTAACATCATTCTGCCCCAGCCCATATTCAGCCTTTCTTTTCCGGATCGGGTGTTGGTTTCTCCGCCATCGCCTTTTTCAATGCGGGAACTTGTTCGAGCAATTTCTCAAACTTCACTCCCGTCAAACTCTCCAGCACCGGCGGCAACTGCGCGATGATTTGCGTGACGTCCCCGGTGAGCTTGCTGGCGCCACCGCCCGGCCCGGGGCCGGAATTGATGATGACCATTTTCTCGGTCTTGCTCAACGGTTCGGCAATCTTTGCCGCAATCTCCGGCATGACCCTGACCAGCAGTTCGATCACGGCGGCCTCGTTGTATTTTTGGAATGCTTCGGCCTTGAGTCGGGTGGCTTCGGCGGTGGCTTTGCCTTGCGCCTCGATGATGGCGGCTTGCGCGAGACCACGAGCCTTGTTGGCTTCTGCCTCGGCGAGACCAGTGGCCTGATTCACCTCAGCGTTGGCAAACCCTTGCGCCTTGGCGGCGGCCGCGGCACCAGCCGCTTCGGTTTCCAGTTGGAACTTTCTCGCATTGGCCAAAGTCTCGACCTTGTAGCGTTCGGCATCGGCGGGACGTTGAACGGTGGCTTCGAGTTCGCGCTGCCGGCGGAGAATTTCCTGTTGCTGCAATTCAATCTGCTTCTGCTTCTCGATGATCTGCACCTGCACTTCTTCCGCCTTCACGAGCTGGCCGGTCTTGTATTTCTGCAAATCATAGGCAAGGTCGGCTTCGGCCTTTCTCTGATTCACTGCGGCCTGGTATTGAGCCACGTTCGTTTGATAGTCGCGCTGCGACTCGGCAATTTTTGTATCGGCGGCAAACTTGGCTTCTTGTCCCGCTTGCTGCGCTTGCGAACTCTTAATCATGGCATCGCGGTCCGCTTCCGCTTGCGCAATCTGCGCATCGCGTTTCACCTGGGCGATCCGCGGCTTGCCCAGTGCGTCGAGATAACCCTGGCTGTCCCGGATGTCGCGGATGGTGAAGCTGACGATTTGCAGACCCATGTTGGCCATGTCTCCGGCGGCCACTTCCTGGACTTTGGAGGCGAAGGCATCGCGATTTTGATAGATTTCCTCAACCGTCAGAGTGCCCAGAATGGCGCGCAAATGGCCTTCGAGGGTTTGCGTGGCGATGTTCCGAATTTCATCCGCGCCCTTGCTCAGGAATTGTTCAGCCGCCGTGCCGATGGAGATATCGTCGCCCTTGACCTTGACCTGAGCCACACCGTCCACTTTCACGGGCACGCCTTTGCTGGTGTAAACCTCCGGCGTCTGGACGTCGATGGTCAGCAGTTCCAGCGAGAGGAGGTCAACTTTTTCGAAGACGGGCCACACAAACACGCCGCCGCCTTTGACCACCCGGAACCCCACTTCACGCCTGGTCCCATCCGGATCGGTGATGGCGTGCTTGCGTCCGGAAATGACGAGCACCTGGTTCGGACCGACCTTGGTGTAACGGCTGGCGTAAATGCCGCCGAAAAAGAAGACCAGGAACAGGAAAACACCGACTCCAAGGATGATTTTCAGCCAGGGAAGGTCACTGACGGCTGCTAGCATTGGTACGAGTTGCATAATCTGAGTGGTTAGTCGGTTGGTTCGACGTAGAATTGGCTGCCGACGATGCGAGTGATCTTGACGGGGCGGCTCGCGCTGATGGCGGCGCCCTTTTCGGACCGGGCCGGGGCGGTGTAACGCGCTCCCCCCTGGACGTACGCGATTTCGCCTACGCCATTCTCGGGAATCGGCGTCAGGAGGGAGGCGGTCATGCCCACCAGCGAGGCAACGCGGGATTCGCTGGAGCTTTGGACCTTTTGGAACAGGGTATTGAATATCCAGAAGACAATCGCGGCGACCCCCATGCCTCCGACGGCGGAAAGTGGCGCGCTCATCCAGGGGTTCTTCGTAGCTTCGATCTCCGATAGCAACAAGCCAAAGGCGCCGAATGCCGTAACAAAGCTACAGAGCACCGTGGGGCTAAACATGGAAATCCCTGGAACGCCACTATCATCAAAGCCGGCTTCCGCATGGCCGCCCGTGCCCACGTCGGCGCCATCATGCCCACCGAAGAAGTGGCCGGCGATGGCGCTAATCACAGTGAAGAGGAGTCCGACGACCAGGCAGATGGCGTAGATGATCATAATCCCTCGCGGAGTTGGTTGCCACTCAGAGTAAAAGGTCTAGCCCGCACTCAAGCAAGCCCGAAACAAGTTCGAGCCCACCTTCAAACAAGGACCAGGCGACGTTCGACCCTGCGCCGCGACCTGAATTAGTTATTTCGTCAATCATGCTCGCGCATACTTATTCTTTCTCAGGTTGCCGGTTTGATTGCGTAAGATTCGAGTAAGCCGCATGCCGGACAACGATAGGTGCAAACCTCCAGGTTGGCGCGTTCACCCGTCTTCAGTCCCTTCCAGAAACTGTGCTCCGGCGCACCGCTCACCCAGATGGGGAGATTCCTGAAATTGCCGTGTCCCCGATCGATTACGAATCCGGTTTCCATTTCTTTTCCACACTTCGCGCAGTTTGGTCTCATAGCTTTGGTCCGAATTGCCGTTTCAAAAGAAAGCGGCTAAACACTCAAACACCGCACCGACCAACTCCAACAAGCTGCCGAAGACTTCGAATACCAGTTCGACCCACGACCAGCCGTTGCCGTGCGAATTGCCGTGGTTCGTGTTGAGTGGACTGCCAGTCATGCTCGCTGGCATTTAACCACGGAAACGCGAATTGGCATTTATAATCCCTGAGGCGAATTGGAATGCGGACGCGCTGATTCGCGGGTGCGACTGAAAATGAGGTCAGATTGTGCTCCATCGCGAGGCGGAGCAGCGTCGTGAGGACTCAGGGCAGCGTCCGGGAAGTCTCGTGGCGAGCGGAGCACGGACAGCCATGTCCGCCGGTTTTACTTCCAATTTCAACGCTCCCTTTATTTTCGAATTCACGCGGACAAGGCTGTCCGCGCTCCTACGCGGTTGCGCACCGCGTCGCACCGCATCCTTGCGTGTCCGAACAATTCTGCTAGGGTCGCTGGCGTGCGATTGGGGTAGCGCAGATTTGCAATCTGCTGTATCGCGGATTTTTAATCCGCTGGCGAGTAGCCGACTTCAACGACTGGAAAGAGCCGGGGCTCTGCCGAATCCAATTCGGCGATACAGCAGATTATAAATCTGCGCTACGGTTCCGGGTGTTGGCCGCGCTTTCAGTCGCATCAGGTCGCATGGCTTTCAATGCCGCCGGTGTGGCGAAATGGCAGACGCACAGGACTTAAAATCCTGGGACCGTAAAAAGTCGTGTGGGTTCAAGTCCCACCACCGGCACCATAATTCCAAAGGCATTTCCAACGGCGAGCATGCGGGATTTTCCTTTGCAGCCGATTTCTGTTGGAATACTCTGCCCGCAGCCTCATGCGGTGAACCTAAAATTGGCAAACTGCATTGTGTGTGGATCAGGGCCATGACCCCGGAAGAAAAAGCCCGCGAACAGATTGAGGCCATGCCCCTCGCGTCCGGATGGCTCATCTAAAATTACAAAACGTTGAATCTCTCCGCCGGCCCAGGCACCAGCCGGAGCATTGAGCCGGATGAAAAACTCCTGGTGGCCGAAATCAGGAAAGCACAAAAGGCATTGGAAGGAGCATGAGCTTTCTCGGAAAAATCTTCAACAAGAAATCGGACGCATCCGAGCCACCCGAATTGACGCCGCCGCCCGCTTCACCACCACCGCCGGGAGCGCCGGCCACGATGAAGGTGTGGGACAACTATGGGCGCATTGTCGAAATCTCCCGCGAAGAATGGCGCACCAGGGTCCTGCCGCACAACTTCCGAGCAAACTGGAACCAGCCCGACGATCTCGCGGGTCTCATCCATAACGCTTTGACCGATGGCTTCATTGCTGACTGCCTGGAGCCGGCGCGCCAGCTTCATCGCATCGACCCGCATCTCAGGCGCGGTGCGAATTTCCTCGCGGTGACTCTGCTCCACCTCAAGCAATACGATGAAGCAGAGAAAGTCGTTACTGACTGCATGCGCCAGCGAGGGGAAGAAGGCACACTCCTTACCAACCTGGCCAAAGCCCAATCCGGCAGAGGCGAGGAAGCCCTTGCCGAACGCACCCTCTGGCATGCACTCGAAGTTGACCCCAATCAGGACAACGGCCTGGTCTGGTATGTCGCCATTCATCGCGAGCGCGGCGGCGAAACCGCCGAGCTCGACGCCCTCCGCCGCATCGCCGCCTTACCGGGAAGCTGGCGGGCTCAAGTTTGGATCGGTCGCCATGCGCTGAAAGCAAAACAGCTGGAGCAAGCCCTCCAGTTATATCGCGAGAGTCTTTCCCGCGCCGGCAAACCGGTTCCAACCGATCTGCTCTACCAGGTCAGTGGCGACCTGGGCATGAACGGTCACATTCCGGAAATCCTTGAACTCATCGCCCCTCACTTCGATCCCGCTCGCCACGGTTTGATGGTCGGCAATAATCTCATCAAGGCCAACGTCGACCTCGGCCAACTCGATGCCGCTCGCCGGATTCTCGACCAGCTCTACCAGCAGAACCGCGGCGATTGGAAAGAGCATCTCAGCTTTTGGGACACCGAAATTGCCAAAGCCAAAGTCGCTTTGCACGAAGCGCCCAGGGAACAGCCGTCCATCGCGATGCTCACCATCGTTGGCCCGGTCTGGCTCAAACCGGAATCGCCCGCCGCCGAATTGTTCCCCGCCAAACGCACCGAGGCGCCCACCATCGCTTTGCTCGGCAGCGTGGCGGAGATCATGTCCAACTCCAAACGGATGCAACACCAGATGTCCGACTCGCCCGGGCGCATGAGTCGTGCGCTACCGCTCTTTCTGGCGGAACAATTGGAGTTCGGCAGCAACGCACGCGTGCAAACCCTCGTCCCCTGGGTCATGGGTGACGCTCCGGGCTTCATGTTCGGCGGCGCTCCCTGGGACGACGCCGACGCCGCGGCGTATGCCCGACAGACGGAAGCTAAGAACGATTACGTCGTCGTTCTCTTCCTGAAACCCAACACCGAACCGTGGATCGCCGAGTTGCGCTTGGTGCGCACCATCGACGCCAAATGCCTGGGCACGGTGGCCGGCAACATTCTCCCGGCGCAAACCGAAGTCGGCATCCCCGCACTCGCGAATCAGTTGCTCGCCTTGCTGCGTGCCGAGGTGGAAGTGCAGATTGTTTCGCCGCCACCGCAATATCAACTTCCCGTTGGCGCCTGGTTCGGCAGCTACCTGCTGCGATTGGAACAACTCCTGGCCGTCCGCTGCTCAGGCATGGACGGTGTGCCCTCCAGATTTCTCAATGGTGAACGCGAGATCATTGACGGCAATTTGCAGCTCTGTCTCGAACACCCACAAAATGTCGGCGTGCGCATCCTGTTCATCCAAACGCTGCTGGCCATGAAACACGCGCGGCCAACGGTGCTACCGGAATACAGAGAGAAGCTGACTCGACTGCAAAACGAAAAGCCGTTGCCCGAACCTGCCCACAGCGTGCTGCAACGGATGTTAAGCGAGACTTGGATGCCATGAACGAATTGACAAAAGTTTTCTATGATTTTCGAATACATTTTCGTTTATTTTAATAAATTCAGGCGCGTTAGTGTGTAAGTTGCTGTTTATTATTATTTTAATTTTGTCTTAGATGTTCATAAAGATTTTCGGAATAATGGGTTTATGGAAGTGTATAGGCACCCAAACGCAATGGAGCCCCTGGTACCCAAGGCTCAAGGGGGGCGACTTGCTGAGCTCACCTGTGAAATTTTAAAAGCCGCTGGCCATATTACTGGACAGATTCATTCGCCGCTTGTGCTTAAGAGAGTTGCGGATTTGGTCCGCGAAATGAACTGCTATTATTCCAACCTGATTGAAGGTCATAAAACCATTCCGCGCGATATCGAGCGGGCGCTAAAGCGCGATTTTTCGCACGATAAAATCCAACGTGACAATCAGCACCTCAGTCTGGCTCACATTGCGGTGGAGAAGCTCATGGAAGAACAGCTGATGGACGAGTCAGTGGATGTTCATTCCTCCGATTTCATTTGCTGGCTTCACCGCGAATTTTACACTCGCCTCCCCGAATCGCTGCACTGGGCCACTACCAAGGGTGGCCAACGTTATCAGATCAAGCCCGGATGCCCTCGCGACTTCATGGTGGATGTGGGCAAACACACACCGCCGGATTTTGAAGCGTTGCCAAACTTCCTGAATCGCTTCCACTCCTTCTACGGAGACAAACATATTTTGAAAACCGACCGCCTGGTGGCTACTGCGGCTGCCCACCATCGGCTTGCCTGGATTCATCCGTTTGGCGACGGTAACGGTCGCGTCATCCGGCTACAGTCTCAAGCACAACTCATCCGCCACGGCGTTGCCGGTCACGGATTGTGGACGCTGTCGCGCGGACTTGCCCGCTGGCGGCAGCGCTATTACGCAAGTTTGGAAGCTGCAGACCAGGGTCGTCGAAATGATCTCGACGGCCGGGGTAATCTCTCGGACGCGGCGCTGGCTGATTTTTGCGTGTTCTTCCTCGAAACCGTACTCGACCAGATTCAGTTCATGAGTGGACTGCTAGGCCTGCCTGCGCTGCGTACACGGGTGGAACGCTACTTTCAATTTCAAGCGTTGCACCTCAAACGCTATCGGGACGAGATCATGCGTGTGGTGCGCATATTAGTGGATGAGGGTGAAATTCCCCGCTCACGTGTGAAGGAAGTCACGGGCAAGGCTACCACCGTCTCGGTTGAAATCATCAAACTGGGGCTCGACGAAGGCTATTTTGAAACGCCCAGTCCCAAAGGCCCGTTGCGAGTTGCCTTTCCGGCCAAGGTTCATGACTTCTACTTTCCGCAACTCTTCCTCGATTTGCCCGTCGAACCGCGTGCTGAGGTAGCCGCATGAGCAAACCGTCGCAAAGGGCGTCAACTGTCGCGCAGCCGTTCGATGAACCCCTTGAAGTGTTGGCAATATGAGCGCGGGGGACCACCACCGTACCGCTTGGTTCGCGGTGCGACGTCATCACAAAAGGCTCTTCGCCACCATCGGCTGTTCCCAAACAATTCTGGCTGGGATGCGTTGGCGGATTCTTCCAGCACTTCATCTTTCAGCCAGAAGATGGATTTTGTGCTGCGCCTTGCGGAAGATGACGCCGAGCATGCCCTTCTGCTTGCCGAGTTGCTCCAGCGTGTGGCGATCGCAACGCAAGATTCACTGTTTGGAGGTAAAGCAATCCTCCGCGATCGTCGAAGTTGGCGGGATTGCGGGTCAGCGTGAGTTGAAGCTGGCTGAGTGACGGGAACAAACTTTCCCTGGCGTGCCGTTACCAGCCTGGCGTCAGATTGGACTTACTCTGGTTTCACCCCATTGGACAAGTCGCTGGAAGTGCGAGCTTCATCTGTTGTTGAACTGGCAATCCCGGTTGCGATGGAAATCACCTGGCTGGAATTTGTGGTGGGTTGTCTTGCAACCTTTCGGATGTCGTTGCTGGTCTCCAAGGAGGAAGGGCCGGCGGAAGCGGCGCGAAAGGTCCGGCACGCCGCACCCGAGGGATGGATCAAGCGCGGCTTCTATTGCGAGTGGTGTCAATCGTTCTGGTGGGGAATGGTGACGGCCTTGTTCTTCGCCGCTACGGGCCGGATCGGTTGGGTCGATTTCGTGATCTTCTGGCTCGCCTTCTCGGCCGGCGGCATCGTGATCAATCAGGCTTTCACCAGGGAGTGAGGTCGCGACTTCGCCTGAAGTTAGGGTGATTACCCCGGCTGACGGAATCCGTGACCGGCTTGAGGTTCAAGGCAAGGAGAAGAATTTATGGCTACTACCATTGAGAAGGCCGGGAAGACCCGGCGTCGTGCCCTGGCAAAGCAAAAGTCCGAGTTGCACGACAGCAGTTCCATCGAGCAGTGTGTCACGATCAATCGCGGGCCGCAGGAGCTGTATCAATTCTGGCGCAACTTCGAAAATCTGCCGCGTTTCATGGAACACCTGACCTCCGTTCGATGCCTCGATGAGCGGCGTTCGCATTGGGTGGTGAAGGCCCCGCTGGGAAAACAGGTCGAGTGGGAGGCGGAGATCATTAACGACGAGCCGGGGCAGCTGATCGCCTGGCAATCGTTGCCGGGTGCCGACGTCGTCAACGCGGGAACGGTGCGGTTTGAGCCGGCGCCCGAGGGACGCGGGACGTTGGTGCGGGTGTTAATCAAATACGATCCACCCGGAGGAATGCTGGGTGCGGCGACGGTCCGGCTTTCCGACGAGCATCCGCAACGTCAAGTGCGCGAGGACCTGGAGCGGTTCAAGCAATTGATGGAGGCTGGCGAAACGGAAAGTGTCGAGGGCGAAAGTTAAACCCGATTGCGGCCAACCCATTCCACGGCCCGATAGATCAATTCCGGGCCGGTCTGGGTCTGCAGTTTCTCCTTGAGATGGGCGCGATGCGTTTCCACGGTGCTGATGCTGATGCGGAGGCGGCGAGCAATCTGGCTGGTGCTTTGCCCGCGGCCCAGCAGTTCAAACACCTGCAGTTCACGGTCCGTGAGATGTTCCAGCTCGGAGCCACCGTTGGGGGGCGGTTTCCCCGCGAACCGCTGCACGACGGTGCGCTGCATTTTGGGGCTGAGATAAGTTTCGTCCTGCAGAACCTGACGAATCGCCGTCATCACGACGTGCGTGGCCTCTTGCTTCATCACGTAACCGCGCGCGCCGGCCTGGAGGGCGCGTTCCGCGTAGAGGGTTTCGTCGTGCATTGAGAGCACCAGAATGCGGAGCTTCGGGAGCTGGGTGCGCAGGATTTTAACCAGTTCAATCCCGTGCCCGTCCGGCAACGTGACATCCACAATCACCAGATCGGGTTTGGATTCGTTAATACCATCCAGCGCCGCGGTGACGGTTCCGGCCTGCCCGCAAACCGCGAGGTCCTCCTGATAATTGATTAATTGAGCAAATCCCTCCCGGGTGATGGGGTGGTCTTCGACGAGAAAAACTTTTCGTTTAGAACTCATTTTGGCCATACGTCATTGGGTTTCGGCGAGAGGGGTTCGTTCGCAAGGCAACGAACAGGTCACAGTCACTCCGCCGTTGGCACCGGGCTGAATCTCGAGAGTGGCTCCAATGGTTCGCGCGCGATAATTCATGATGTACATCCCGGTGCCGCGCTGGTCGCGGATCTCCTTGGATAAACCGCGGCCATCATCCTCCACCGTCAGGTCGATGTTTCCGGGTTGATGGTTGAGTTGAATGACAATCGTGGTGGCGCGGCCATGCTTGATGGCATTGCTGGTGGCTTCCTGGGCGATGCGAAAGAGATGAATGGCCCGCGGTTGGTCGATCCGGGGAATGGGCGAAGGACAAAGAAAGGTGCAACGGACCCCAAACAGCGAAGCGACGCTCGCGGCCAGTTCGCGCAACGCAATCGCCAGTCCGTCAGCTTCCAGGCGGACGGGGTTCAAGCCCCGCGCGAGATGACGGGCATGTTCGATGGCCTGGCTCAGGAGGGATTCGATCATTCGGGCATCAGCCGCTTCGGCGATCCCGTGCTTTTGAAGTTTTTGCTCCAGTAAGGTGCTTCGGAATTTCAAGCCGGTCAGGTACTGGCACAGGCCGTCATGCAGATCCTGACCGATGCGTTGCTGTTCCTGCTCACTGATGTTGAGCACCGCGGTTTCCAACTGTTCCCGCTCACGAATCTGATTGCGCAACGAGTGATTCACCGACGCCAATTCGGTGTTGGCCCGATTCAGCGCTTCCTCGACGTGTTGGCGGCGGGCGATTTCCTGTTCCAGGGTGTCGTTCAGCGCCATCAAAGCGCGGTTACTGTTAAAAAGGTCCACGAACACGCCGACCTTCGATTTCAGAATCTGGGGATTGAGCGGCTTGGTGAGGTAGTCCACGGCGCCGGCACCGTAACCCTGGAGGATGTCCCGTTCGCTGTTGAAGAATGCGGTCAGGAAAATGATCGGAACGTGACTGCATCGCTTGCGGGTCTTGATCAGAGAGGCCAGCTCCAGCCCGGTCATGCCGGGCATCTGAACGTCGAGCACAATGCACGCGAACTCGTCGCGCACCAGGGCCAGCAGTGCGGCTTCGGGAGTCTGGGCGCGAATCAGCTGCAGATCGGGTGAGGCCAGGATGCTTTCGAGCACTTCAAGATTCCGTTCCTCGTCATCAACCAGCAGGATTTTGGCGATCCCGCGCAAAGGCAGGTTGGAATGCGCCTTCGGTTCTGCGGATATCTCACCGTTTGTCGGTTCAATGACTAACGAGCTCATAACGACAACTATCAACGATATAGCCAAACTCGCAGCAAGGAAATCAATTGGTCGGTATTGACCGGCTTGGCAATGTAGTCCGAGGCGCCGGCCTCAAGGCATTTTTCGCGGTCACCCTTCATGGCTTTGGCGGTAATGGCGAGGATCGGTAAGGCCCTGAAGGCCGGATTCTTGCGAATTTCCCGCAAGGTCTCATAGCCATCCATTTCCGGCATCATGATATCCATCAACACCACGCTCAAGTGGGGTTCATTCTGGATAATCTCAATCGCCTGCCGTCCGTTCGTCGCGCTCACGACTTCCATTTCGTGGTTCTCGAGGACGGTGGTGAGGGCGAAAATGTTGCGGGCGTCGTCGTCGACAACCAGAGCCTTACGGCCGCGCAACGCCTCGTTGGAGTTGTGCAGGCGCGCGAGCATGTTCCGTTTGTCCTCGGGCAGATCCGCCACGACGCGGTGAAGGAAGAGGGCGGTTTCATCGAACAGCCGCTCGGGAGATTGCACATCTTTGAGCACAATACTCTTGGCCACGGCCCGCAACTGTTTCTCCTCCTCTTCAGCGAGTTGTTTGCCGGTGAAGACGACCACCGGCACGTCGCGCAAATCCGGTTCACTTTGCATCTTTTCCAGGAGCGAGTAACCGCTCATGTCCGGCAAACGCAGGTCGAGCACGCAACAATCAAACGGGCGATCCAGCAGCAGTTGAAGCGCTTCCTGACCGGTGCCGATGGTGTGGACTTCAATGTCATCGTGCCGCAGCAATTCCATCACACTATTGCGTTCGGTCTCGTTGTCCTCGACCACCAGCAGCCGCTTTTGGCGCGGCGTGACGAATTGCTTGATCCGGTCAAAGCATTGGTCAAGGCCTTCGGTCGTGGCGGGTTTGATCATGTAGGAGAACGCGCCGTGGGACAACCCGTGGCGGCGCTCTTCTTCCACCGAGATGATTTGAACCGGAATGTGACGCGTGGCGGGGTCCAGCTTGAGATTATTCAGGACCGTCCAACCCAGCATGTCCGGCAGGAAAATATCCAGCGTGATGGCGGTGGGCAGGTATTGGCGTGCCAGCGCCAGCGCGGTATTGCCGCGCGTGGCGGAGATCGCTTTGAATCCTTTGTCCCGTGCCAGTCCCACGAGAACTCGCGCGTAGTGCGGGTCATCTTCAACGATGAGCAATACCTGATCGCCGGGCTGAATCTGCTCGCGGTCATCCGGAATGACTTCATCGCGTGGTGCGGGGAGCGCGACGGGCAGGGCCGGAGTTTGCGACACCGTCTGAGTGGACGTGCCGGAATAAGCCAGGGGCAGGAACAAGGTGAAGGTGCTGCCTTCGCCCAGGGAACTCGCCAGCCGGATTTCTCCGCCCAACAGCGCGGACAGTTCGCGGGAGATGGCGAGTCCCAGACCGGTGCCGCCGTACTTGCGGCTTGTGCCGGCATCCGCCTGTTGAAACGCTTCAAAAATCAGTTTCTGTTTTTCCGGTGCGATGCCGATGCCGGTGTCCCGGATCGCAAAAGAAATGACCGTGCGGGCCTGGCTGAGGAAAGGATGGTCGGGAGACCATCCGGAGGTGGCCGGGGCAACGCGGATGCCGACGTGGCCCTGGGACGTGAACTTGAATGCATTGGACAGCAGATTTTTGAGAATCTGCTGCAAGCGTTTCGGATCGGAAACCATCGCCCGTGGCAGGTCTGGCGCAAACTCCACCTGGAACGGGAGATTTTTTGCGTCGGCAATATGGCGGAAGTTGCGTTCGACGGCGTCGCGCAGGGAAGCAAATCCGATTTCCTCGGCTTCGACCGTCACCGTGCCGGACTCGATCTTGGACAGGTCCAGGATATCGGTGATGAGATTCAGCAAATCCGAGCCGGACGAATAGATATTGCGCGCAAAGTCTTTTTGCTTGGGATTGAGATTCCCACCGCTGTTGTCGGCCAGTTGCTGGCTGAGGATGAGGATGGAGTTCAGCGGCGTGCGCAGTTCGTGCGACATGTTGGCAAGAAATTCCGATTTGTATTTGGAGGTCAAGGCGAGTTCGCGGGCCTTTTCCTCCAGGGCGCGCCGGGCCTGTTCGACTTCCTGACTCTTGCGTTCCACTTCGACGTTTTGGTCGGCCAATTGCCGGGCTTTCTGGGCCAACTCTTCGTTGGTCTGCTGCAGTTCCTTCTGTTGCAATTGCAATTCCACGGTGAGCTGTTGCGACTGTTGCAGCAGATTTTCGGTGCGCATCGTGGCCTCGATGGTGTTGAAAACAACGCCGATGGATTGCGTGAGCTGTTCGAGGAAGGTCAGGTGCGTGACATTGAATTTGCGCAGGGAGGCCAGTTCGATGACGGCCTTGGTCTGGTTTTCGAACAGCACGGGCAGAACGACGATGTTGACCGGGCGCGCCTCGGTGAGACTGGATTGGATGCGGGTGTAATCCGGTTGCACTTCGTTCAGCAGAATACGCTTTCGTTCCAGAGCGCATTGCCCGACGAGACCTTCACCCAGAGGGATGCGTTGAGGCTGGTCCGGCCTTTGGGCATAACCGGACAGCAGTCGCAGGTTCAAGCCGTCATCCGCGGTCTCCATTTGATAAATGGTGCCTTGCTGGGCATTGACCAGCGGCCCGAGTTCGGAAAGCAACATTTTACCAACCGTGAAGAGGTCGCGCTGTCCCTGAAGCATGCCGGTGAACTTGGCCAGGTTGGTTTTCAACCAGTCCTGTTCCTGATTGCTCTCGGTGGTGACGCGCAGGTTGTCGATCATCGTGTTGATGTTGTCCTTCAACTCGGCCACTTCGCCGCGGGTCTCGACCTGAATCGAGCGGGTCAAATCGCCTTTCGTCACCGCGGTGGCCACTTCGGCAATGGCGCGAATGTGCGTGGTGAGATTTGCCGCCAGCAGGTTGACGTTGTCGGTCAAATCCTTCCAGGTGCCGGCCGCACCGGGCACGTTGGCCTGGCCACCGAGCTTCCCTTCCGTGCCGACTTCGCGCGCCACGTTGGTCACCTGTTCGGCAAAAATCGCCAGGGTGTCGGTCATGTTGTTGATCGTTTCCGCGAGCGCCGCGACTTCGCCCTTCGCTGCCACGGTGAGCTTCTGGCGCAAATTGCCGTTCGCGACGGCCGTCACCACCTTCACAATACCGCGCACCTGTTCGGTGAGGTTGGCCGCCATGACGTTGACGGAGTCCGTCAGGTCTTTCCACGTTCCCGCGACACCGGACACAACGGCCTGGCCGCCGAGTTTGCCTTCCGTGCCGACTTCGCGCGCCACGCGCGTGACTTCGGCGGCGAAGGCGTTCAACTGGTCCACCATCGTATTGATGGTGTTTTTGAGTTCGAGAATTTCGCCCTTCACGTCCACCGTGATCTTCCGGGACAAGTCGCCGCGCGCGACGGCGGTTGTCACTTCAGCGATGTTGCGCACCTGGGCGGTGAGGTTTGAACCCATCGCGTTGACCGAGTCCGTGAGGTCCTTCCACGTGCCGGCGACACCGGGCACGACGGCTTGCACGCCCAGGCGGCCCTCGGTGCCGACCTCGCGGGCGACGCGCGTCACTTCGGACGCGAACGAGCGGAGCTGCTCGACCATGGTGTTGATCGTTTCTTTGAGCTGCAGGATTTCGCCGCGCACGTCCACTGTGATCTTGCGCGACAAGTCGCCATTGGCGACCGCGATGGTGACTTCGGCGATGTTACGCACCTGGCCGGTAAGGTTGGAAGCCATGGAGTTGACGTTGTCGGTCAAATCCTTCCATGTGCCCGCGACGCCAAGAACTTTGGCCTGGCCGCCCAGCTTGCCTTCGGTGCCGACTTCGCGGGCGACGCGGCTGACTTCGGACGCGAACGCGTTCAACTGGTCCACCATCGTGTTAATGGTGTTCTTGAGTTCGAGGATTTCGCCCTTTACGTCCACCGTGATCTTGCGCGACAAGTCGCCGCGCGCGACGGCGGTCGTCACCTCGGCGATGTTACGAACCTGACCAGTGAGATTGGAGGCCATGGAGTTGACGTTGTCCGTCAAATCTTTCCAGGTGCCGGCGACGCCCGAAACGACGGCCTGACCGCCGAGTTTGCCTTCCGTGCCGACTTCGCGGGCGACGCGGCTGACCTCGGAAGCGAACGCGTTCAACTGGTCCACCATGACGTTGATCGTGTTCTTGAGCTCAAGAATTTCACCGCGCACGTCCACCGTGATCTTGCGCGACAAATCCCCTTTGGCCACCGCCGTGGTCACGTCAGCGATGTTGCGGACCTGGCCGGTGAGGTTGGACGCCATGGAGTTGACGTTGTCGGTGAGGTCTTTCCACGTGCCGGCGACTCCGGGGACTTCGGCCTGGCCACCGAGTTTTCCTTCCGTGCCGACCTCGCGGGCGACGCGCGTGACTTCGGAGGCAAAACCATTGAGCTGGTCCACCATCGTGTTGATCGTGTTCTTGAGTTCGAGGATTTCGCCTTTGACGTCCACCGTGATTTTGCGGGACAAGTCACCCCGAGCGACGGCGGTTGCCACTTCCGCGATGTTGCGGACTTGCGAAGTGAGGTTGGACGCCATGGAGTTGACGTTGTCGGTGAGGTCCTTCCACGTGCCGGCCACGCCGCGCACCTGTGCCTGGCCGCCAAGTTTGCCTTCAGTACCGACTTCGCGGGCGACACGCGTCACTTCGGAGGCGAAACCATTGAGCTGGTCCACCATGACGTTAATCGTGTCCTTGAGTTCGCGGATTTCGCCCTTCACGTCCACGGTGATCTTGCGGGACAAATCGCCGCGGGCGACCGCGGTCGTCACTTCAGCGATGTTGCGGACCTGGGCCGTGAGGTTGGTCGCCATCGCGTTGACGGAATCGGTGAGGTCTTTCCACGTTCCCGCGACGCCGGGCACTTCGGCCTGGCCGCCGAGAATGCCTTCGGTGCCGACTTCGCGCGCCACGCGCGTCACTTCGGACGCGAAACCGTTGAGCTGGTCCACCATGACGTTGATGGTGTCTTTCAATTCACGGATTTCGCCTTTCACATCCACCGTGATCTTGCGCGACAAGTCGCCTTTGGCAACGGCGGTGGTCACGTCAGCGATGTTGCGGACTTGAGCCGTGAGGTTGTTGGCCATCAAGTTGACGTTGTCGGTGAGGTCCTTCCACGTGCCCGCGACGCCGGGCACGACCGCCTGGCCGCCGAGTTTGCCTTCCGTTCCCACTTCGCGCGCCACGCGGGTTACTTCGGAGGCGAACGCGTTGAGCTGATCCACCATGACGTTGATGGTGTCCTTGAGTTCGAGAATCTCGCCTTTCACGTCCACGGTGATCTTGCGCGACAAGTCACCGCGCGCGACGGCGGTCGTTACCTGCGCGATGTTGCGGACCTGGGACGTCAGGTTATTGGCCATCAGGTTGACGTTGTCGGTGAGATCTTTCCACGTGCCCGCGACGCCGGGCACGACCGCCTGGCCGCCGAGTTTGCCTTCCGTGCCCACTTCGCGCGCGACGCGGGTCACTTCCGACGCAAACGAGCGGAGCTGGTCCACCATGACGTTAATGGCTTCCTTGAGTTGCAGGATTTCGCCACGCACGTCCACGGTGATCTTCTTGGACAGGTCACCGTTGGCCACGGCGATGGTGACATCGGCGATGTTGCGGACCTGAGCGGTGAGGTTGCCGGCCATTTGGTTGACGGACTCGGTCAGCTCGCGCCACACGCCGGAGACGCGTTTGACTTGCGCTTGACCGCCGAGCTTGCCTTCCGTGCCCACTTCGCGCGCCACGCGAATGACTTCCACGGAAAAGTCCGCCAACTGATCCACCATGCCGTTGACCAGCTTGGCGGTACGCAGATACTCACCCTGCAATGGCCGGCCCTCCACCTCCAGTGGCACGGACTGGGTCAAATCTCCCTTGGCGACGGCGCCGATGACGCGTGCCATCTCAACGGTGGGTCGCGAAAGTTCATCCACGAGGGAATTGACGGCTTCGACGCGGTCGGCCCAACCGCCCGTGGCATCGCCCATTTCCAGACGCTCGCTGATTTTGCCGCGACGACCGACTTCGTTCTGGAGGCGCGTCAGACTTTTACCGAAACGTTCCTTGCGTTCGGCGACCTCGTTAAAGGTGTCGGCGATTTTTCCATCCAGGCCAACCAAACCTGAGGGCAGGCGCACGCTGAAATCCCCCTTTTTGAACATCGTTAGCGCCTGAAGAAGCTCTTGTTTAAAGGGCTCATCGATCGGGCCGTGACCGTTTCCCCGGGGGCGGGATAAAGCTAGTTTCTTCATAATCCTATCAGAACTGACCATTACGTCGGAGCGACGCAAAGCTTCGAACCTAGGCGGACCACATCCACAATGCCTTTGGACGAGGTTACATGATGAGGCCGATTCAGCCATCGTGGATTCCTTGATATTCAGTTCAGCAGTTTCACTAGAATAGTGCAGTCAGAGACCGAAGACTTGAGGGGAACTTGGCTGAAAGTTTTTAATCACCCACGCGCCAGAGTTTTAGTGCAGTGTGTAGCGAGGATACACTCCCAAAGTTAAACAGGAAAAAAATTAAACGCTATGCTATACACACTGGCTGCAATTCTAATCATCGCCTGGCTGCTCGGCCTGGTTTCATCCTACACGCTGGGTGGCTTCATTCACATCCTGCTGGTGGTCGCGATCATCATGCTGTTGGTCCGGCTGATTCAAGGCAGCAAGGCTTGAAGCGCGGTGACTGCTCCATTGGAGTTGACGTGGAGGCCGACACCCAGGTGATGGACACGACCAGCGATACTCTGCGCGAGGTGGCAATCACATCAAAGCGGCTGCTGGCGCGCGTGATGACGATTGTGGGAAACCGGCTCGAGCTACTCACGATCGAACTTCAGGAGGAGCGGCTGCGCATGGTCCGCAGCTTCCTGCTGGCGCTGGGTGCAGCCGTGTTTTGTTTTCTGGCGGGCGTCGCTTTGAGCGTCGCGGTCGTCGTCTTCTTTTGGGAACGATCTCCCGTGCTGGCCGTGGCGGCGCTGGCCGCGCTTTATGCGGCGGGCGCGGCATGGTGCTACAGTGGCTTTGCTCGCTTGCAGCGCGACGCGCGGACGCTTCCGGACACGATCGAGCAATTGCGAAAGGACTGCCAATGTCTCGAACAGAATCTCAAATGACCGCGCTAGCGCTGCGCAAAAAGCGGTTGCTGGCGGAAAGCGAGGTCAATCGCGAGCAACTGGTCATCGAGTATCGCAGTCTCAATGGTGAGGTTCGCGAGTTGAAGAGCAGGTTCCACGGGGTCTGTTCCGCAGTGACGTCTGCCGCGTCGGTGGGAATGGCGGGAGTCAAAGCGATTGGCGAGGTGCGGGAAACGTACTCCCGGGACAAGGGATCGTGGCTTGCCGCGGTGCTTACGGGCATGCGGGCCGGCACCTCGATCTGGAGATCGATTCGATCGCGGCATTAGTTGAAGCCAGAGTCTTTGGTGGTATGCAAAAGGGAGGGATTATTCGCCAGCTGTTGTGGTGTGGCCTGTTGCTGGCCACGCAAACTACTTTCGGTCAAATCGACCCCCTGCGTCGCAATCTGCTGCAGCTGGGATACGACCAGCCACTCGTGGGCCGTGGACCGTATGGAGTGTACTCCTTCTACTATTACAACGATCCGGAATTCCGAGGTTCAAATGTCGTTCTGCGCGCCGTGCTCACGCCGGCTTATCTGGATAGTGAACTTGGGTTCAAAGGACTGATTTCGCCGTATACCGATTTTGGGATCAACGTGGGTGGCGGGGCGTTCTATGACAATTTATACGACGTGAAGCAGGGCAACTTCGTGCAAAGCGAAAGTTTCTATGGCTACGGCGGGGGACTGACGCTGGGCGTTTATCAGCTGCTGAATCCCGGCATGATGATTCCATTGAACGCGGTTTTCCGTGGCGGGATTCGTTACACGACTTATGCGGACAGCGACAAGACTGACGCGAATTTCGATTTGCCGCCATCGCGGTTCAATCCCTTTGTGCGCGTCGGCCTTCGCTTCGCCGGAAAGGAGCCCATTCTGTATCCCGACCTGGGTTTGGAGTTATCGATCTGGTATGAGCGGCAGTGGCGCAGCGCGTACGGACCGTACGGTTTTGCGGGGGATCGCTCGGTAGCGCCGGAGGTGGACTGGTATTGGGCGTATGCGGGGATGAGCTACGCGTGGACGAATATTGGTCACGGGATTAATTTTGCCGTGACCGCAGGAGGTTCAGGTGACACCGACCAATTCAGCGCGTGGCGATTAGGCGGAGTATTGCCGCTGATCGCCGAATTTCCCCTGGGCTTGCCGGGATACTTCTATCAGGAACTGACTGCCGAGCGCATGGTGCATCTCCAGGCACGTTACTACTTCCCACTCGACGAAAAACATCGCTTTCAGTTCTCCGTCGAAGCGGCGAGTGCGTACCTGGATTACCTCCCCGGTTACGAACAGCCACGCCGCTGGCAAACCGGAATGGGTTGCGGCATCATGTTCACCCCTCAAAGCGAAGTCTGCCGCATCATTTTCCGGTACGGTTACGGGTTTAATGCCATCCGCGACGGAGAACAAGGCTCGCATAGCCTGGGCTTGTTGTTCCAATACGACTTTGAAAGGCGGAGTCAAATTCGACGCACCAGGAAGTGACGTTGCTCTGGAAGGCAGATTGCAGCTACTTACCCCCGCCCGTTGCATTTTGCAGGGTTACGCAACCACGTTGCCGGGCCACGGGCGACCGTAATGTTCAACGTGAACAATCTCTCGCAAAGCCAGACGACCGCCGTAGGCTTTATCGGGTTCGGCGGCAAAACCGATGGCCAGCAACGCCACCACTTCGGCTTCCTGCGGCAGGCCGAACTCGCGTTTTACCGCAGCGGGATCAAAACCTTCCATCGGCGCTGTGTCCAATCCGTATGCCTCGGCGACGAGCATCATGGTCGTGACGGCAATCATCACGTGGCGGTTCAACCAAAGGGCTTCCGGCAAGGTTTCCACGAAGCCGGTCGCCGTCTTTATGGCGGATTCAACTTTATCGGCCTTGCCCGTGCCGCGGCGCACGCCTTCGCGAAAAATGGCATCCATGTGCGCTTCCCATTCGCCTTTCCCTGCATAGGCAATCACCACGACCGGCGCTTCGCCGACCTTCGATTGATCCATGGCGGCCTTTTGCAGCCGTCGGCGATTGTCCGGCTCACGCACCACAATGAAGCGCCAGGGTTGCAGGTTATAGCCCGAAGGCGCTTGCGCCGCGAAGCGCAAGATGCCGTCCAAATACTCCTGCGGCACGGCGTCGGGTTTGAAATGAGCGGTGGCGCGTCGGTCGAGCAGCACGTGCGTAATCGTCTTCAATGGCGAGCCGTTGACTTGAGCCGCCGGAAAGCGAGCCGGCTGGTCGTCGAAAGAAACATTGTTCATAGCGCGTTCAGGATTGAGGGGCGTCGGAGTCGCGGTTTTTCAGCTCACATCAAAACATTTTTGCAGAACTCGTACCACCGCACGCGGCAGGTGTCCGGACGGCACGTAAAGGGGAGGCACCTCGTCTGCTGAATTCGGGGACGAAACCCGGGACAAACCCCTTTTATGGAGCGCTTGATCGACATATTGCCAGCCAACTTCCCGAATCTGGCCGGCGTCTGGGCAGTAAAGATATTGCTCTCGGTGGTGATCTTCCTCGCGTTCCTGCTTCTGAGCACGGTGTTGAAGAAGATCATTTGCCGCCTGGGACGAAGCGCCGACCCGGACAAAGAGGCGGTTCTCAATCTGCTGGGCGGGATCACGAGAACGTCCTTGTTGATCTTCGGCGCGATCACGGCAATGGGCACGCTGGGGATCAATGTTTCGGCGTTGGTAGCGGGGCTGGGACTGACGGGATTTGCGCTGGGATTCGCTTTTCGGGATGCGCTCGCGAACATTCTCGCCGGCATCATGATTCTGCTCTATCACCCCTTTCGCCTCGGCGACCGGGTGATGATCACGGGGCTTGAAGGAAGCGTGGTGGGAATTGATTTGCGCTACACCACTCTCCAAAACGAAGCCAAAACATTCCTGATTCCCAACTCAGTGCTTCTGACGAATGCGATTGTGGTGAACCGGGTTTAGGATAGGTGCATGGACCAATCGGTGATCATCGTGGGCGGAGGCATTGCGGGTTTGGCGGCCGCCTGTGAATTGGCGCGCCGGCGAGTGCCAGTCACTTTGTTGGAGGCATCTGAGCGATTCGGTGGTCGCATCCTGACTCAACGGCACGGATCGATCCCGATAGAACTCGGAGCGGAGTTCATTCACGGTCGAGACCCGGTCTTGTTGGACGCGATTGAGCAGGCGGGACTGTCCATCAGCGAAGTTGCGGCCGCGAATCGGGTGGCGGTGGCGGGCAGGCTTCAGCCTGTCAACTTCTGGGAGAAGATGGAGGGCATCATCTCGAGGGTCGATGCGCGGAGGTCGGATTGTTCCTGGGCGGAGTTTATCGCGAGACAAAATCTGGAAGCGATGGACCGGAATCTGGCGCTGGCATTTGCCGAAGGCTTCAACGCGGCCGACGCCAACCGGATTAGCGCGCAGGGGATGCTTAAAGCGCAACGTTCCGCCGATCAAATGGATGGTGCGTGGCAAGGCCGTGTGGATCAGGGATACGGAGCGTTGGTCAGCCATCTGGTCCGGGAAAGTCAGGCGCTTGGCGTGCGGCTGACCAGGAATGCGCGCGTGCAGCAGGTTCGCTGGAAGGCACGGCGCGTGGACGTCGTCTGGCGGGAGGGGAGGAAGGTCAACACCCTGGAAGCACGGGCGGCGATCATGGCCATACCCCTGGGTATTTGGAAGACGCGACCCATCTGGTTCGAGCCGCCGTTGCCGAAAAAACAAATGGCGGTTCATGAACTTGAATCCGGCAACGTGACGAAAGTGGTGATGATTTTTCGGAATCGTTGGTGGGGTGAATCGCTCGATGGATTCTTCCACGCGCCCCTGGAGCGTGTCCCCACCTGGTGGAGCCGTTCGCGCCGTCGGGCAATCCTTACTGGGTGGGCTGGCGGGCCCAAAGCTGATGCACTGCTGGCTGTCTCCCCAAAGCAAATCGTCCGGGCGTGTGTGAAGACGCTGAGTGCGATCTTTTCGGAAAAAATCTCTCAACTCACAAAGCAGTTGTCCGCGGTTCACTGTCACAATTGGGCGCGCGATCCCAACCTCCGGGAGGCGTACAGCTACATTCCGGTCAACGGTCTGGAGTTGCCGGGCGTCATGGCGGCGCCCGTGGCGGACACGTTGTTCTTCGCCGGGGAGTTCACGACGGATGATGCGCAGACGGGCACGGTGTTTGGGGCTTACAAGACCGGCTTAAGGGCAGCACGCGAGGTCTGCGGTGTCTTCTCAGAGAAGCGCGGTCACAAACGTGGCGCTCCGGGCGGTTAGGAGAATTCCTCAGGAATCATCATCTCGCCCCTGACACGGAATCCACGCCGCTGCTGATTGTCGTTGGGACGGCATCCCTTTACGGTAGGGACGCTTCAAGACGTAGCCGAGAGCGACCGATGCGAACTGCACTGCACTGCCAATAACGCCTGGCCGAAAGGAAACTCAAATGCGACATAATCACGAGCCAGGTGAAAGCGCATGTTCCGCCATTGGCAGCCTTCCGTCAGCGTCGGGCGGCGCAACGCAACCATTTCAACCATTCATTGCGATGCAATCTTCAATCCTTGGCGAGGTGGCGAGTGGCTTTCAGGTTGTGAGTTGGTTCGCCCCGCGCTCTCTCCGGATGGGGCTGAGTGTTTTGCCCGCGCGCGAGTGGTTTGTCGGCCCCGGTCATTTGCTGGAGATGTTGGGCAGTTTCTGGAAACCCCGCGGCGGGATGCGTCCGCCGGATCGCCGCTGTTTCGACGGCTGGGACGAAATGGAACGCTTGAAGGAGGTGCTCAGATGAAGCGCATGCTTATTGCCGGTTTTGGCAACATTTTTCACGGCGACGACGCGTTTGGGGTGGAAGTGATCTGGCGACTGAAGCAGCGCGCCTGGCTCGAGGATGTGGACGTCATTGATTTCGGCATTCGCGCTTACGATCTCGCCTATGCGCTGATTGAGGACTACAGGCTCATCGTTTTAATCGACGCGGTCCCGATGCGCCGGGCACCCGGCACCGTCTGTTTAATCGAACCTGACTTGAATCAATTGGAAGAACTCGGTTGCTACGCTGTTGATCCGCATCTGATGAATCCGGTTTCCGTTCTGCGCCTGGCCCAATCTCTCGGGGGCGTGAGCGCGCGGCTGTTTCTGATTGGCTGCGAGCCATCGGTTTTGCGGAGCCACGACGGAGAGTTGGGTTTGAGCAAACAGGTTCAGAACGCAGTTCCGCGAGCCATCACGCTGTGTCAATCGCTCGTGAAGCTGATGAGGCTGCGAAAAAAGAAGGAAGCCAGCCTGGTGGCGGCGTGAACGGCGACTCTGCGTTCAGCACCGTTCTCCCGGGGTTGCCGGCACCTGGTTTGGTCGTGAAAGCCGTTTTAGTCTGACCGGAAAGAAATTGATTATGACTGATGCTCCTGCCGTTCCCGTCATCGAGGCTTCACCGCAGGAAGTCTACGACATTGAGCTGGCGCATAATCTCCTCGACGCGAACGCCCGGCTGGCCCGTGACAATCGGGCCTTGCTCGATAGCCATGGAATCACGGCGATCGACTTCATGGGTGCGATTGGGTCCGGTAAGACCTCGCTCATCGCCGGGCTATGCGAACGCTTGAAAAGCGGTTCCGGTCTGGCGGTCTTCAACGGCGATGCGACGACGAGCACCGACGTTGAGGCCATTGCCGAGCAAGGCGTGCCGGTGGTTCAGATCTCGACGATCAAAAGTTGCCACCTGGACGCGAATCTCATTCGCAAGGCGCTGGGCAAAATCGATCTGCACCAGACCGGGCTGATCCTCATTGAGAACATCGGCAACCTGATTTGTCCGCCGGAATTCCCTCTCGGTTCAAAGGCGCGCGTCGTGGTGATCAGCATCACCGAAGGAGCCTACATGGTGAAGAAGCATCCGCACATGTTTCTCGGCGCCAATATCGTTGTGATCAACAAGATTGACCTGGCGGCCGCAATGGGCGTGAGCGTCGCCGAGTTGGTGCGTGATGTTCACCGGCTCAAACCGGATATCATGGTCATCCCCGCCAGTTGCAAGACCGGAATCGGACAGGATGAACTCGCCGCCGCGTTGTTGGACCTCTGAGAGAACCTATGCACGAATTCTCACTTGCGACCCAAATTGTGGAGAGCGTCAAGGAATTCACGGAATCGCGCCCCGGCAACCAGGAAGTCTTGAAGGTGCGCCTGTTGGTTGGTGAACTGGCTGGCATTGAAGCGGAGCAACTGCGTTTTTGTTACAACTCCATCACGCGCGAGACGCCCCTGGAACGTTCCCGCCTTGAGGTCATATCCGTTCCCGCCCTGGTCCGTTGTTCCCGTTGTCTTTACCGGGGCGTGCCCAGGTATCTGAAAGATTCGCGGGCGTGGACCAAAGTCCCCACGCTTCAATGCCCGAAATGCGGCACGCCGGCTGAAGCAACGCAAGGTTACGAGTGTGAATTGAAATCAGTCCAGTTTGCGGAAGTCAGCGCGCCAAAGTTATGTCACTTGCCCACCGGAAATCATCGCGGAACGTCCCTCAACGCTCCGTAGTCACCATCGAAGGGCTGAACGGGTACGCGGGGTTGCGCCGTGGCATTGAGAGTTTCTGCAGCCGCGAAGACGAATCCACTTTGCAACGCCGGAGGGAATTCAGACTGCATATTGCATGCTGCCTGAACTCGTTTGCCGGAAAAGCTTGCGGCCCGGCCCGAATGCGGGCATGGCGCGGAATCTGCCGGGCAATACGCCATGAAGCGCGAAACTGCATTGATCACCGGCGCCAGCAGCGGCATTGGCCTGGCCCTGGCCACGGAGTTCGCCCGGAACGGCCATGCGCTGGTCTTAACCGCGCCCCACCACGACCAATTGGAGAAGGTCGCTGCCCAAATCACGAAGCAGCACGACGTCGAAGTGGCAATCATTGAAAAGGATTTAACCAAACCCGATGCCGCCGAGCAAATTTTCCGCGAACTCCGCGCCGCCCACACGTCAGTCGGCATCCTGGTGAACGACGCCGGAATCGGCCAGCACGGCAGGTTTGCGGAAACACCCATCGAACGGGATATCGCGATTGTCCGGTTGAACATCGAAGCGACTTTGCGTCTCACGAAACTTTTCCTCCAGAATCTCCAGACGCATCGGGATGCCAGGATTCTCAATGTCGCCTCGATCGCCGGTTTTGAGCCGGGCCCGTTGCTGGCGGTCTACCACGCCAGCAAGGCATTTGTGTTGTCCTTCTCGGAAGCGCTGGCCATTGAACTCGAAGACACGGAGATCACGGTCACCGCGCTGTGCCCGGGCGCGACCGACACGGACTTTTTCCGGAAGGCGGATATGACCGAAACCCGCATTTACAAGAAAGGGAAGTTAATGCCGGCGGACACCGTTGCCGCGGGTGCTTATCAGGCGTTGCTGCGCGGAGACAGCATTTATGTTCCCGGCCCGGCGAACAAGGTGTTGGTGTTTGTGCGGCGGTTAACCAGCGCGCCGCTGCAGGCGCGAATGAATCAGCGATTCTATGAGGAGGTTGGCTCCCACGAAAAGAGGAAGGAAAAAGAGTATGTATCGAGGTGACAAATCCAGCTACACCGGAAAACAGAAACGCCAGGCCGAGCACATCGAGGAAGGCTATGAACGGCGCGGTGTGAAAAAGAAGGAAGCCGAGCGACGTGCCTGGGCGACGGTGAACAAGAGCAGTGGCGGTGGCAAGAAGAGCGGCTCCGGGCGGGGCAAAGCCGGGAATGTTGCGGCGGCGCGACGCGGCGGGCGCAAGGGCGGGAGAGCCGCCAAATCCCGCCGATGACTGAAGGAACGGACGACGAATGATCGTCTATGGCGATCCGCAAGTCAGGTCGTCGGCGAAGCCATGGTTGATTGACCTGCAACGACGAGCCGCTTCGCGCGATCTTCAACTGAACCCTTTGCGGACGCTGCTGATCCGGGCCGGCCAGTTTGAACAGGCCATTGCGGACTCGGCGACTGAGCTTGAGAGTTTCGCCAGGCAAATAACCGACATCGCTGCGGCTGCTTTTTATGCAGCTTACTCGGAGGAGGATCGTGCGTTGCCGCGCTTTCCGTTGAAAGCGGACGATGCCTTGGTTCAACTTCGCCGCCTCCTGGAGCGGGAGCTCCCGGATCGCGCGCTGACCCTGAAGATTCCCGAAGGCTACGCTTTCTACGCCTTGTATCCGGAGCAGTATTGCCAGGCGGCTCACCTTTGGCATGAGGACCACGATGACGTCACGGATCGAGTCGTGTCAGTCGTGGGAATTCGAAGCATCGGGACGTCTTTGTCGGCGGTCGTGGCTGCTACGCTTGCCGCATTCGGCTGGCGAACGGAAAGGTTCACGGTTCGTCCGCAGGGTCATCCGTTCGCGCGCATGGCTGCGCTGGGTGAGCTTTCAGGATTGCACACGGTCAAGGCACGTCGCGCGATCATTGTGGACGAAGGGCCGGGACTTTCCGGTTCTTCGATGAAGGCCGTTGCTGACGCCTTGCAAAGGGCCGGCTTTTCACCAGAGAACATCGCTTTATTCCCAGGACATGATGGCGAACCGGGTGAAGCGGCAACTCCCGAAATCCGCGCCTGGTGGCAATGGGCGCGGCGTTACTGTGTTCCTTCCCTCGGAGTGCGGACCGCTGAGCCCGCGCGAATCCGACATCTTGAAACACGCGGACTCGGCGGTCCGCGCTCCGGGACTACGTTGGCTGAAGCGTTGGCAGACCGAGCCGCTCGAATCTGCGGCGGGGAGTTGTTCGAGCCGGGTATCGATTTGGGCGGCGGTCGCTGGCGTGAGCCGCTGTTTGCAAATGAGAAGGACTGGCCCGCCGTGGCGACTTCCTTTGAACGCGCGAAGTTTTTGTGTCGTTCTCGAACGCGGTCGGTCCTTTGGAAATACCTCGGTTTGGATGCTGCGGAAAATGGTGTTTTGCAACCCTCGAGTTTGGCGACCTGGCTTCCGAGACCGTTGGACATCTTTCATGGTTTTGTGGCGCTGCCTTGGATTGAAGGCGAACCCTTGAACCGGGCCGCGATCAATCACCCCTCAATGATTCACCAAATGGCGCGTCACGTAGTTGCCCTTTCCCAGCCTCCTTTGTCAGACGACAACCATCGGGCCGCTGTCGCCAGGCTGGGCGAGATGCTCTACTGGAATGTGAAAGAGAGCCTCAACGACCAGCTGGCGGACGTAACGAGGCAATTCGCGAATGTTGCGGCCGAATGTCCGCCGTTGCCCACGTATGGTGACGGTCACGTCGCGCCGCATGAGTGGATTCGTTCGCCCGATGGCAAGATTTGGAAGACCGACTATTTCGGCCATACGTGCGATCACACGATGGTGGGACAGCAATCCATTTTGTGGGATGTGGCGGGAACGTTGATTGAGTGGAATATGGATTTGCCTGCGGCAAGGGCTCTTCTGAATGCTCTGCAGGAGGATGGAGGCGAATGGGATTTGCGACCGCTTGAGTTTTATGGCGCCAGCTATGCGGCCTTCCGCCTGGGTGTATTCTCGTGCGCGACCTCAAATGACTTGGCAGAGCAGCGGCGATTGGAACTGGCCCGGGATTTTTATCGCTCAAAGCTGGAAGATGCTCTCTCGGGCCAGCGTGCCGACTACAGGCGGTTGATGGCCCGAACGCGCACGGCCCAATCGTCCAGTTCAACAATACTGACGCCCGCCGGGCTGACTTCGAGACGGTGAATAAAGTCCGGCGGCATTCCGGCGAAGTAAAGTAGCGTGGCGCGAATGGGGTCGCCGTGTCCAAAGAGGGCGATGGTTTCATCCGGGAAACGCTGACGCCAGAGCGTCAGGGCATCCACCATGCGATTCTGCACCTCCAGCATTGTTTCGCCGTTCGGAATCCGGGCCGTGCCACGGCAACAATTCCATCGTCGCCAGCGTTCGAGGCAGTCCAGTTCGGCCAAGCGTTTTCCCGTCCAGTCGCCAAAATCGATTTCGTTGAGCGCTTCAGCGACTTCCATCTTGAGCCCAAGTCGTTTCGCCAGTGGATTGGCCGTTTCTTTCGCGCGTTCCAGGGGACTGCTGAAGATCTGGTGCACGGGCACAGGTGCCAGCCTGTCTGCCAGGCGCTCAGCTTCCCGGCGGCCCTTCTCGTTGAGATGCACGCCCGGCATTCGCCCGGCCAGCGTATGTGGCAGAAGGTCATTGGACGCATGACGTACGAGATAAAAGGTCGTCATGAGGAGCGAAACCGTTGAGTGATCCATTGAGATGTTTTCGGTCGAGCACGTAGCGTTGCACCACTTCGCCCGCGAACAGGCTGAATTCACTGACGTCCAGCGGCGGACTCGTATGATGCGGATGAATCCCGCGCGAGGGCGGCGTGAAGCAGAGGGTGATGGTGGTGGCGAACTCCTCGAGCGCGCGCATCTGGCGATCGAACCAGTCGTGCGCGCCGGGTCGATGCCAATCGGCCCAACTGATCCCGGTGCGCAGTTCCTTCACGCCCATTTTGCGCAACCAACGGACGGCGGCATCGAGGCGTTGGTCTTGAAAGTGAAACCACTGGCAAAGGCCCATCTCGGGAAGAAAATAGTCGAGTGCCGGCTTCGGCGTGCCGTCCTCACGAACGAGACCGAGGTAAAAATGGCGATAGTACGAACTGCCTTCCGCTTCTTTGTGACGCGTGGTGGCTTCCCACTTCTTCGGCAAGTCGAACAAGCTGTACCAAAAAATCTTTTCCGCGTTCCCCAACAGCAGTTCCGTTGTGCGTTGCAGGCCGAAGACCTGCACTTCGTCGGCACCGAAAGTGGAGGCGCCGACCTCAGTCACCCAGATGGGCAAGTCGGTGACGGCACGAATTTCGTCAAGCTTTTTGGGCCAGTCGTTGAGCGGCCAATGATTCCAGTCGAGTGGAAATCCGTGAACGCCGATGGCGTCGAGGTGTTCGAGCAAACCGTAGCCGCGCAGCAGGGAAATGAATTCGGGGTCGATGGGCGAAATGCCACCGAGTACCAGCGGCAGGTCGGGCGCGAGTTTACGAATGGCTCGCGCCGCCATTTCCGTCATCGCGGCAAACTGCTTCCACTCGCGGTCGGTTTGAAAATCCCAATGGGACAGGTTGTTGGGCTCGTTCCACAGCTTGATGGCTTCGATCATAAGCGTTTGAATGGCGGCGGATGAATTCTTCGACCAGCCCGCGGGCTTGCGCGTCGGTGAACTGCTGCGGCGGTGATTTCATGAAGCAGGCTGCCGGTTCGATCAACGCGCCGCCGATGCCCCGATCCATGGCGAGTTTAGCGCAGCGCACGGCGTCAATGACCACGCCGGCCGAGTTGGGCGAATCCCAGACTTCCAGCTTCAGTTCGCAATTGAGGGGCACATTGCCAAACGTCGTTCCCTCCATGCGGATGTAGCAGAATTTGCGGTCTTCAAGCCACGGCACGTAGTCGCTCGGACCGACGTGCGCCTCGGCGTCGCTCAAGGCGTGATCCACCTGGCTGGTGACCGCGCGCGTCTTGGAGAGCTTCTTGGATTCGAGGCGCTCACGTTCCAGCATGTTCAGGAAGTCCGTGTTGCCGCCGAAGTTCAATTGGTAGGTGCGATCGAGGTGCACGCCGCGTTCGCGAAAGAGATTGGCCAGCACGCGATGCGTGATCGTTGCGCCCACCTGCGATTTGATGTCGTCACCGATAATCGGCAGGCGGCGTTCTTCAAAGCGCTTCTGCCAGTAGGGCTGCGAGGCGATGAAGACCGGAATGCAATTCACGAAGGCGCACCCGGCTTCAAGAACCTGTTCCACGTACCACTTGGTTGCCATCTCGGAACCGACGGGCAGATACGAGACCACCACGTCCGTTCTGGTTTTCTGAAGAATGCCGACGACATCATCCGTTGGACCTTCGGCCTTCCTGATGCTTTGTCCAAGATACTTGCCCAGGCCATCGTGCGTCATGCCGCGATACACGGGAACGCGGAGTGTCGGCACTTTGCTGAAGCGAATGGTGTTGTTGGGCTCGGCGAAGATGGCTTCGGACAGATCGCGCCCAACTTTAGTTTCATTGATATCAAACGCCGCAGTGAACTCGATGTCACGGATGTGGTAACCGCCGAGGTTCACGTGCATCAAACCGGGAACGGCTTCCGTTTCGCTGGCGTTGCGGTAGAACTCCACACCTTGCACGAGGGACGAAGCGCAATTGCCGACGCCAATCAACGCAACGCGAACCTGCTTCGCGGGGCTGCCGTTATGTGCAACTGATGCGTCGCTACCATGCATGTGGAGGACTATCCGGGCGGGCGGACGGTGTGTCGCTGGGGTGCTTCCCGAGAGGCCAGTGGGTTACGTGAACAAGCTATTTTCTGATGCGCATTGCGCGGTTGGCTCGACCGGGTTCAGCGGTGGAACGGATGGCTCGACGGCGCGGCGGTTCGTAGATTGCGCAGGAGGTAAAATGCCTGCTTCAAAAAAACCAACGCCGGAAAAGGCAATCCGCCGGACCTCGTCAAAAATCTGGCCGCGCGGGAAGATTATGAAATCGCTCGTCACGCCAGGGATGGTTGAGAAACGAGCGCGCCAACTGGCAAAGATCGCCGGGCGTCCCGCCAGACGGGTGACGGCCACGGATCGCGAGGAAGCGCGCCGGGAATTGCTCGAGCCGATTCATCCGACGTCCCGTCCGACGGATGCTCCGTACCCTGCAGGTTCACCCTGGGGCGCGCCGCCGACTTCAGCGGGCCGCCGAACCAAACGCATTCAGCCCACTGACGATCGCATTTCAAAGGAACTGGTCGAGGAAGGCGTCGATGAGGCGGAGCATGATCAAATGGTCCGGGCGAGAAAGGCAGGGAAATGAAGGCGCGCCTGCCTCGTCGCTCAGGAATCAAGGGTGAACCCGACTTTGATCGTGACCTGCCAGTGTTTCACGGCGGACCCTTCGATGTCACCGCGCACCTCTTTCATTTCGAACCAACGCAGGCCATGCAGCGTTTCACTGGCGCGTTTGAGCGCGTGGTTAACCGCCTCTTCAATCGACGTGGTGGAGGTGCCGGTGAGTTCGATTATTTTGTAAACGTGATCGTTCATAACGGCTCAAAGATACGCTCCTCATTGCGCCCGGCAAATTTCATCGCCTGGAACTCCTTCAGAATTGGGAGTGCGAGGCGGGTTCATCCGGGATGCATTGGTTCCCGACCTGGTTAGGCAAAGCGAACATTCATCATGTGGTTCAACTGGTTTCCCTGGCGCTTTCTGGTGAGACGGTTGGCTCGCTCGCATGGATTTCTCGATCCTTTCCAGTGGCTGACCCGCATGCGGGGTTTTGCCCAACCCTCGGAGGTGAGCGAGCCGGTGGAGCTGCTCCGTGCGGGTGTACTGTTTCATGCGCGCGGCCTCATCAACACCAAAGCCATTCAACACAATCTGGATTGGGTCTGGCCTTACTGGGTCGAACGGCAATTCAATCCGGCGGATCCGTCGTTCGTGCCGCGCGCCTTCTCCTTCAGTCACATCAATCTCACGCATCGTAACTGGACTGCCGTGGGTCTGCCGGACGTGCCGTTCTATTCCATTGTCGACCCGCGCGGCCTGGTCACGCCCTATCACGATTCGTGGTCGCTGGACTTCTGGTTGGTGGGACCGAATGAAAATCATCTGCTGCCTTCGAAGATGGACGCCGCGAGCCAGCGGCTGGAAGGTGGCGAGCACCTCACCGTGTTTTCCAGCTTCCGAAAGGGGGATTGGCAATTGCACACGCAAGTGCGGATGGAACGGGAAGGCAATCTCCCTTGCTGCGTCGTTCGAGTGAATGCCGTTGCGACTCCGGAAGTGAAACTGGCCGTCGCCGTGCGTCCCTACAATCCCGAGGGCATCAGCTTTGTGGATTCCATCAACCTCGAGGGCGACCGACGCGTTTGGTGCGTGAACAACATCAGCCGGGTGCGGTTCAACCGCGAGCCGGACAGGATTCTGCTCGCAACGTATCGCGATGGAGATGTCTCGCAGCAACTCGATTCAAATCTGGAAACCAATGCCGCCAACTGTCCGGCGTCGATGGCCACCGGTGCGGCCTTGTTTTCACTCGCAAAGTTGGAGGGCGAGCCGCTGGAAGTCCGCGTTCCGGTCCTCAACGAGCGAACGCAAAAACCTGCGACCCTGGAGTCCGCGCCCGTATCCTGGGCGAGCGAAATCTCCAGGTGCAGTCGGCTACGGGTTCCGGATGCGTTGGTGCAACGACTTTATGACGCGGCCGTGGCGTCGTTGATTCTGCATTCGCCGGGAGAAGTCTATCCCGGGCCGTACACTTACAAGCGTTTTTGGTATCGCGACGCGGCATTCATCCTGAACGCGCTGCTCACGCTGGGCTCGCACGAACGAGTGAAGCGCTGTCTCGACCTGTTTCCGTGCGGTCAGGCTTTGAACGGATACTTTCGCTCGCAGGAAGGCGAATGGGATTCCAACGGTGAAGTGCTCTGGATTCTGCATCGTTATCTCCAACTGACGGGTCAGTCGTTGCCGGCGGAGTGGAAGACTTCGATTGAGAAAGGGGCGGATTGGATTATTGGCAAGCGCACGCCCAAGAGCGGAGCCGAGCCACATGCGGGTCTATTGCCAGCAGGTTTCAGCGCGGAGCATCTCGGTCCGAACGATTTCTATTACTGGGATGATTTCTGGGGCGTGGCCGGCTTGCGCTGTGCGGCGGCAATGCTTGGTGGAATCGAGCGCACTGGCTCCGGAAGATTCACGACGGAAGCGGATGATTTTCTTCAAACGATTATTGTCTCCTTCCGGCACATTCCGACCCGACGGCACAAAGGCGCGATCTCAGCGTCGCCGTATCGGCGCATGGACGCCGGCGCCGTGGGATCGCTCGTGGCGGATTACCCGTTGCAGTTATTCCCGGCGGGCGACGGGCGTTTGATGAAGACCGTGGAGTATCTGCTGAAGTACAGTTCCTTCAATGGCGGATTTTTCCAGAACATGATTCACAGTGGGGTGAATGCCTATCTGACCTTGCACGTCGCGCAAGTGTTGTTGCGCGCCGGCGACCTGCGGGCGCTCGATCTGGTCGATACCGTAGCCGGGTTGGCGAGCCCAACCGGACAGTGGCCCGAGGCGATTCATCCCAAGAGCGGGGGCGGTTGCATGGGCGACGGCCAACACATCTGGGCAGCGGCTGACTGGGCGCTGATGATCCGCAATCTGTTCGTTCGCGAAGAAGGAGACAAATTGATCCTGGGCTCGGGACTCTTTCCGCGCTGGCTGAAACAGAGTGAACCTTTCTCATTCGGACCGACGCTGACACCGTTCGGCCCGGTGAGCGTGACGTGCCAGCGGACTTCGTCGAGCCAACTTGAACTCATTCTCGATGCGACGTGGCGTAACGGACCGCCCATTGTTGAAGTGCGCGTGCCGGGGCAGGGACGCGCCTGGTGTCGCGAAGAGCCAAACCAATTCCTCATCGATCTGGCCGCATGAAAATCTGCATGATGACCAACACCTATTTGCCGCACGTGGGCGGCGTGGCTCGCTCCGTGCACACGTTCAGCGAGGCGTACCGGCGGCTGGGTCACAAGGTGCTCGTGGTCGCCCCGCAATACGAGGGACCGGAACGCGTTCCCGCGCAGGTCGAGAAGCGGGTGGTTCGTTTGGCGGCGCTTCAGCAATTCAATGGCAGCGATTTTTCCGTGCGCCTGCCGATGACGTGGCAGGTGAATCCCGTGTTGTATGGCTTCAAGCCGAACATCGTTCACTCGCATCATCCTTATCTGCTCGGCGACTCGGCATTGCGTTATGCCGCGGATCAGAATGCACCGGTCGTCTTCACGCATCACACCTTGCACGAGGAATACACGCATTACGTGCCGTTTGACTCGTCCGCGCTCAAGCAGTTCGTCATCGAGCTTTGCACGCAATACGCGAATCTATGCGATGCGGTGATCGCGCCGAGCCAAAGCATTGCCAGCTTGATCGAGCAGCGCGGTGTGACCACGCCGATTGAAGTGATTCCAACGGGCATTGACGGGGCTGCCTTTGCTCAGGGACGGCGGGGGAAATTTCGCAAGGCCTATAAGATACCCGAGAACGCATTTGTGGTGGGTCACTTGGGCCGGCTCGCGCCGGAAAAGAATCTGGCGTTCCTGGGCCGGGCAGTGGCGCCGTTCCTGAAGGAGAGCAGGGGAGCGCGATTCCTCGTCGTTGGCGACGGGCCATCGACGAAGACGTTGCAGGAGCTTTTCGACCGGGAACAACTGGCGGAGCGATTGATTCTGCCGGGGGCGAAGACGGGCCGTGAACTGGCGGATGCGTATGCGGCAATGGATGTGTTTGTCTTCTCCTCCTTCAGTGAAACGCAGGGGCTGGTGCTCACTGAGGCGATGGCGGCGGGATTGCCGGTCGTGGCGTTGGATGCTTCCGGTGTCCGTGAAGTAGTGCGTGACGGTAAGAACGGCCTTCTGTTGGATGCGGGAGCCAGCGAGATCGAGTTTGCCGCGAAGCTTGCGAAGTTGGAAGCGAACCAGGCGTTGCGACACCGGTTGAGCGTGGGTGCGAAACGCACGAGTGAGACGTTTTCCCGGGAAGTGTCGGCGGAAAAGGCGTTGGCGCTTTATGATTCCGTTTTGCGCCGGACGCGGCGGGAGCGGGCGCAGGTGAGTCAGGATACGTTTGGGACGTTGCTCAAACGGATCGAGGTGGAGTGGAAGTTGATTGCCGAAAAAGCGGGCGCGATCATTGAAGCCGCCAGGTCCAATCCGGCGAAACAGGAGGTTTCGTGTTAGCGCAGATTGAACATTTCATCCGCCGGCTGCGGCGGCGCGTGAGCCGGAGCGAGTGGGCGATTCCGCTTTTGGGTTTGTCGGTCTCCGAAGGCACCGGCATGGAGCCGGGGCTGGTGCTGATTCAGATTGATGGCCTGTCGCGCCGGCAGATGGAGCGGGCGATGGAACGGGGCCGATTACCGTTTCTACAGCGGCTGTTGGAGCAGGAGCATTACGAGGCCAAAACGTTTTATCCGGGGATTCCGGCGACGACGCCAGCGGTGCAGGCGGAGTTGCATTACGGCGAGTGTTGCGCCGTGCCCGCGTTCAGTTACTTCGAGCGCGCGACAAAACGCGTGTTCACGATGTTCACTCCGGATTGCGCGAAGGAGGTCGAGGCGGAGTTGCAATCACACTGCGAAGGTTTGCTGAAGGGGGGCAGTTCGTGGTCGAATATTTATTCCGGGGGAGCGGCGGAGGCGGAGACGCACTTCTGCACAGCCGGACTGGGGGCGCGTGATTTGTTCCGGAAGCGTCCCCTGGTGCGCGCGCTCACCTTTCCGATCTTTCACCTGCCTTCATTGATCAAAATGATCGGCTTGCTCGGTTTGGAGCTGGTCATCGCGCTGGGCGATTTGTTTCGTGGCGTCGCGGAGGGTGAAAGTGTGGTGGAAGAAATCAAGCTGGTGGTCAAGCGAGTATTCATTTGCATCGGGCTGCGGGAGTTGCTGATGATCGGAGCCAAGATTGATACGGCGCGAGGTCTGCCCATCATCCACATCAACTTTCTGGGGTACGACGAACAGTCCCATCGGCGAGGTCCTTCCTCAAGGTTTGCCCACTGGAGCCTCGCGGGCATCGATCGCGCCATCAAGAATATTTACCGTTCCGCGCACCGGTCGGCCCGGCGCGATTATCAGGTGTGGATCTTCTCGGATCACGGTCAGGAGGCGACGCAAGCGTTTGAAAAGGTGCGGGGAGTGGCGTTGACGGAAATCGTCCGGGAAGCGTTGAACGGCGCGGAACCGTCGAAGACCGGAGTCAAACGGGTTGGCCCGGGCAGTCCGCTTCGCTTTACCGGCGAACGAATGAGTGCTCGCACGACGGCAAGATTGCGAAATGAGATGCTCGCGGCGTATTCGGAACAGCCTTTCACGATCGCGGCGTTCGGGCCGGTGGGCCATTTGTATATCAAGGAGCCAATTTCGTGGGAACGAAAACGGGACGTGGCATTGCGATTGGTTAACCACGGGCGTGTGCCGGGTGTTTTGGTTTGTGACGGCAATAATCAGGTCGAGTGGTTTCACGCCAACGGCAGGGTTTCGCTGCCTGGGGAGTTGCCGGAAGGTTTATCACATCCGCCGACGTTGAGGCAGCAATTGGGCGGAGATTTGATGCGGTTGTGCCAGCATCGTTGCGCCGGCGATTTGATCCTGCTGGGCTGGGGACCAAATACTCCGCCGGTGAGTTTCGCGGACGAACGTGGCAGTCACGCCGGTCCGGGAACGGAGGAAACCCAGGGCTTTGTTTTGTTGCCGGGGTTGACGCGGTTGCCGAGCGGGGTGGAGGACATGCTGCGTCCTTCCACCTTGAGGGCCGCCATCCGCCATTATCTCGGGCGCGAATTGATTCCACGCGCGGAAGCCACCTATGTTCGGCCGACAGAAAAAGCCTTGTGCGTGATGACTTACAACGTCCATGGCTGTCTCGGAATGGATGGGCGGATCTCGCCGCGTCGTGTCGCCAGCGTGATTGGTCGCTACAACCCTGATTTTGTCGCGTTGCAGGAACTGGATCTGGGCCGGGTGCGTTCCCAACACCACGACCAGCCAAAGATCATCGCGCAGGAACTGGGGATGCACCTGGCGTTCTGTCCGACGGTTGTCGCGGGCGGCGAACAGTTCGGCCACGCGTTGCTGAGTCGTTTTCCGATCCGCGTGATTCGGACGGACATTTTGCGCAGCGGCAAACAGCCGGCGTATGTCCAGCCGCGGGGCGCGCTCTGGGTGCAGTTGGATGTGGACGGAACGAAACTGAACGTGATGAACACGCATTTCGGTCTGCGTCGGAGCGAACGGCGCGAGCAAGCGGCGGATCTGTTGGATCGGCAGTGGATTGGAAGCATTCCCAGGGAGGAGCCCTTGATTCTTTGCGGTGACTTCAACATGTTCCCCCGCAGTGAACCGTATCGGGCGCTCACGCGGCGATTGCGCGATGTGCAGGGGGAAGTGATGGAATTCACGCCTTTGAATACGTTCAGCACGCTGCGTCCGATGGTCCGGATCGATCACATCTTTGTGTCGCAACATTTCAAACCCACGCGAGTGCGCGTGCCGCGAACTCATCTCACCCGCGTCGCTTCGGATCACTTGCCGTTGATTGTCGAACTCACGTTCTCGGGTTCGAATGGGAAAGGCCATTAAGCTCCGCACGTTTGTGTCGCTTGAGTCGTTGAACGACGTGGTGGCCGAGTCCAATCACCACGAGCGCGTAAGCAGACAGGAAGATGATCCGGGGCGTGGTCATGGCACCGGTAAAGTCGCCGAAGAGAATTGCGAGGGCGGCATGCACGAAATGCGACGGGAGCAAGGTCCAGAAGAACGGTCGGAACGGCACGCCCGCGAGCACCAGCAGGTAGTTCTTCAACGCGTAGGAAGCACCGGGCAGCAGCGCAACGAGCAGACAAACGGGCACGGATTCGCCGGGCGGAACTTTGGGAATGCGCCGGCCCAGTTTTCGGAGCACGGCTTCCAACGGCCGTTTCAACCAACTGTGCGTAATCCACCATGACGCGATCAAGTGAAGCGCAATCGCGACCAGGGTCAGGGCCAGTCCCCATCCGGCACCAAATTTAGCCCCGGCGAGAGCGTAGAGCACGCTGACGGGCGCGCCGAGCAACGGCAGGATGACGGTCAGTGCAAAAACCAGTTCGCGGCTCAGTTTCTGCGCATTCGTGTGAAGCCATTTCAGATCGAACAGCGAAAAGAGCACCACCATTAACCCGATTCCAGCCAGAGTAGTGAGCCAGAACAGGGCATCACTGCGCTTGGAGGCCGTCGTGTTCCTGGAATCAGTTTCCGGCACCATAGCTTCGGTCCCGCCGCCATCCGCGGGGTTGTTCTCATGGACCGATCTGAATATCCGGACCGGGATCCGTGCTCGGTGCAATAGTCACGCGCGTCCGGTCCTTTCGAGCCGATTTAAGTTTCCCTTCCGCGTTTTTCTGTTCCCGTTCTTCCTTTTCGGGCACCTCTGGTTGTCCAGGTTGCACAGGCTTGGAGGGGACGGTTTTCTCCGGCGGTTGATTGCCCTGCGACGGGTCGGGAGAGATCATAAGCTTCATTGGCGCTGGTCCACTTTGGCGGCAAGGATAAAATCATTTTCGCTCAATCCGTTGATGCTATGCGTCCAGAGTCGCAGGCCGACTTTGCCGTACGTCAGGTAAATGTCAGGATGATGATTCTCCTTTTCGGCCACTTCTCCGACGCGGTTGGTGAAGGCCAGGGCGTCCCGGAAGTTGTCGAAGGTGTATTCCTTTTCGAGATGATGCTCGTTGATGATCTGCCAGGTGCCGTCCAGTTGAACGTGCAGCTCTTTGAGCGCGTCACCCGTCAGGGGCGATGTCTTCCCGCTGCACGGCTTGCAATGCTCGCGCGTCAGTTCCGTTTTGCGTTTCATATATGCGGCTCAAAGCTTACCGCCGGAAGAACCGGGACTCCAAAGGGCGTTGCGCCCACTTCGGGTTGTGAAAAGACCCCAGCCCCGCGTGAGATGAAACTGGTCTGGAGTTTTTGTGGAGGGCAGGTAGGGAAAATCCTCAGATACCCTAGCGCTTCTCGGGATCAGGAAATTGCGACCGGG
>DASUGI010000313.1:0-3003 GCA_036274115.1 Verrucomicrobiia bacterium
TAAAAAACCAGGTTGCTAGTGCGGCCTTCGACAGTCGCGGTAACGCTCTGCAATTCGTAGGTGGAAGCAACCGAGACCTGCACCGGCAAGCTGTCGCCAACCAAAGCATTCGCGGCGGGTTGGGCGATGTTGAAAGTGAACGTCTGTCCAAAGCAGTTGATTGATGCGACTAAAAGAATCGAAATCCTTGAGAGGCCCACGAGATATTTCATAAATGTTGTCATTGGGCGGATCAAAACCAGCCACTTGTGGGCGGTTCAAAACCAGCCAGTCTGAGGCGGAAGAGTCATAACAGTTTTCTGATTTGTTTCAAGGAATGGTTGGCTGCGAGATAAAACGAGCCGGGGCCGTGCTGCGAGCCCTTTAGCTCGCGGCCCCGGCGGTCGAAGGTTCGTTGGTCTTTTTTGATTTCTTGTTTTCAGGCTCTGGCAATGAGTCTTTGACCCGATAGCTGCGTCCGGTGATCGCAATCGTAGTGGCGTGGTGGAGAAACCGGTCGAGGATCGCCCCGGCGGTGGGCACGTCGGAAAGCAGCTTGCCCCAGTCTTCGAGCGGCCGGTTGCTGGTCATGATGGTCGAGTGGTTTTCGTAACGGCGCATGATCACTTCCAGCAGGTATTCGCCGGATTGTTTGGGCAAGGCCTTCAGGCCCATATCGTCGATGATGACCAGATCGGGTTTCAAGTAGCGGCGCAAGGTTTTGTCCTGTTGGTTGAAGGCCTCGTCCTTCATGAAGTCGCGCACCAGATCGAAGATGGAGCGGTAAAGGACTGCCTTGCCCTGCTTGATGGCTTCGTAGCCCAGGGCCTGGGCTAAATGGGTTTTACCGACGCCGGGCGGGCCGAGGAACAAAATGTCTTTGCCTTCGCGCAGATAATTTCCAGCGGCCAACTCGAAGATCTGCTTGCGGTTGATCGAGGGGTTGAACTGCCAGTCGAAGTCTTCAAGGGCTTTGAGCGCGTGGAAGTCGGCGGCTTTGGTGCGGCGAGCGAGCATCCGTTGGTGACGCACGTTGAGTTCGTCCTGGAAGATGAGTTCGAGGAACTCACCGTGGCCCAGGCGCGCAGCGGCCGCTTCCTGTAATCGGACGTCGAGGGTTTGCATGAGGCCGGACAGGCGGAGTTGGCGAAGGGTGGTGTGGAGCTGTGTCATGTCGATGGTGTTGTGTTTTGGTCGGTGTTGAGTTCGATGCGGTAAGCTTCCAGGGAACGGATCAAGGGATGGCTTTCCAAAAAGTCCATTTGCACGACGTTGCCGGGCAGGTCCAGCAGGCGCTTGAGATCCTGCAAACGCCAGGTGCCGTGATGAGTGGCAACGCGAGCGGCTTTTTCCAGTTCGGCGGCGGGATGTTTTTCGGCCAGCTGCAGCAAGCCCTGCATGACGCGCAGGCTTTGCGGGCCGCGGGTTTGATGCATCACTTCAGCCCAGGTGCCAGTCAATGGACCAATCATGCGGCAACGATCCAAAAGGTAATCGGCGCCCCGTTCGATGATGTGGCGTTTGCGGCTGTGCAGATGGGCCGAATCGGTGGTGAACTTTCCCGGTTCAGCCAGCGCGTGCAAGGCAATCTGTTCCCGGCGCGTGTTGTAAAGCCGCAAGAGTCGTGTTTCCTGGCGCACCCAGACCTGGCGTCCGACGTATTCGGGCGGAGCCGAGTAATAGGCTCGCTTGAACTCGACGTAACCATCGCGGTGCACCGTGCGCCGCGCTTCTTCAAACACCGGAAACAAACCCACCGGCAGCGGGTGCAACGCCCGACCTTCCACCTCTTCAAACAGCTTGCCCACCTGCCGGCGCGTGGTTCCGTGAATGCGCGTGTCGGCCACGTTCTTTTCCCAGTCGGAAAGAAAACTGTTTTGCTCAGTCAAACTCGTGAAGGTTCGGCCCTTGACGGCATTGTTCTGCGCATACTTCACGCCCGACTCAATCTTGCCCTTGTGCCGCGGCATCGCTGGTTTGGTGGGCAGAATGACAGTGCCGTAATAGCGGGCAAACTCCTCCAACTTGGGATTAAGTTCCGGATCAAACCAATCGGCCTGGATCACGCCCGCCTTCAAGTTGTCGATCACCACCGTGGCCGGCACGCCGCCAAAATAGCGGAAGGCATTTTCCAGACAGCGAATGAAGCTTTCGCTGCTCTGGCGCCAGACCACTTCGCTGTAAGCCTTGCGCGAATGCGAGAGCACCGCCCGGAACAAATGCGGGCGACGGCGCTTGCCGTCCTCAATCACCCAGCCGCCCAGCCCGAAATCGACCTGCAACTCCTCACCCGGCGCGCATTCCATGCGGCGAAACGGCGCATCGGTGGCCGTCCGTAAGGACCGCACAAAACGTTTAACCGAATCATATCCGCCAGTGAACCCATGATCGGCGACCAGATCCTGATAAATGCGTTGTGCTTGCAACCCCGCCAGCAATCCCTGTTCGATCAAGGCCGACCACGGCGCGCATTGGCTGGCGCGCCCTGCCTTGGACCCGGTGGGCACAATGGCTGGTTTCGGACTGGAAGAGCCTTCGGACCCGGCGGGCGCAATGGCGGGTTTTGGCTCGGAAGGGTCTGTCGAGCCGGTGGGCGGAATGGCGGGTTTTGAATCCGGCGCCCCGCGATAACGGCGCACCGTCTCCCGATCGACGCTAAGTTCGCGCGCGATCTTCCGGGACGACCAGCCTTTGGCCGCCAGCGTGGCGATTGAATGTTGCAGGCTCACGTTGAGTTGGTTCATCGCGCATCAGTGCGGCCACCGCCGCACCCTGCGCAATCCCACTCTCAAAGTGGCTGGTTTTCATCTGCCCATCCCTGGCTGGTTTTGACTGCCCGCTGACAATCAAACTACATGCTTTGGTCCGAGGAGAACCGACAGAGTAATCAAACTACATGCTTTGGTCCGAGGAGAACCCAACCGAAAACCGGCGTGGCCCGCAATGATGGTGTTCAAATATCACGGTTCGGTCAAAATGAAAGAGCAGTGCTGTTTCCCGCAGGTGTTTATTCAACAAATTCAT
>DASUGI010000314.1:0-6879 GCA_036274115.1 Verrucomicrobiia bacterium
GAGTTTTGACGGCGTGAATGACTTCGTGCGCATCAGCAATCATCTCGGCGCGGACTTCACCATCAGTTGTTGGGTCAAAACAACGCAAGCCTTTCAACAAGTAACGCCAACTTACGAAGGCACCGGCATCATCTGGTCGGATGTCGGTGGTCCGGCGAATGATTTCATCTTCGGCGGTACCCGTAGCGGTGGCGGCGTGAACCGGCTTTCATTCTTCGTTGGCAATCCGGACACGACGGTTAACGGCACGCAGGAAATCAGCACCGGGCAGTGGGTGAACCTGACGGTTACCCGGGACGGCACCACTACCGGCGAAATCAAACTTTACGTGGATGGTGTGCTGGATGTGGCCGCGACCGCCAAGCTGGGGGTTCAGAACGCCAATCCGAACATTCACATCGGTGGGAATACCCTCGATGGCCGTTACTTTAATGGAATGATCGATGATGTGCGTTTCTACTCGCGCGTGCTGACGGCGTCGGAAATTGCCACGCTGCTGCCCAGCTCCGCGCCGGCGGTCATGCTGACAACCGCAAGCAACGCGGTGACGAACAGCTTCACAGTCACTGCCTCGTTCAGTGAAGTGGTGTCCGGCTTCGCGTTGGACGATGTGCAGGTGTTCAATGGTTATGCGACCGGGCTGTCGGGTGCGGCGGGCGTTTACAACTTTACCGTCACGCCGGCGATTCCCGGTCCGGTGATCGTGCGAATTCCCGCCGCCCGCGTCATTGACATTGACGGCAACGGCAACACGGCTTCCGCCGACCTCATCGTAAATGCCGTGGATGCGACGATTCCGGCAGGCAATCTGGTTGGGTTCTGGTCTTTCAACGAAACCAACGGCCTGACGGCATTCGACAGTTCCGGCTCAGGCAATAACGGCACGTTGAACAATCTGGGCGATGGCAATCGCATGGCCGGTGTGTGGGGCAACGGGATCTTCTTCAACGGCACAAATGGTTATGTGGCGGTAAACAACACCCTGGGCGGCGACTTCAGTCTTTCGCTCTGGATCAAGAGCACGCAGGCGTTTCAAACGACAGACGCCACGCCGTCGGGAACAGGGTTGATCTGGTCCGACGTAGGCGGCAACGCCAATGATTTTGTGCTGGGCGGCACGCGCAGCGGCGGCGGCACGAACCGGCTCTCCTTCTTTACGGGCAACCCGAACACGACACTGAATGGTACGCGGGAGATTTCGACGGGCCGCTGGATTCATCTGGCCGTGGTGCGCCGCCAGTCCACGGGCGAACGGCGGCTGTTTGTGAATGGCGTGCTGGATGGCGTGAGCAACGGCAGCACGGGATTGCTGACCGCAAACCCGGCAATTCACATCGGCGGCAATACATTGAATGCCCACTACTTTCTCGGCTTGATGGACGAAGTGCGCGCTTACAATCGCGTACTGTCCGACGCAGAAGTGGCTGCGCTGGCCGCGGCGGGTGGTTACGAATCCTGGGCGGCTGCGACGATGCCGAATGTGTCGAGCGCTTTGACCGATCCTAGCGCTGATCCGGACGGTGATGGCCAGAACAACTTCCTCGAGTTTTCGTTCGGGACAGATCCGCTCATTGTGAATGCCTCGGTGTTTACGATTGCCCGAGACTTGGACGGTTCGTTGTGGCTCAGTTATCCGCGACGCACCGGTTTCGTTGGTTTGCGTTACACGATTTGGCAATCGGACGATCTCACCGCGTGGTCGCCAATCCCGGAAGGTTTCCTCGAAGCATCAGTGCAGAGCGTGCCCGGTCAGCCGATGGAGATCGTCACCGGCCGAATCACTGACCTGACTCAACGGGCGTTCTTCCGGTTGGAAGTGGATTCCATCGATCTTGATGGAGCTTCATCGGAAACCCGCCTGCTTACAGTTCAATGACGGCTGGAATGCTTCTACTGCCCGTGAGGTGACGATCCTGTTCGATTCGGAAACAATTTTCAGGTTGTGAATAACTTTCCCTCGAAGAAGTAACGAACGTGTGCGAGAGATGGCCCGTTGTTTTTTGCTGGTGACGTTTTCCACTCCTGCGGAAACGCGTTTCAAACAAAATGTGGCTATCGGCGGGGTTCTTTCAGCTGCTGCGTTCCCAAGCTTTCGCAAAACTCGTTTCTGTTGGCCTTTTTCCGCGTGGCGAGATCCGGTCAGGCTCTCAAAACTCCCTTCCAAACTCACGACCTCACGTATTTCGCTGCTATGAAAGCAAGCCTGCAACTTCAAATCCCTCGGTCTTGTCTCGCACAAATCGCGCACTACTCAGCCTGCTTTTGCCGTTGTTGCTGCTCTTCACAACACGATGCGCCTATGCCGAAGTATGCCGTGGTGCGCCTAGGTGGTGGATTGATTGCACCAGTTGTAATGAGGCAGCCATGGCTGGGTGGCGAGTGGCTGAACCGGCGATTAATCTACTTGGATGACACACCTCTCTTCTACTCCCCATCGCGTGGCCTGCCGGTGCAATTTCAGTTGTCTTATCGCCAGCGCGATCATAAGCCAGTGGACCCAGCCATCTTTGGCGTGGGCACCAATTGGACATCGTCCGGTCGCGTGTTTCTGGTGGATGCTACGAGTGTGCAAAGCGGCTTGTTCCGGCTGCATCGGGGTGGTGCGGGTGAGTTGGAGCATTACTTGGATTATTATGTTGGCACGCCTCAGTTCTACGATGGTTCAATCTTGAGCACGCCGGACGGCGGTCAGACTTACCAAATTGAATATGCAGATGGCTCAAAGGATATCTTTGCCAAAACGTTTGTCACCAGTGGCAATGAAACCCTCTTTTTCCTGACAATGGCGCAAGACCCAGCCGGCAATGCCCTCACCTACAACTACGACAGTAACCCGAACATTGTGCGCCTGCTCAGCATTACGGACCCGGACAGTCGGAACACCAGTTTTTATTACGAGAACGCGAGTTTCACCAATCATATCACCAAGGTGGTGGACCCGTTCAGCCGGACCAATCTGCTCCGATACGATGCTTTGGGTTATCTCACCAACATTGTGGATGTGGCCGGCATAACGAGTTCGTTTGTTTACGACGCCGGCTCCCGACGGTCCTGGATCACCAACTTGATTACACCATACGGGACCACGTCGTTCCACTTCGGCGGCGTCAATGCAGACTCCGCGAACTTCTATGACAGTGGAAACGTGGTGAATCGGTTCGCTGAAGTCACGCTGCCTAACGGTGGCAAACATCTCTACCTCTATCGACAGGATTGCAGCAGTATCCTCGCAGCGACCAATTCTTCAGTCCCCAGCACCAGCCCGTTTGCCAACACGCTGGACAATGTGGACCACGATAAGCGCAACAGTTTCCATTGGGCGCCGATTCAATTTGTCTGGTTGTCCACCAACTATCTCTACTCGGGCAACGTGACCAATCTGACTTCAGCCGACTATGTACTGGCCGGACTGAAGCATTGGTTGATTGATCCAGCCACGGGCCAGGCTTCGCGCGTACTGTCAGTGCAACGCTCCCCGAGCGCCAATGCGGAAGATCCGGGCCAGATGACCTGGCTGGATTACGCCGGAAAATCTGGAAATAATTCCAATGGCGCAAATGCCTGGCTTACGCTGGAGGCTCGCGTGCTCCCGGATGGCAGCAACTCATTCCACCGTCTGGTGCGTAATCATCGGGGCTGGCCGACCAATGAAGTCTCAACTTACACCGCACCGAACGGCGCCTCTTTCGCACAGGGGAGTTCAAACTTGCGCACCAACGATTACCTTTACGATGGGAATGGGATTGATCTGCTGCGGCACGTAGGAGCGGATGGCAATCAGGTGCTGAGCAATTATTTCAATGCCTATCACCAGGCATTGGTCAGCTACAACGCGCTGAATGAAGCCACGGTTTATACTTACAACGGCAATCGTCAGCTCACGAGCGTGCTCACTCCAGCGGGCCTGACCACCACGAACATTTACTTTCCGTCCGGAGACGACGCGGGCCGGCTGGACAAGACCATTGATTTGGAAATTCAGCGCACCAACGCCTACACCTATTACGCCAATGGATTGGTCTGGTCGCAAACTGATGAACGCGGGCTGACAACTTACAGCTATTGGGACAATCTCCAACGTCTGACCGGCACGCTGTTCCCGGACGGCACCACCACGTCGAACCGCTACACCGTGCTGGACGTCACGGCCACCAAGGACCGGCTCGGTTATTGGTCGTACGCGGCTTACAATCCCATCCGGCTCAAGACTGCCGAAACCAATGCAAATGGGGTGGTCACTGGCTATGGCTATTGCGATTGCGGCGCGCTCCTGTCCGTGACCAATGCCTGGAATACTCCAGCTCAAATGGTCACGAGCTTTGGCTACGACGCCCAAGGCAATCGCATTTACACTTACCTGCCGGATGCCACCATCACCAATTGGTATGATTCGCTGAAGCGATTGGTGATGACTGGCGATGCGTGGGGCTACGAGTGGTACACGTACAACAATCAGGGTTTGCGAAACAGCACGAGCAACTCGTTTGGTGCCAAACAAATTACCGTCTTCGACCTTGAGGATCGTCCGCTCTATGCGCTCGATGCCAACGGCGTGGTTGTGACCAATGTTTACGATGAACTGGGGCGTCTGAGCACGCGAACCTACCCGGACGGCGGCGTGGAAAAGTTTGGTTACTCCGCGCGCGGATTGACGGCTCACACCAACCAGTTGGGCCAAACCACTTACTATGTTTACGACGAGGCGAGGCGGAAGACCTTCGAGACCAATGCCAACTCCGAAGTCATCCGCTACACCAACAGTGCTGCTGGGGATTTGATTGCGCTGGTGGATGGCAAGAACCAGGTCACCAAGTGGAAGTACGACGAGTACGGCCGCGCGACCAACAAACTGGATCAGGCCGCCACGGAAATTCTCCGATACCAGTACGACCCAAACGGTCGCCTGACCAATCGTTGGAGTGTGGCCAAAGGCAACACCACTTATGCTTATGTGTTACGAACTTTTTTGTGGTCGTACTTTTTACAAAATTGGCGTCGTAAAAACGCGGGTTTTTTGGCCCGTGCCGTCGTAAAAATCGCCAGCATCGTACGGTTGGAACGAGCTACGATCTGGCGGAGCGCAGTTTTGAGTTGGTTTTGGGATAGAACGTGGAATTTGGCCGAATTAAAATCGTACGCCAAATTCGCGTCGTACGGGTTTTGAAAGTTTTGTAGCCGAACTCTGGTCGTAGCGCCGCGCGGTTCGAGACGGCTGCGCGACTGGCGTGGCGACCGACCGTCGAAAGACGCCTGGTGACGCGAATAGCGCGGTTTTATCGGGCTTTGCTGCACGGCGCTGCTGACGGCGAGACTCGGTTGCTCAGGATCATGGAGCAGGAAATGACGGCACTGAACGGCACTTTGTTACGACAGCAGTGCGGCAACGAAACTGTAGAGAAATGATCAAGTACGACGCCAGTGAGCGGTTTTGGACGTTAATTCGGCCAAAAAATGGCACTTTTTACGATGAGAGTTCGGCACTTAACACTTATGATGCCGTTGGGAATCTCACCAACATCAACTATGCGGTAAGCCCCGATGTCACCATGCAATACGACCCGCTGAACCGCCTGACAAACATGGTGGACGCGGTGGGGACGACGAAATATGGTTATGCCAGCGGCGGACAGTTGTGGACTGAGGATGGCCCGTTTGCCGATGACACCGTGACGAATACCTACAACAACCGTTTACGTGTGAACCTGGACTTGCAACAACCCACCGGCGTCTGGACCAACGCCTTCGGCTACGACACTGCCAAGCGCCTGGCCAGCGTGACCTCGCCCGCTGGAGCGTTTGGCTACACGTTCGTAGGTCAGGCGTCGCGCCTGACTCAAAAACTATCTCTCCCGAACAGTTCTTACGTTACAAATGTGTATGGCGTGAATGCTCGGCTGTTGAGCACCACGTTGAAGAACAGCAGTCACTCAACCCTCAACTCTCATCAATACACTTACAACTCAGCCAGCCAACGGACGCAGCAGAGTTTCAACTCGGGCAGCACTTACGACTACACCTACGATGCCATTGGTCAGTTGAAGGTCGCGGACAGCGCCACGGCGAGCGAAGATCGCGGTTACACTTACGACACTGCTTGGAATCTTAATTACCGAACTAACAACGCAACCTTGAACACGTTCAGCGTGGATGGTTTGAATCAACTCACCAATAGCACGCCCGGGGGAGTGGGCACGTATGACGGCAACGGGAATCTGGTGTCGAGCAAAGGCGGCCTATTGCAGTTGGCCTACGACGACGAGAATCGCTTGAGTCTGGTGCGGAGCAACATCGTCGTTTACGGCACCAATTACCCCTTCTGGCAGACCTTGTATTATTACGATGGAAAGGGCCGGTTGCGACTGCGCGTGGAGTTACAAGTGATGATGATCCCCCAAGAGCCGCCGCAGACAGACTTGTTTGGCGGAGAGGAGTTCCTGGAGAGCGAAGGTGGCGGAGGTCATCCGTGGGGCACGAACAGTATCACGCAATACATCTACGATGACTGGCGAGTGATCCAGGAACGGAATGCCAACAACAATGTGCCAACGGTAAGCTACACACGGGGCACAGACCTGAGTGGTTCGTTGGAAGGCGCAGGCGGCATTGGCGGACTACTGGCACGCAGTCATGGCTACAGTTCGGGTAACTGGAGCACGCATAATTATTATCATGCCGATGGAAATGGAAACGTGACCTATCTGGTGGCATCCAACCAGGGATTGGCCGCGCGCTACCGTTACGATCCGTATGGCAACCTGATCAGCAGTTCGGAGACCTTGGGTTTCCTGGGCACGCCCAACACCTACCGTTTTTCCAGCAAGATGGTGGACCTGAAGTCCGGCCACTACTACTACGGCTACCGCTGGTACGAGCCGAGTT
>DASUGI010000315.1:0-31937 GCA_036274115.1 Verrucomicrobiia bacterium
GCGCACTTCCTCCAGCGCGGCGCGTTCGCGTTCGAGTTCCTCCTGGGCCCGCTTCAGTTCGGCGAGCTTTTGTTGCGCTTCGGAGACTTTGGAATCCACCTCTTCGCGGGAGGGGGCACGAAATGGATTGCTCGCCCCGGCGGTGGTTGAGCCGTAAGGCGATTTGTGCGGCTGAAAATCGGTGTCAACAAATTCGGTGGTGTCGTATTCCGTTCCCATGGACGCGACTTTAAGGGGGCATGGAAAACGTGTAAAGCCGCGTATTGCGCAGTTGTTAACACCGGTTTGTGAATTGATTGTGAATGCAAAGGAGTGTTTGGGTGTTCAATCGGCTGGCGGAAGCTCGTGAGCATGGGTAACCTTGTCCCCGAGCCGCCCCTATAGCCCAGAATTAGACCAAGGCACTTTTTTACCTTGGGCTTAAAGAAAACCTACCACGCCATGATTGTTTACGTTGATGTTGACGACACGCTCGTTCGCTCAGTCGGCAGTACTCGCATCCCCATTGTTGGAGTAATCGAGCACGTGCGACGGCTCAAAGCTGACGGTGCGGAGCTTTATCTTTGGAGTGCCGGGGGAGCGGACTATTGTCGGCAGACCGCCACAGAGCTTGGTATCGCGGACTGTTTTACCGCGTTCTTACCCAAGCCGCGCATCATGATTGACGATCAGGAAGTCCGGGATTGGGTCTTCTGCACCACTTTCCATCCTTCAACATGTACGGGTCGCACCCTTGCAGATTATTTTGTCCCATGACAGAGAGGTACCCACAATGCGCATCACCCGTTGCAAAGACCAAAAGAACGCCACATTGGAAGATTTTTATGGCGAAGCAGCAGCTTCTCTTGAGCCGGTCACACGCAAAAGTGGGGAGGCCATGCTTGACTGGATTGCACGCCTGAGAGCATTGCCAAATGAGAAAAACGTCTACGGGTTGACTTCGCTCTACCGGCTTTGTTTGCTTTCCGAGGACACCTATACCTCGCCGTGGTTTGTAATTATCTCAGCGTCGGACGAGAGGAACTATTACGTCGAGTATTTGATGCCCGAGCATCAGTCTCCTTGGCCGAACGCCTATGTTCGTGGAGAGGCGCGGTCGGCAGATGAAGCGGTTCAGATGGTTGTCACCGCGATGGAGAAGTGCGGTGGATGGAGTTAGTGTTTCGACCGTGAGTCGCTAATTTTTAAGCCACTCGATAAAGCCCATGTTGTGGCGCAAAAAGAAAAAGTTTACTGACCGAGCGATTGCATACGTCAAGGCGTCGAACCCCGAGGGCGACGGGCGTGTAATCGAGTTACCTCCAGAAGCAACTCCGGTTGTCCGGCGTTATTCCGATGACTTGTGCATCTGCTATGTGGTCGATTGCGGCGAGCACTATGAATACGTTCAAGAATGTCATTTACCCTTGGACGGCATCGACCGAGACGATTTGCATCGTATTGGACTCGACAACCTCCGGGCGCTTGTCGCTCAGCGAAAGGCACGCGTGCAGCTATATCAGGGCATCTTTGCATTCCTGATGCGAGGGGACTTTGAGGCGAGCACTATCTTGCTCGATGATTTATGGGACAATGAGTTCCGGCAGTTTGTCACGGGCGAGTATGCTGCTGTGATTCCGGCTCGCGACATGTTGGCTTTCTGTGACAGTTCGTCAGCAGACGGTATCGCAGAGTTGCAGCGCGTAATCGAGCGAGTGCAGCCTACTGGTGACCACCTACTCACCAAGACGATTTATGTGCGCCGGGAGAGCAAATGGAAGCCGCGAGTGAGTTAACCATGACTTGTGAACATCTCAGAGCACTTGAGCAGGCGATCATTGCTCGTGGGATTCGCGAGACATATCGCGGACAGGCGTGGTCGAAGAATTGCCGAGAATGGGTGTATTTCGATTGCTTCATTGATACTGTCGCTGTTCGTCGGTCGTTCGCTTTTCCAAACTGTGTAATCGAACATTCACACCGTGGAAGTCATGACGGGCAGGAGAGAGGCTTTGTTTGCTTGGACTGCCATAACGGCATCATGGGTTTCTATGAACCAATGGTCGGGGTTGCCATTTTTGGCGGGTGAAGCACCGATAAACCTTGATAGGAATTTGCCTGTCAGCTTTGATGCGTTCAGCCGGACCTATAACAACAGTTAGCCGATTATGAGCGTTCTTGCCGACATCTACATTTCGCGAAACGACGACGCGGTTAAGTATGACGCTGCACCAGAAGCCTTCACCGAACGCGCCGAGTACAAGGGCATCACTCCTTTGGAGCTTTCTATGTTGTGGGCGATCATGCGAGGCGTCGAGTGGGACGTGGCTTCGATGGATGAGTTCCCGTGCCTACTGGCGATTGATGGGGGAGAGCGACTCATTCACCGGCTGCCTGCTGCGATGGCTTCGGATTTGGCGTTACTGTCACCAGACCGGATCACTTCAGTCACGTCAGCATGGGCAGCGACTGAGGAATTGAGTTGTAGTCCGGAGGACATTAGACCTGTCCTTGATGATTTAGTGCGGTTGTCACGTCGGGCTGGCGAGACTAACCAGAGTGTTCACCTTTGGAATTGTGTATGACGAATATGTCTCCGTTCGTGGGCTGCGCCACTGATCCAGCGTGGCCGAGCTTGCGTCGTCGTTAGCTTCAATCATGTCGGATAGGAAACAATGCGAGTTGCACGGTCGTGACCTCGTTGAAGGGTTTGCTGGAAGAATTCACGACAGTCGCGTACGTGGCAACGGCTACTTTCAAGCTCAAGAACAATTTCCACACGGACGTTGCTACGTGCTTTTTGGCAGTCCCCAAATAGGGTCAGCATCAATCAAAGGACGAGCACCTGTCATGTATTGCCCTGAGTGTCGCAAGGCGGAGCGACGATGGTGGGCGCAGCATCGCAGCCTTTTTGAGAGAATGGTATCCGCCACCATTGATCGGTTACCCGGATAAAACATATTGAAGCGACCCAGCTATGACACGATTGCCACTCAACGACGCACGATGGGGAGAGTTGATGTCTCGAAACGGCAAGGCGGATTTCGTGCCGAAACGTCTTGAGCAACTTCTTCAGCAGCCGGACGACTTGGTTGCCTTTCAGGATTTGTGGCCAGTACTGTGCTCAGAAGGCACAGCGTGGTCAGCAGCGTATGCTGCGGCACCATACATCATCGAGATTGCACAGAAGCTTTCGCCTGAACAGCGGTTTGAGCATGTCTTTTTCATAGGCTACGTCGCCCAGAGTGAGTGTTTTGATAGCGGCGAGAGTTTTCGTCTACAGCCATATCTTATGGAGTGCTATCATCACGCATTGCGTGAAGCTCTCGCGTTACTCGGCGCGACTTTGGTCTGCACTCATGACGCTGATGAGACACGCCACCTTTTAGCAAGCGCCTCAGCTTTGAAGGGACACCGTGCGCTCGCAAACGCGATTGAGCATTTAGATTGCGGTTGCCCACATTGTGGCAAAGAGATATTGAGTTGATATGATGTTGCCTAAGCAATTGGTGCAGCGAACGTCTTCCGGATTCCATCCACGTGTTGTCACTGGCTTTCGGCAATTACTATGTCTGCTTCACTATTTGGCCCGAACACAAAGCTGATAGACGAGTTCACGCGTCGGTTGGACTCATTTCCTTGGTTCACTCGTATTGAGACGCCGCGCCCAGATGACAGTGGGCTAACGAGAGTCACGTTGGAATTTTTGCTCGACCAGCCCGTCGACCCTTGGAACGGCGCGATGGGTGATGCTGAGTTACGCATTGATCGGCAGATCATCGAGTCATGCCGGTTGTCCGAACAATATGCCTTGCAGCGAGCGTTCAGAGAGCCGTGGAGCACGTCACAGGCAGATGCAGTTCTCGATGTCCTGCTGCATCGTTACCCCGGCAACTACAAAAGCACGGATAGTTACGCATACGAGTTGCTCGATTTTCCAGAACGCACGATTCGTTATGCTCTATTCGAGTGCCTCGTTGATGATCTTGTTCCGAGAGTGACATTTTTTCGCGACCTCATGCCTTGGTTCGAGCAGGGTTACTGGCCATGCGGATGGAGCGGCCATCATCCAGACGGAAGCTTAATGTTATTATGAACTGTGTATCGCCCCAGCATTCACATGGTCGAGCTGCTACTCCAGAAAACATTTGGAAAGTTCCGGCCTACTTGCCGTACGTTCAGCCACCCCTAACTGATGCAGCCGTTGCCGCAGCGGAAGCAAAAATCGGCCACAAGCTTCCGGCTGATTACTTGAATTTGCTGCGCCAACAGAACGGCGGCTACATCCGATATTCACTTCCCGACAGGGTTCACGATACAATTGCTGGTATTGGGCCACGGTTTCCATCGCTTGAGAATTTCGACTGGAGCGAGTGCCAAGAATTTGTCGGATTCCCACTGACTGGGTTAGTGCCATTCGACGGCGACGGGCATTGGCACCTTTGTTTGGATTATCGCCATTGCAAGGATGCTCCGGCGGTCACGTATGTTGACATCGAGTGCGACCATGAAACACCGGTTGCGGCTTCTTTCAAAGATTACCTCGGGGAGCTAAAACTCGATTTGGGCGGGGACTACGTTGTGGAAGGCGTATCAGACATCCACAACATTGTTGCCGCGTTGTCGGCTGCTCTTAGAGTTAGGTTCGAGCCTCCCGATACCTACGCTCACGGGTATCCAGTTCATAGTGCTCCATTGGGAACGAAAAAGAATCCTGAATGGGTGTGGGTTAGTCCCAATCAGGTGCTGCGGGGTTTTGTCCGAACGGATGATGCCCGCTATAATGAACTCAAGGACCTCATGCCGGGAGAGGCATCGCGCTTTCCTGAAGTTCCGCCGGATGCTTGCATTCTAAATGCTACAGATGCAGTAATTGCAAAGGTGCTTGATGCTTGTGCCCGATCAAAAATAGCTGTCCGCCCGTTGCGTGAATATGTGTGCATCAATTAACCACGCGATGCGGCCAGCCGGGCTGGAGCGTCGCCGTTGCAATCGTCACGGCTCATACTGAGATGAGCCGTATTCGCCATGACTACATTCAATGCAGCACTTCCAATTGGCTTAGTCGTCGGTGCAGTGTTCGCGCTTTGGTTTGCGTTCAGCAAACCGGTGAGCCTGTTGCCACGCTGGGTCAGACACGCTTACCTCTTGCTTTTGTCATTTCGCGGGTTAAAACCACCCACTTTTCGCGGGTCCAAAACCACCCACCCCCTGAGACTTGGTTTTCATAACATTTGGCGCTCTCCGATCAAGCCCTTTCGCTTCGCGGCCAGCAAGCAACCGGCAGAGCCGAGACCGGTTGAGCCTGGTAGCAGCCGGCCTTTGTCAGGGGCACGCGGCTGCCTCTGACTTCATTCTGTCTCGGCTCTGCCGGTTGCGGGCGAAGGCTCGGTTGTCTTCCGGGTCTTTTTGTTTTCCCCTTCGGCGGTCACGTCTTTGACGCGGTAGCTCTTGCCGGTGATGGCGATGACTTGGGCGTGATGCAAAAACCGATCCAGGATCGCGCCGGCGGTGGGTACGTCGCCCAGCAACTTGCCCCATTCTTCCAGCGGGCGGTTGCTGGTCATGATGGTGGAGCGGTTTTCGTAACGGCGCATCACCACTTCCAACAGATATTCGCCGGAGTGTTTGGGCAGCGCTTTCAACCCCATGTCGTCCACGATGAGCAAATCCGGTTTCAAATAAGACGGGCACGATTGAGCCGTAGGCCTCCAGGTCGCGGATGAGCGGATGCTTTTCCAGGAAGCTCAACTGCTGGACCGGCGCGCGGTCCAGCAGGGTGCGCAGATCGCGCAAGCGCCACGCGCCATGTTCCACCGCCTGGCGGCAGGCCACTTCCAGTTGCGCGACCGGATGTTTTTCGGCCAACGCCAGCAGGCCGTGCAGGACGCGGAGGGTTTGCGGGCCGCGCGTTTTGAACATTTGCTCGGCCCAGGTGCCGCAGTACGGGCCGAGGAGCCGGGCGCGGTCCAGGAGCCAGTCGGCCCCGCGCTCGATCAGCACGCGCTTGTGGGCGTGAATGTGCGCCTGATCGGTGGCGAAGTTGCCCGGTTCGTGTCGGGTGTGCAGCGCGATTTGTTCGCGGCGTTGGTTGAAGATGCGCACCAGGCGGCTTTCCCAACGCGCCCAGACCTGGCGGCCGACGTATTCGGGCGGCACCGAGTAATAGGCCTTTTGCAACTCGATGTAGCCGTCTTGATGGACGGTGCGCGGGGCTTCTTCAAACACCGGGAACAACCCGGCGGGCAGCGGCAGCAGTTTGGGCCGCTCGACTTCGAGGAAGATCTTTTTGACCTGCTGCTTGGTGGTGCCGTGGATGCGTTGGTCGGCCACGCTGCTTTCCCACTGGGCCAAAAACTGGTTCTGCGCGGTCAAACTGGCGAACTGGCGGCCTTTGAGCGCGTTGTTCTGGCCGTATTTGACGCCGGCTTCCACCTTGCCCTTGTGGCGCGGCGTGGCCGGCTTGCAGGGCAAAATCACCGTGCCGTAATGGCGGGCAAACTCCGCCAGCTTGGGGTTGAGCTCGGGATCAAACCAATCGGCCCGCGTCACCGCCGCGCGCAAGTTGTCAATCACCGTGGTTTGGGGCACGCCGCCCAAAAAGCGAAACGCATTTTCCAAACAGCGGATGAACGTTTCGGTCGTCTGCCGCCACACCGCCTCGCTGTAACCCTTGCGTGAATGTCCCAGCACTGCCCGGAACAAATGCGTCCGTTTGCGTTTGCCGGTTTGCTCCACCACCCACGCGCCCTGACCGAAATCCACCTGCAACTCCGCCCCCGGCGCGACTTCCAGCCGGCGAAAGGGCAACGCCTGCGCCGCTGCCAGCCGCCGGGCAAACCGCCAGACCGAATCATAGCTGCCGCTAAATTGATGCGCCGCCACCAGGTCCTGATAAATGCGCTGGAACGAAAGCCCCGCCTGGAGCGCCGCCGCAATGACTTCCTTGAACGGCGCGCACAAACTGTGCGGCCCGCCCAGAGCCAAACCGCCGGTTCGCGGGTCGGTGGGTGGTTTTGGCCGCGGCGGGGTTGGCGCGCCGGTTTGCGGGAGCGCCGATGTTGAAACTGCTGCTTCCGGGCCGGTTCGCGGGTGGGTGGGTGGTTTTGAATCGGCGGACGCAGCCAGATAACGGCGCACCGCCGAGCGATCCACCCCCAGTTCGCGGGCGATTTTACGCTTGGACCAGCCCTGCCGATGCAGGGCGATTATCGCATTCTGTTGATTCACTTCGAGTTGATTCATCGCCCCAGTCTGTCTGCTGCCAGCAGACTTCCGGGGCGACTTCTCGCCTCAAAGGGTGGGTGGTTTTAACCCGCGAAATGGTGGTCGGTTTTGCCCGCGAACTGACATTGCTTTCGGCAGGCATGGTCGGATGGGCAGTCGTGAGTTACATCAAAGCGCATCATCAAACATCCCTTTCAGAGCACACTTATTTGCTGATTCTTCAGGCGAGAGCTTGGCTGGCCGGATTCTTACTGGCCATAGTCCTCGTTCTGATGTTGGCGGGTGTTTTTCCCAAACTGTTCGGGCGTTCGGAAAGCAGCGGGCGACCGGCTAAGTGAGACAGCAACATGAGTGAGCTAATCAAAGACGAGTTATTCGGGAGTCTAAAGTATGACGTAAACCTTCGATGGTATCTTGGTCAGGTGGAGTTCTCGCCGGGGCATCGAGTGGAGTTGTCTATCTCGGTGGAGGGCGTTGATCCCTATGCCGCCATACAACGGGCGCGTCAGACTTTTCCTCGTGTGCAGTCACGAGAAGCCGAACTTCGCCGCGCCGCCGCCCGCGAGAAGCTCGCGCTCTACAACGATCAGTGGAGCGAAGGCGAGAAGATTGATGCAAACGAGTTCATGCGCCGAATCGCCCTCTCATCGGTAACGATTCATCCCGAGGGTGAAGTTCAGTTGTGGTATGCAGACGGTAATTTGTTCGCCGGACATTGGATTGCCGTCTCCACAGATTCAGAATTACAGTTCCAGCACGTCGAAATTGCAGGTTAACAATGAAGCGAGACACCGCCGCTATACGCGTAGCGCCAGCCGGGCCGGTCGGTAGGTGTCACAACCACGCATGAGTGCCACAAAAATGTGGGCCGAAACGCTGAAGGTAGCGACCGACTCGGACCTTCTACCGGTCCCTGACTATTCAAAGCTCTACGCCCGCACTGCGCGTGAGATTGCAATTCGCGCAGTCATCTTGCAGGGGGTTGTGGCAGTTGCCTACGAGGTCGATGCACTGCCCATCATCGAGTGGTTTCAAGGGCAGGAGATTTGGAGTGAGGTCACACCCAAAGAACGAGCTTTCATCAGCAGTTCATCGCACGGAGAATCCGAACGCATTCAGGTACAGTGGAAGGCGGAGGCTCAGTGGGCGCTACTCTGGATGGTTGGCCAAGTCGAGTCCCTTGGCCTCCCCACGCACTACTGCGATACGAGTAGACTCGCGGACGAGATTATTCCGGCACTTGGTGACGACATACGGCCTTTCGTTGCGAAGTGTGTGTTGCGCTCTCCCGGCGCATTGCTCGCTGAAGATGACCGCAGCTACAATTTGTGGTGTTATGCGCTCGCCGCGCAACGCCGGGGGGAGAGTTTACCGAGTGATCTAAATCTCGGAGTGTTGCGCGAGCGGCGCTACGCTTTCGAGTGGATGGACGGCGAACAGGATTGGGATCAGGTGACCTGTGACGCTTAACCGCGCCGGGGAGTATCTGGAGTTAGAGGACGCCGGATTCAATCCACGAGAAGTGAAGTACGCGTCCTTTTCACCGTGGATGATTCAGTCGGCTTTGTAGTATTTGATTACACTGCGGACGAACACCATAACCCTTTTGCATTTGTCCAGTATTCGCTCAGCGCGGGATTGGCAGCGTCAGCTTGCATCGGTTGCTGGCCTCGAACTGCGGGCGAGACGCTCGCCTGGTCGATTGCTGAGTATTTCCAGATGAATCCGATCAAGCATGAATAGCGCAGCGAAGAAGGTTGAATCAATGGTCCGGCTTGGCTGAACACGGGGTGTCAGGCATCATCACGCGATGGGTTACGATCTGCACATCACACGAGCGGAGTTCTACGCGGCTAACGAGGGGCACGAGATCACAGCCGACGAGTGGATGACTTACGTTCAGAGTGATCCTGAGCTTCGGCACTTTCCCGAGGGCGGCAAATATTTCGTCCGGTGGCTGGGCAAATCGAAGTATCCAGACCCTTGGTTTGATTGGTTTCAGGGCGACATCTACACGAAGAATCCGGACAAGGCGATAGTCGCAAAGATGCTTCAGATTGCCAAAGCGCTTGGCGCACACGTGCAGGGCGATGATGGAGAGCCTTACGAGGACACATCACAGATTCCAGATTGACCATGAACACGGGGAGGGCGAACGTCGGCGTGGTTCCCGTTTGCGTAACCAATTTTGCCTTGCAAAACACCACCTGACTGTTGCCTATCTATAAAGGCCAAAACGACGATCATTACTTGTGGGAACAGAGGGCTATGAATATCAGAGCATTTCTCTTTGCGGTGCTTGCCGTTTCCACCTGCGGCTGTTCAACAGTTGAGAAAGGTAAACGCCACACCAGCGCTCCGTTGGAATCATACAAAACTGCTTACTTGGTTATGTCTTCAGAAGCGAACTGGGACATTGGCATGTACATTCGAGAAGCCCTCACAGAACGCGGCGTGACCGTAACAGTGGGGAACCTTCCAAGTAAACCTAAGGATGTTTCTTTTTATGTAATCTACGTGGCCCGACAAAACTGGGATATGAAGATGTATCTTGAATCGCTCAAAATCCAATTCCTCGACGGGACAACGGACAGATTATTGGCGACTGGCTCATTCAAAAACGGTTTCTTCCACAGTTTCCCCGACGAACGGCAAAAGACTTTTGAAGTTGTAGAAAGTATGTATAACGCCAAATACCCGAGTGCGACCGATCACTAATGATTCTAGGTTAGACCGGTTCTTGCTAAGTCAAACGTCTGTTCGGCCTACTCACTATAAGCATCTGGTTGATGAGTTTTGTCCCAAACGCTCGGCGGCGAGTGTTTGAAGCGATCAAGAACTTGCGGACTGAGGACTGTCCGTTTGTAAACGTTCCTGAGAAGAAGGGTATGCACAGGCTGGATCGCGAACGAATGCAGAAGATGGTGTGGGTGAAACCCAAGGTGGTCGTGGAGGTTGCGATGAACGAATGGACGCCTGATCGGCACCTGCGCCACAGTGAGTTCAAACGATTGCGACCGGATAAAGCGTTGAAAGATGTAGCGTCTTACCCAACAACTCCAAAGTGATTGTTTCCCGCTGCTACGATTAGGCGCTCGCTCTGTCAGCCCACTTCTGTCAGTGCTGGGAACATCTTTGCCAATGCCGGAAGTCGCTTGGCTAGATGGTCACGCATCTTTGGAACTTTCAGCAGATTCGTCATCGTAGGCTCGTCGGCAAACCTATGGTCGTTTAGGAACTTCACGGGCGAGCATCTTGTAAGAGTGTCACACAACGTTCAACACTCACCGCCTGTTGCAACCTTCCAAAGTGGCACGTTTTAACTTTGCCCAAACTTTGCCCAAATCTGGGCAAAAACCTGCATCCGCTTGCACGCACCTGCACTTTCCACTAGCCTCAGCACACACAGCCGGAAGGCTTGATTTTGTTGGGTATAGTTGAGATTGAGTGCCTATTGCCCCCATAGCTCAAATGGATAGAGCAGCGGTTTCCTAAACCGCGGATCCCCGTTCAATTCGGGGTGGGGGTACCATTAACGCCACAAGGAGTCGCCATCACTCAAAGCATGAATAGCGCATCCGGCCAGACAGTCTTATCTTCTGTAGGCCGTTTGATGCGTCCTGGAAAAGTTGTGTTATGAAGAAATGCCTTGTCAGTTATCTCGCGCTTGGCTTTTCACTTGTTGCGCTGCTGTTCCTGAGCAGTGGCTCCCGGCAAAATGCAAGTAGTGCGAGTGCGAATCCCCTCGTTGCTTCTGCCAGTGCCGATATTGTCACTGCGGAGCGTAGCGATGACGCAGCGGCGACCCAAGCTACGACCAACGCTGCAGTTGCTGGCACAGAAGCGATGACTGATCTCGCCGGCACGAACGCACCGGCTGTTGTGCAGACCAACGGAGCGATGGCCTCTCAAACAAACGCAGTTCTCCTCGGTGAAGCCACCGTCGAGCAAACCCCGCCGACCAATTTGCACCTGTCCCCGGTACTGTCCGAAGCGGTCAAAATCGTTCAATCCGGAGTGGATCAATCCGTGTTGTATACTTTCATCACAAACACGACGGGCTATTTCGCCCTCGGAGCGGACGAGATTGTGTACCTCAACGATTTGGGAGTGGACGGGAATGTCATCACCGCGATGATGGAGCACGACAAGGCCTTGCGGGAGTTGCGGGCCAATGCCTGGCAGGCCTACGCCGCGTCCAATCAGATGGCCCAGTTGCCGCAGCCCGAACAATCCGAGCCGGAAACGGCGGCGGCGCCTTCCTATGTCGAACCGCCCCCGCTTGAAGCCGAGCCGGTTTACGCTTCGGATAATTATTTTTACGACACGCTTTCACCGTATGGCACGTGGGTTTACGTGCCGGGCTACGGAAGCTGCTGGCGGCCGACTGCTGCCATTTGCAACCCCGGCTGGCGCCCCTATGTGGATCGCGGGCGCTGGGTTTATTCGGATTGCGGTTGGTATTGGCTTTCGGATTACACATGGGGAGCAACGACCTTCCATTATGGTCGCTGGTTTAACGATGCTCGTTTTGGGTGGTGCTGGTGGCCGGATACCGTGTGGGCGCCGTCCTGGGTGAGCTGGCGCTATACGAGCGATTACTGCGGCTGGGCACCGATCCCGCCGAATTGTTATTACCGCCCCGGCTTCGGCCTTGTCTATACGAGCGGGTCTGTGGGCGCGAGCTTCGGGTTTGGTTTGGGCTACAGCTCCTATGCATTTGTCCCGTGGGGTTCATTCTGTTCGCCGCGCCCGTATCAGTATTGCCTGCCCGCCAGCACCGCAATCCATGTTTACAACAAGTCCAGGCCTTACAACCACTGGGAAGGCGGCGGAAAGGGTAGAGCCTTCAATCGTGGCCTTGCTCCGGACCGCGTTCGGGATTTCTCGCGCACCGAGGTGCGCCGGGTGAGCATCAATGAGCAGGCCGGGCGCAGCCGACGCGCCGAACGAATTGAGCGCGACGGGCGCACCTTGACCGTCAACCGGCCGCAGTTCGCGTCAACCCAAACTGACATTGCTGGCGCAGCGCCTGCACGCCGACAAGCAGTCACCTCGAGAACCGCGGAGACGGCCCTTTCAGTTCCGCAACGTCCCGTTGCTCCGGCGATCTCGACTTTGTCGCCTTCAACGACGGCGCCTTCAATGACCGAGCGCCCGGACGCAAGACCTCAACGGGACCAAGTGGCGGCCCCGGTGCGGCCGGCGGTGCGGCCGAGTGCCCCCGTGTCGCGGGTCGATGGATCGAGAGTTGAAGCGAAACCTCCGGTCCCAGCCGCGCCTCGTCGGGAAAATCGGGAAAATCGGGAAAATCGCGCCGATCAAGAAGTGGAAAATCAAGCGGCTCGTCCGCCATCGAGATCGCCGATCATGGCTCGCCCAACTGAACCGCCGGCCGCCCGGATTGCTGAGGTCAACCAGCGAACGTTAATCGATAATAGAGCATCCGAGCCTCGGGTCATTCAACCTTCCCGCCAGACCGCCGCTCGTCCGTCGGCCCCGGCGCAGCGAAGCTCTATCGTCGTGATTGGCAATGGAAGTAACAATCGCTCCGGCGGTCGCGATTACTCCGTGTGGAGCACGCCATCGCGGCAGCCCGCGCCAGACCCGGCACCTGCGTCGCCGCCACGGGCTGATGTGTCTTCGCGCAATTCGCAGCCCGCCCCGGTGAGCACTCCTACTGTTGCGGACAGTTCACCAGCTCAGGGAAACCTCGCGCAGAATGACAATGGGCCAGGCCGCCCGGCGTTTCGCGGTGCGAGCCAAAACCATTCGGCAGCACCGGCAGCACCAGCCAGACCGGCGACTACGCCCAGCCCGCGGCCAACACCGCAGCCAAGCTACAATGCTCGACCAACGATGCCGGCCCCGGCCCAAAACCATTCCGTCCGTTCGCAGCCGTCGGCTCCGCAGCCGTCGGCATCGCCCAGCGCCACCCGGGTTGAGTCCCGCCCGGCACCCGCTCAATCGCGCCCGAGTGCTCCGGCAAATTCGTCCGCCGGTTCGTCGCAGGGCCGTCCGCGTCGGTAAGCAATTGAACTCTCGTCTATGAAATCTCGGCCGTCCCTCCGGCATTGCTTCACTGTAGTTTGCGTCGTGGCCTTTGTCGCTGTTGCGGGAACGGGAGCCGCCGCACCTACGAATATTTTCTTTACCAACTTTGATACGAATTACAGCACCGCGCTGGATTTGGCGGGCCAGAATTCGTGGATCAAGTACGGCTCCGGCGGCAATGGCATTGTCTCGAACTTCTTCGCTGGCCAGAAACACCAGGCGTACGTGGGATTCACTCCCCCTCAAGCAGGCGATGACAGTTTATACGTCCTGCGTCCCATCGACTTCAACCCGGTGGCCGCCGGGCTGCCCATCGTGACGTTTTCAGTTCAGATGAGAGTTGTGGATTCGTCGCTCACCAATACCAATTACGATTACTTTCGCTGGAGCGTTTACAATATGCAGAGCAATCGCCTCTTTTCCATTGAGTTCGACAACTACGAGTTATACGTGAATTACGAGCTCAGCGGGCCCAATGAATTGATTCTGACCGACGTCCCTTTCTACAACGCGAGCAATTATTTGTTAACCGTCACAATGAACTTCGCGTCCAACCGCTGGAGCGCAACGCTCGGAAATGCGCTAATTGCCACCAACCAACCCATCACCACAACCGGTTTACAACTCAGTCTCGGAGACATTGATGCGGTGTGGCTGGTGTACGACGCGGATGCACCCGGGGACAATTACATGTTGTTCGACAATTACCGCATCACCGCGGAAGCCCTGACGGTGACCCCGGTAGCACCGGCGCAAATGCAGTTTCTGGGGCGCACGACCCAGGGTTGGGCGTTGCTGCGAACCAGCGGTGCCAACGGGAATCGTTGGGCGATCGATGCCACGACAAATTTTGTGAATTGGACTCCATTGGTCACCAACACCATCTCGAGCGGGTCCTTCGATCACGTGGATATGACCGCCCCGCCTTTTGCCCGCCGGTTCTACGGCGCGCGGCTCGTGCCATGACACGCGTACTCCGTTTTCTCCTTTTGTAACCGCGCCATCGTTGGCACAGTGGCGTGCGTGGGCATTACGCTCCAGCAATTCCAGCAAATGACAGCGCGAGTCAGCGGTCGCAAACCGCGGGCCGCTTCGCCAGTGACTGAACCTGTGCCAGTGCGCAACAGTTCCGGTTGCGCGGTTATTCTTGGCCTGGACCCTTCGTTGCGGGGCACTGGTTTTGGGGTGATTGAGTGCAACAAGACCCAGTCGCGCGCGCTGGCGCATGGAACGATTTCCTGTTCTGCCAGCTGGCCGCACTCGCGTTGTCTCGCCAATATTTCTCAATCCCTACGGGAAGTGCTCCGGAAATATCGACCAACCGTCTGTGCGGTTGAAGGCTTGTTTTACGCGCAGAATTTGCAAACGGCGATTGTCATGGGGGAAGCGCGGGGCGCGGCATTGGCGGCGATTGCCGAAGCTGGCCTGGAGATCTATGAAATCGCGCCGCGCAAAGTGAAGCAGGCCATTGTAGGCTATGGCGCCGCGCAAAAGCTGGCCGTCGCGAAGATGGTGCAGCGGATGTTGCAACTGACGGAACCGCCGCAAGCAGATGCGGCGGATGCACTCGCCCTGGCACTGGCGCACGCTCAGGAGCAAGGACGTTACCGTCTGACCGCCCCGAAAAGGATATGAAGTTTCGCCGGTCCGCATAGTGGCATGATCACCTTTCTCAACGGCAAACTGGTAGAAGCGTTGCCCACCCAGGCCATCGTGGACGTGCAGGGTGTGGGTTACGAAGTGCTGATTCCGCTTTCGTCATTCGATAAACTCCCGCAGCCGGGCAATGAGGTGAAGCTGCTCACGCAACTCGTCGTTCGCGAGGATGCCCACACGCTCTACGGTTTTGCGAGTGTGGCCGAACGGGACTTGTTTCGGCTGCTGGTCAATAACGTCAGTGGCATCGGCCCAAAGACCGCGTTGAACATTCTGAGTGGAATGAACCCGGTCGCCTTTCGTGGGGCGGTTGCCAATGGCGACGTGAAATCGTTGTCGCAGATTTCGGGCGTCGGCAAGAAGACCGCCGAACGCATCGTGGTCGAGTTACGCGACAAAATTGGTGCGGCGGGAGCGTGGGAAGCGTCCAGTGCCGCGCGTTCGCTTTCGGCGTCGGATCAAAAGATTAATGACGCCGTGCTCGCGTTGATGGCCTTGGGTTTCAAGCAGGTGGAAGCTCACGACACCGTGCGGGGCGTACAGGCTGTGCTGGGTCCGGACGCAAGCGTCGAGCAATTAGTGCGCGCCTCGCTCAAGAAAGGCGCGTGAGATGGAGACCACCGGACCAGGGCCAAAAGCTGAAACCGCGCAGTCGCCGATGCCGGCTCGAACGAGAAAATCCGGAGTGGTAGTGCCGCACCAGGCCAAGTGGTATCAGCGGCTTGCGGCACGATTGATTTGGTTGCTGATCCGGGTTGTGAGCGCCACGATTCGCTTTCGGCTGGACGATCGTTCCGGATTTTTTTCAGGCGCGCCGACAGAGAAGATCATTTTTGCGTTGTGGCACAACCGACTCGCGTTGTGCGTGCCATTGTATCAGCGTTACCTGCGGGCGCACGATCCGGGTCGTTCGGTGGTCGCACTGGTCAGTGCCAGCCGGGATGGCGGACTGCTGGCGCACATTCTCGAACTTTTCAACATTGAGGTGGCGCGGGGATCCTCGTCGCGCCGCGGGCCGCAGGCGTTGCGCGAGCTGGTTTCCTGGGGTGAAAACGGCTACGATCTCGCCATCACACCGGATGGTCCGCGCGGGCCCTGTTATACCGTGCAGGAGGGGGTGGTTTCGACCGCGCAACTCACCGGCCTGGCCATTGTGCCGGCCTCGTATCATCTCAATTGGAAGATTCAATTGAAAAGTTGGGATCGCTTTCAAATCCCACTGCCGTTCGCGCGGTGCGAAGTCATCACGGGGCGCGTTCTGCGAGTCCCGCGCGAAGCCAGCGATGCGGAACGCGAAGCCTTGCGGGCGGAACTGGAAACTGAAATGCGCGCCATCACGCGTGATTGAATCCCGTCGCTTGACTCCGGACCGCCAACGCTGAAATCTCGCGGCACATGATTGCGCGTGTCTGCCTCGAAATCGCTCTTCGCAAGGAGTTTGATTACCTCATTCCGGCGGAGTTGGCCGGCAAAGTGGACGTGGGTAGCCGCGTGCAAGTGCCGTTCGGCGCGCGCAAAGTGCTGGGAGTCGTTACCGCCGTCGCCGAGGAATCCGCACGGGTCCGACTCAAACCCATCATCAGGATTATCGGCGCGCAAACGCTGGTCACGCCGAAGGTAATCAAACTGGCGAACTGGATTGCGGATTACTACTGCTGCGCGCCGGAGATTGCGTTGAAATCGGTCCTGCCGGAAGTCGTTCGCAAAGAGGAAGCGGGTTGGCGCGAACGGTTGCTGGTTCGCGCGCTACCGGCCAGCGGGGAATTCCCCAAACTGCCGAAGCGCCAACTTGAGGTCTGGAACATCGTCGAGGAGCGGCGCGAGATCCTGTTGAGTGAACTGCTGGAGCTTGCGGAAACGACGGCGGCGACGGTGCGCAAACTGGAGGATCGCGGCCTGGTCACCATTACGTCAGAGATCTCCGAACGCGATCCTTATGCCCGGGAACATATTCTCCCGACGTTGCCGTTAGCATTGAACGCGAGTCAGGAAAAGGCATTGGCGAGCATCAAAGAGGCGATCAGCCGGGACGCGAATGCAGGACGAAAGCGGGAGGATGGAAAGGCTTCGTCCACGTTTCTACTGCACGGGGTTACCGGGTCAGGCAAAACGGAGGTTTACCTTCAAGCCATTGCGCAGGCGTTGGAACAGGGCAAGGGCGCGATCGTGCTCGTGCCGGAGATTTCGCTTACGCCGCAGACGGTCGAACGCTTCAAGGCGCGCTTCAGTTCGGGCCAATTGCAGACGCTCGTCGCCGTCCTGCACTCGCACCTCTCCGCGGGAGAACGCCATGATGAATGGCACAAGATTCGGCAGGGCCGCGCGCGGATTGTCATCGGCGCGCGCTCGGCGATTTTTGCGCCCGTTGAACCTCTGGGCCTGATCATTGTGGATGAGGAGCATGAGCACACTTACAAGCAGGAGGAAGCGCCGCGCTATCATGCCCGCGATGTCGCCATCGTGCGCGGTCAAATGGAGCAGGCGGTGGTCGTTCTGGGTTCAGCGACCCCTTCGTTGGAGAGTTATTACAATTGCCAGAAGGGCAAATACACCTTGCTCGAGTTGCCGGAACGGGTCGACGATCAGAAGATGCCTCACGTCCGCGTTGTGGATTTGCGCCAGGCGGCGCGTGCCGGAAAGGGACCGCCGATTTTTTCGAATCAACTCAAGGAGGCCATCACGCAACGGCTCGAGCGCGGCGAGCAGACGATTCTGTTCTTGAATCGGCGGGGTTATTCCACCGCGCTCGAATGCCCGCAATGCGGTTACGTGGCGAATTGTCCGAATTGCAGTCTGTCACTCACCTACCATCGCCCCGAGCAGAAGCTGCGTTGCCATCTCTGCGGGCATTGTGAATCCGTCCCTGCCGTGTGTCCGAACGAAAAATGCCGTAACGCGCAGATTCGTTACTCGGGCCTGGGAACGCAGAAGGTCGAGGATGTGCTCGGGAAATTGTTTCCTCACGCCCGGGTCAAGCGCATGGATGCCGATGTGATGAAGCGCAAGGAGGATTATCGGCGCGTGCTGGGTGATTTTCGCTCGGGCAAAATCGATATTCTCATTGGTACGCAGATGATCGCCAAGGGACTGCATTTCCCGAACGTGACGCTCGTGGGCATCATCTTCGCAGACATGGCGCTGCATCAGCCGGATTTTCGAGCCGGCGAGCGAACGTTTCAATTGCTCACCCAGGTGTCGGGACGTGCCGGGCGCGGCGATGTGGAAGGCGAAGTATTTGTGCAGGCGTTTACGCCGTTTCATCCGGCCATCCAATACGCCCGCCGACATGATTTTCCCGGTTTCTACGAACAGGAGATGGAATTTCGGGAACAATTGAAATATCCTCCCGTCGCACGGGTGGCGTTGTTGACGTTGAAGGGGCGCAACGAGGAAAAGGTAAAATTCTCCGCGGAACATGTCCGGCAGGAACTGGAAAGAGTGCAAACCGGCAGGAGCGAAAAGGAGCAAGGGGGAAAAGGAGCGGAGACCGCCTCGTTGTTTGATCAGGTGGCGCCATCCGTCACCGCTGCTGCGGAGAGCAACTCAATAACCTCGCCGCTCCGGGATTTGATCGTCGCCGGGCCCGCGCCGGCGCCCTTGTTGCGGGTAGAAACGTTTTATCGTTATCAACTCATGTTGCGAACGCGGGCGATGAGCCGGTTGAGTCGTGAGCTTGCGGCGATCACGGCGAAGCTGAGTTTGCCGGAAGACGTCACGTTGACGGTAGACATTGACCCAACGGATCTCGGATAGCGCGGTTTGAAAGCTTGCCAGCGATGCGATGGCGGTGTTGAATTTATTTAGTAGCGCGATGAGTCAGATGCCTTTGCAGCAGAACGGTCATCCCGATGTCGTCCGGCCCCTGGTGTTCGTTGTGGATGACGAACCCATGTTGCTGGAATTGGCGACGATGATCGTTGAGCCGTTGGGATTTCGGGTCCGAACTTTTCGGGATCCCCTGACGGCGTTACGTGAATACTCGTTGTCTCAGCCCCTGCCGGTGTTGCTGATCACGGACTTCGCCATGCACCAGATGAACGGCATGGATTTGATCCGCGACTGCCGCAAAATCAACCCGCATCAGAAGGTGCTCCTGGTCAGCGGCACGGTGGACGCCATGGTGTATCGCGATTCCCCGCAAAAGCCCGATGCCTTCCTGGCGAAGCCCTATCAGACTCAGGAACTGGTAAATGCGGTGAATGCCCTGGCGACCAAGTAGTTGAATGGATTGCATTAGCGGCCACTAAAACGGCTTGGGGTCCGGGAACGAGGCTTGACGGTGGCCCTCGCCTTGCTATCCTGCAACCGCAATGTTTGGTCTGATTCGACAAGTAACTCTGGTAGTCGCTCTGGTAGCCGGCGGCGCCGTTGGTTCTTGTCGAAACTGAAGTGAATTTAACAAGAACCCACGGCTGGAAACGGCTGTGGGTTTTTTGTTGTCCACACGCCGGGCCGGCCATAACCAAAAGAAAGTATGAGTAAGACAACCGAAACCGCGAAAGCGAAACCGTCGAAAACTGCAGCGAAGCGCAAGGAGGTCGGCCAGGCCATGTTTGGTCGAGACATCTTTGTTGAGGCGCTCGAACGCGAGGGCGTGGAAGTCATTTTTGCGTATCCCGGCGGGGCGAGCATGGAGATTCATCAGTCGCTCACCAAGTCGAAGATTCGCACCATTCTGCCGCGGCATGAACAGGGCGGTTCGTTTGCGGCGGAAGGTTATGCGCGCGTGACGGGCAAGGCCGGCGTGTGCATGGGCACGAGCGGTCCAGGCGCCACGAATCTCGTCACGGCCATCGCCGATGCTTACATGGATTCCTGTCCGCTGGTCGCGATTACAGGCCAGGTTACCCAGGCGATGATTGGCCGGGGCGCGTTTCAGGAAACGGACATGATTGGCGTCACGTTGCCCATCGTGAAGCACAGCTATCTCGTCACGAACATCAACGACATTCCGCGCATCGTGAAGGAAGCGTTTTACATCGCGCAATCGGGCCGCCCCGGTCCCGTGGTCATTGATTTCCCGAAGGATGTTCAACAGGCCAAAGCCCAGCCCGTGTGGCCAACACTGGAGCAGGTCAAGAAAGGTTTGCGCGGCTACAATCAACCCGACCTCAAGGCCGACGATCTCGCGTTGAATGAGATCATGGGTCTGATCGAAAAGGCCGAACGCCCGGTGCTTTATTGCGGCGGTGGCATTATTACCAGCGGCGCGGCGGCGGAGCTCAAGAAATTTGCCGAAGCCACGAACATTCCGGTGACGACCACGCTGATGGGCCTGGGCGGATTTCCCGAGACGCATCCGCTGTCCTTGCGCTGGCTGGGCATGCACGGTTCGGCCGTGGCCAACTGGGCCGTCAACGGCGAGTACGAGAAGCGCAAAACGTTCAATGATCCCATGGTGAAGTTGAAGAATGGCGCGGATTTGTTGCTCGCGTTCGGGGTGCGTTTTGACGACCGCGTGACGGGCAAGTTCGAGGAATTCTGCAAGAGTGGCACGATTGTGCACGTGGACATTGACGCGGCGGAGTTGAACAAGAATCGCAAGGCGCATCTGCCGGTGGTTGGCGACATCAAGGACGCGTTGACGCGCCTCAATGCGATGCTGGCCCAGCGTCCGTTGAACAAGAAGCACACCGCGTGGCTGGAGCAGATTGACGAGTGGAAGAAGAAAGCGCCGTTTGCCTACGGGATCACGGCTGAGATCGCCACCAGCGATCACATGAAGGACCACCTCAAAGGCCAGGAAGATCAGTGCATCATCCAGCAGATGGTCGTAGAGACACTTTATGAACTCACCAAGGGTGAAGCCTACATCACGACCGGTGTGGGGCAGCACCAGATGTGGGCGGCGCAATGGTATCAATACAAATACCCGCGGCAGTTTGTCAGCAGCCTCGGGCTCGGCTCGATGGGTTACGGTTTTCCCGCCGCGCTCGGCGTGAAGGTCGCCCACCCGGACCAGCAGGTGATTGATATTGACGGTGACGGGTCGTTCCTCATGAACATCCAGGAACTCGCCACGGCGCACGTCGAGAAAATCGCCGCCAAAGCCATCATTCTGAACAACCAGCATCTCGGCATGGTGGTGCAATGGGAGGATAATTTTTACGACGGCAACCGCGGGCACACCTACCTGGGCAACCCGGATGACCGCGCGCAGATCTATCCCGACTACGTCCGTGTCTGCAATTCCTTCAATGTGAAATGCGAACGCGTGATGTACAAGAAAGACCTGCGTGCCGCCATCCAACGCATGTTGGACGCCGACGAACCTTACGTCCTGGATGTGGTCGTGCCTTACAGCGAACACGTCATTCCGTTCATTCCTGCGGGCAAAACGGTGGCGGACATGATCTGGAAGGCTTGATTCGCAAATGCTTATTGGCCGGCCGGCATTTACTTGTCGCCCGGCTTTTTCTTTGTCAGCCTGCGAGCATGTTCAGTCGTATTTGCGCGTTGCTTTTAGTGCTAGGTGCGTCGGTGCGTGGAGCGGAATTGGCCTTTGACTTCGGCAATTCTGCCTCCGACAAGATCCCGGAAGGCTTTACCAATGTTCTGGCCGGGCACGGTGCCCCAGGCGTTTGGAAAATTGTGATGGACGAGATGCCCTCCGCCTTCACTTCTCTGACCGACAAAGCCCCATCCGTTTCGCGCCGGGCGGTGCTGGCCCAAACCAGCATGGACATCACGGATGAGCGCTTCCCGATGCTGGTTTATACAAAGGAGACCTTCGATGACTTCACCCTTACAACGAAGTTCAAACTGGTTGAAGGCGTTTCCGAGCAGATGGCCGGGATGGTGTTCCGGTGGCAGGACGAAAAAAACTTCTATGTCATCCGGGCCAGCGGGCTGGGCAGCAACGTGCGCTTCTATAGCGTGGTGAATGGCCAGCGAGGCAATCCCATTGGTCCGGCCGTGTCCGTGCCGAAGGGAGTTTGGCATGAGCTGAAGATTGAGTGTCAGGGCAATAAAATTCGCGCGTGGCTTAATGGCAATCCAGTACCGTGGGAAGGCACGGCGCCCGACCTTAACAACACGAGTTTTCGCGCGGGGAAAATCGGCTTCTGGACCAAGTCCGATTCGGTGAGCCATTTCACTGATACCAGGATCACCTACACGCCACGCGAATCACCGGCCCAAGTATTGGTCCGGGACACGCTGGCGAAATATCCGCGCCTGGTCGGGCTGAAGGTTTATCTGCTGGACGACAAAGGTGAGCCCCGCATTGTCGGCAGCAAAGAGGATAAAGACCTGGGCGAAGCGGGCGGTCACCCGGAAAAAACGGCGATCACGAGTGGCACGATTTTCTACGGCAAGGGCAAGGACACGGTGTCGGTTGTCCAACCGCTGCGTGATCGCAACGGCGACCCGATCGCGGCCGTACGTTTAACCATGACCTCGTTTCTGGGCCAGACCGAGCAAAGCGCCCTTCAGCGTGCCCTGCCCATTGTGAGAAACATGCAGGCGAAGGTGAGCTCGATGGATGAATTGAAGTAAGCGGCGATTAGAACGTGAACCCAAGCGACGAACGGAGTTGAAGTTCATTCTGGTCCACTCCCGGCGCGGGATTCGTATCATACGAGTCAATCAGCGTCAGGTTGATCGAAAGCGTGTTCCAGAGGCGATAGCTGAGGTTTGAATCCAGTCGGACGCGAAACTGACTCGCGTCGTCGAAGTTGAGCTGAAACTCGAGTTTCTTTCCGAACGTTAAGCGGTCCGCCAGCTTCCACGTGAGATTATCCGCCAGGCGCAAGTAAGCGCTCTCGGGACTTTCCCCCACGCTGCGCTGCTGCACCTGGTAGTTAACTCCCGATTCCACGTCGAGGGCAAAGGTGGGTTTCCTCCAGAGGTGGCGGCCGACACCCGGCCCAACTCCGTATGCAAGGTCGATCTTGCGAATCTCGTCATAGCCTACGTTGCCGGCGTTGTAGAAGTAGTTGTGAGTGTTGAAGTCAAAATCCGTTTGCAGGGTCCCCAGCATGTTGTTGGCTGAGGTAGCGCCATCGGTTTCGCCATAGTTCGCAATATACTCAGCGGTGGTCCGGAAAAATTGCTTGGGATTGCTTTCGTAAGGACGGGCGTAGGTGCTCTTGATTCGCGCGTAGTAGACCTGTCGGTCCTTGTTGCCGGAGAGCAAATCAAGGCCGAGATTTGCCGTCGTAATCAGATGTTTCTTTTTGGCCGGAGCTTGAGGTGCCGCTGGCTTTGGCTTGGCGGCGGCCACCTGGGCTGGTGCCGGTGCGGAGGGCGCGTTTGTGGCCGGCGGCACCGTATAGAGTGCCGTGCCTTCGGCAGTACGGATGCCACCAATCTCAGCAATTGGCAACACCAGTGAGCTGGCCCATCGCGTCGAAATGACCACATGGTTGGTTTCCTGCGTGATGAGCTCTCCCGTGATGCGGTCGCCGTTCCTGAGTTGCACGACGACGTTTACCGCGCCTGCCTGAAAGCAGAAACCCAGGCATATGACGACCAGTCCCTTCAGCAGGTGTGCTCGGAAATCAGGGATTGGGCGCTGAGACATTGGTTGCAATGGGCTTCGGCTCCGGAATATCTGAAGAAGTAATCTTTCGCGTGCCCCCGGCCACTACCACGCTCCCTTCTTCATTTAACTGCAATCGCGGGCGTGAATTGGAGGCATATTCGTAGGTTTGGCGCGTGACGATCTCGCCTTCCGGAGTTACCACGAGATAGTTGAACGAGCGAGCTCCGTTTTGAAAGAACACATGAAGCCGGCTTTGTTTGTCAATCTGCCGCTCGGGCATGCCAAAGGAGACCATCGGTCCCAGTGGAAACACTTTGAGGATGCGACCGTTGGCCTCCTCCGTCAGTCTGAGGTAGAGCCGAAGTTGCGAACGAAGATAGTTGGCCTGCTCCAACGTATAGCGGCGCACTTCCGGCGGGCGCGGAGTTTCGCCTCCCGGTGAAGGCACGCCAAAATCCTGCGTCCAGATTTTTGCGCCATTAATGACGTCGAACGCACCCGGTTTGGACGTAATCTGAGTTTCCCATTGATTCAGTCGGACGACGGCGGTCACCCGGTAGCGCCCGATTCGATTAAGTTCGAAATAGGGAGTGAGTTCCACCCGGCGCGTCGCCACCTGGCCGGATTCCAGCGTGAACTCACTGAGCACCGGGGCGTCTCCGTGTTTTACCACCACGAACCCGTCGCGTGACTCAACCGAAAACGTCAACCAGTCCGGCTCCGCCCCGAACTTGAGGGGCTGGCCGGAGCGATTCGTGATGCGCACCGGCACAAACACTTTCTCACCCACAAGAAAATGCTCCTGTTCGAATGCGATCTCGACCTTCACCTGCGCGAACAGGGGCGAAATCGTGGCACTCAGCAATGCCAGCACTAATGAAAGAGTTTTCATCCAGCCCACTTTAGGTTGACCTGAGAATCAAGCAAGCCACAAAACCAGCACGCGGAGGGTTTTACCGACCCGGGGAGTTGCACAACCGCAACACTGACGCGCCCTTAGCGCTGGATATTCACGGCCCTTTCCAGTTCCCGGCGCGCCAATTTCACCACTTCTGAAGGAGCAATGGCCCGAAGGCATTCCATCTGGTTATGCCACGCACAACGGGATTTAAAGCAAGGCACGCAGGGCAAGTCGTGTTGAATGACATTTTTGAGCTGGCCGTAGGGACCGGTGCGCCGAGGCTCCGTGGGCCCGAATACACCAATGACCGGCTTGCCCAGCGCCGCGGCCACGTGCATTGGGCCGGTATCGTTCGTGACCATCAAGTCGCAGCGGCGCAGCCATTCGACCATTTCCGGCAAGGAAGTTTGTCCCGCGAGGTTCAAACAACGATCCGGCACCGCGCTACAGATGGCTTCGGCCAGTGCCCGCTCATCCTTGCCGCCAAAAACCGCAAACTGCACACTCGCGTAATCAGCGGCAAGCTGGCGCGCCAAATCGGCGAAATGCTCCCCGGGCCAACGCTTGTTGGTCCAACGAGCACCCGGTTGCAAGGCAATCCAGCACCCGGGAGCGGGATTCCATCTGGCACTGAGGTTTGCTGCGACTTGAGGCCGCTCCGGCAACCAGACAAAATTGCGGTGCCCGGGCACGCCAAGGTGCGGCAGCACGGCCAGATACCAATCCACGGCGTGAGTGTGGAACGAGGCGCGCGGGACGATGATATCGTAAAGACCGCGCGCACCTTCGCGAGGTTCGTCGAGTCCGGCGAGAAGTTTGCCGTTGGCGAGCCAGGCAAACAGTCCGCTGCGAATCAGGCATTGCAGGTCAATCACCCAGTCGTACTCGCGGGCCCGCAATCCCGCGATGCTGCGGAACATCTCGGGCCAATGCACCGGGGAGCCCCAGCGTTGTCGTTCGAAGCGGATCACCTGATTGAGATCCGGGTCGCCTTCGAGCAGGGGTGCGAGACGGGAATCAATCCACCAGTCTATGTGGCTTTCGGGCAGGTGAGTTTTGAGCAGGCGCAGCACTGGCAACGCCTGAACCACATCACCGAGTGAACTGGGTTTGAGGATGAGAATCTTCAAGCCGATGATCTCTTAATCTTAGTCGTAATCTTATTCTCAATCTCCAGATCGGATCAGATTAAGATTAGGAAGAAGGTCAAGATTCAGGCTGAAAGCTACCTCCCGTAAGCCAGGCGCTCAGCCAATCGTTCCGGCAGGCCGGCGGCCAGGATCTTTTTCTGAGCGGCGGCGATATCATATTCCAACCGGCGAAGCTCAATGGTGGCTTCATTGGTGTCATAAACCACGTACGCGGCTTTGGGATTGTTGTCGCGGGGCTGACCTACGGCACCCACATTGACAAAGTATTTCTTGCCGGGCTCAAGTTTGAATTTCGAGTACGTCCCGCCGCGCACCATGCTGTCCTTCATAAAGGCCACCGGCACATGCGTGTGGCCGAAGAAACAGACTGAGGTGTTCTGATAAGTGAAACTGGCGGCCGCGGCGAGTTTGTCGAAAACGTAGCCCCAGCGTTGTGGCCCGTCGAGAGTCGCGTGCACGATGGTAAAGTTTGTGACCATCCGCGTGTATTTCAGTTCGCGCAGCCACAAGCGGTCATCTTCGGTCAACTGCTTGCGAGTCCAGTTAACCGCCTCGGCGGCTGCGGGGTTGAAGCCTTCCAGATGTTCCTCGGACGAGCAATATTCGTCGTGATTGCCCTTCACGCAGGGCATGTTCATCGCGCGAACGATATCGAGGCACTCCTTGGGATTGGCGTTGTAGCCCACGACATCGCCCAGGCACGCATAATGCGTCACCTGTTGTTTCTTGCAGTCCTCCAGTACCACCTGAAAGGCGTCCAGATTGGCATGAATATCAGCTATGATGGCAAACTTCATTCGTCCTATCGCTCAATGGCAAATCCGTGGAACCCGCCCTGGGCCTCGCCCCATTGCGCATCCTCGTGTCGGATATTCGCTGCCAGCCCCGCTCCGTGAATCGCTTCGCGAAACGCTTCCAGCTCACTTGTCAGTCCCTCGGCAGTCAACTCTACCCGACCATCTGCCAGATTGCGAACCGTGCCGGTGACCTCAAAACCGGTTGCCAGCGTGCTCACCGCATAGCGAAATCCCACACCTTGGACCCGACCGGAATACAAAATGTGCATCCGGCGACGCTCCGAGGGGGATGAACCCGGCTTATCAGCCGCGCTTGCCATGACTAAATGAAGCCAAAGACCCGAACGACAGGCAATTTCTTTTTCTACTTATCCATCCCGTCGCTTCTGCGCCCGGCGCTTGGCTTCAAGCAATCGACTCGTGGTTCCGCCGGGCTTGTCTTCCGCTGCAGGCTTTGTGGGTTCCGGTAAAGTTATCGGAGCCGCGCTGGCAGTACTATCTTCGGATGGGCCGAAAATCACGTTCGGCGCGGGCTGTTGCTCTGGTTTGAACAAATCGGGACGCGCTTCCGCGGTCCCGGCGGCCGTCCTCCCGCCGCGGACTTGATCGCGCCTCGCCAGCAGCGTCGCCAACGACTCTTCAGTTTCAACGAGACGGGGAGACCCTTTCCAGAACAACAGATATTTGCGCAGGGTGGAAGTTACCTTCGCCCATTCGTCACGATCCAGGTCAATGCGCCGCACGCCGACGTCGAACACGAACAGTATGACTGCCAGCTTCAGCAACCATTCCCACAAGTCCAACGGCCGTCTGGTTTTGATTCGATCATGCGTAAACGGGTTGTCCGTGCCCGGCCGGGACGGATCCAGCAATCGTCCGCCGCTCACCTCGGAAAGGCGCCGTAACAAACTCGTGTTCGGTTCGCCCGCGGCGAATTCCGGCGAGAAGTTTACACTCGCTCCCACCACCTGACCCGCCACAGCCTCGCCATGCTCCACCTGCATCAAGTTCAACAGGTAGCCGCCCACTTCCTTCGTGGGGAACTTCGCTTCGTAATGGCCGGGGCCGGTTTGGACCAACTTCACTGTCATGCGTTCACCCTTGGGACTCACCACGGCTGCCTGCAGATTAAGGAAGTTCCGGTAATCACCTTTCTCATCCAGGGCCTCCACATTGATGACGCCCTCACCCTTGTCCACGATGACCTCACTGGTGAAGTCCGCATTTTCAATGCGTCGTAAACTCCACTGCGCAATCTGCGACCAGAATTGCCGATAGCGCTCCCAATTCAACCAGTTCCTTCCCCACTTCGCCCTGGCGTCTGAGGTGAACGCCACCGCGCGGCCCAATCCATACTGCCAGTGCGCCAGGAGCGGATCACCCTTGTGCGTCAGCAACGGCGTCTCCGCGCGCGGCTTGAGGGAAGTCGCCACATAGCCAAGTAACTGCGGATAATCGGCTCCTCCGATACCCCGTGTCACTTCACTGGCCGAACGCACCTGCGGCTTGAAGGGCTCTTCGTAAATCGCCGACTTCAAAATGACCGCGGTTTCCTTGATGAAAATCTGCGGAAGCTGCGAAGGGTTATTGACGAGGTAGAAACGTCCCCGGCCATTGTCCGCGATCCACTCCATCGTCTGCGGTCCGACATGGCCCGCAATCAACACGGTACTTACCGTAATGCGATCATTCACGATCTGGTTCATCAACTCCTGCGACGGCGGAGCGGGATCGCCGTCACTGAACACGATGATGTGCTTGAGACTGGCTTTGGAGGCCTTCAGCGCTTTGTGCGATTCCTCGAGCACGCCCTGGAAACTCCCAAGATCGCCCTGGTTCATCCCCGCGATCGCGCTACCCGCGGCACTCTTGTTGCCGACCTTTTGCAGTTCGTAAACCCACCGCTCCACGCCATCCCACAGAATCACTCCCATTTCATCCGCTGGCCCGAGCGCTCCGAGCACACCCAGCGCGCAATCGCGCGCCACCTGATTGCCGTTCGCAAACTCCATCCCGTGCATCACCAGCACCACCGCGCCCGGCGGCAAAACCTTTTTGCTGTCCAGCTCCATGCTCACCGGCAGCGTTGTCTCTAGCGGTGTATTGCGATAGCCGCCCGCTGCGTAGCTGTTTTCACCGCCGACGCACACCAAACCTACGCCAAAATCCCGAACGGCCGCTTCCAACAAGGACATCGTGTCCCGACCCAGATCGCCCGCACTCAAGTTGCTGATGAAAATTGAATCGTAGCTGTCCATCTCGGCGAGCGAGTTCGGCAGGCCATTCAAGCCAACCACCTTCACGTCCAACTTGGCTGACCTCAATGCCGCCGCCAGCGTCTCATCCTGGTCTGGCTCGCCGGAAATCAACAGCACCCGTGGGTCACCCTTCACGCTGGCAAAGGCGGTCGCCCGATTGTTCTGTGGCAACGCATCGCCGACCGCATCCACCCGCACATCGTAATTGAAAAATCCCTGCTCCGGTAAAGTCTGCGGGAAGGAAAACAGATTCTTGCCCGCCTCCAATTCCACCGTTTGCTCGCCGAGAAATTGCTCGTTGCGATACAAGCGCACCGACGCCTTCTGCGCTTTGTCTGCCTGGACGAAGATTTTCGCTTCAAAGGGCTGCCCCTTCTTTAGTTTCGTTGGCACTTGCACTTTCTGCACAAACACATCGTTGCCGCGCGTCACGCCCAGCGGCACGACATCTACCGACGCTCCTTGTGCCTTCGCTCCCGCGACGGCCGCCATGACATCGCCAAGGTTTTCGTTGCCGTCAGACATCAGCACGATGCGCTTCTGACCCGTCTCGGCAAACGCCGCCGTCGCCAGCCGAATGGCCGAAGCGAGATCCGAACGTTGCGTGTCCACAACCGCCTCCACCTTCTCGAGGTCGATCTTTTCGTTCGGCATGCGGTCAATGCTTGCATCCGTGCCGAAAATGATCACGCCCGCCTTGTCATCCCGCTTCTTTAAATCGGCCATCCGGTTCACCAGCGCCTTGGCTGCATCCTGCTGATTCGACGGCACGCTGTCCGACCGATCCAGAACGAAGAACACATTCATGCCTTCAACCGGTAGCATCCATTGCACGCCGGCGATGGCAAACACCAGCGCGAAGCAGATGACCGTGCGCAGCACCAACGCCGTCCAACGCCGCCACGCGGCAATCTGCACGTCCGTTTTCCACGCCAGCCAAAAAATCCACGCCAGCGCCGGCAGCGCCAGCAGCAAATAGATTGGATGGGCAAAGTGCATTAGCGTGATGCGTGGTGCGTGATGCGTGATCCGCGAGACAAACCATTGGTTTCGCCGCGCCGCGTTTGTCCTATTGGTCCCGTTTTCCTCACGAGTTTCTGCAAACGATGATTCAGCGCGTCCGCCACGTAAAGGTTTCCGTGACCATCAAGCGCAATTGCCCACGGATTATTGAACCTGCCCGGCTCAGCGCCCGCCCCGCCAATGATTTCAATGGGCCGGCAATTCGCGTCAAAAACCTGGATGCGGCTGTTTCCAAACTCGCAAACGAATATGTTTCCAGCACGATCCACCGCCACATCATAGGGGTAGCTCAATTCCCCGAGCCTCGTTCCGGCATGGCCGAACTCACGGAGAAACTTCCCGGTCGCGTCAAAAACCTGAATTCGGTGATTGCAGGAATCCGCCACGTAAATGCGGTCCTGCGCATCCACACAAATGCCCTCCGCACGATTGAACTCGCCCGGACCCGTGCCGGCCCGGCCGATGACCTGAAGCAGCGTTGCTTCGCCCGCCGGAGCGCCGGTCTCCGACCCGGCATTCTCAGGTGGCCGCGCTGTGAGTGGCGTATCCAGTTTTGCGTAAGGCCACTGTGTATCTTTCCTCGCCCCTCCCGAAGGGGGGAGGGCCGGGGTGAGGGGATTGCTTTGGACGTGGGACGTTGGATGTTGGATGTTCGCTGTTTGGTCAACTCCTACCATGAACCGCTGCACGCGTTCCGAGTCCATGTATTCCGGGATCAACACTTCCCCCTGCGAGTTCACCGCCACCGCGCGCGGCAGAACAAAGCAGCCCGCATTCGTTCCGCGGCAGCCCCAATGCGTCACCAGTTTTCCCTCGGGTGTGAAATGACTCACTCGCTGATAATGCGGTTCCACCACGATGATGTTGCCTTCATGATCCCGGCCCATGCCTTTTGGCTTGCCCAGATCGGTTTGTGGCATCTGCCAGGACAGGAGGAATTGCCCGTCCGGCGAAAACTTCTGCACGCGCCCGGTCATGTCCACCGCGAACACATTTCCGTTGGTGTCGCAAGTCAATGATCGCGGCTTGTTGAATTCCCCAATCCCCACACCCCGCGAACCGACGACGACCGCTCGCTCAAAGATCTGACTATCCAACGCAGCTTCGTGGGTTGAATCCACGGGTGAACAACCAACCAGCGTGGCGAGGGCCACAACCGTGGCTGCGCTCGTGAGAGCGCGGCTGACTTCGTTAGCACGATGCGTTGCCAGGAATTGCCGCGTTCTCACGAACCCAGCCACGGCAACCAGGGGCAACACCGCCACACCCAGCAACACCACACATAACGCATTCACGTGCGCCGCATAACCGTAGTGCAGCAGATTAAATATCTTTAACGCCAGCGTCTCGCCGCCGGGCGGTTGCACCAACACGATGGATTCCACCTCCCACAGGCACAGCAGATAAACCACGTACCACGCCGCGAACAGCTGCGGCGCAATTTGCGGCCAGACCGCCAGGCGAAACGTCTGCCACCACGACGCGCCTTCCAGTCTCACGGCGTCGATCAAATCGGCATCCATGCTCGCCACCGCATGCCGAGTTGCCGTCCAGGCCAGCGCGAAGTAGCGAATCACCAGCGCCAGCAAACAAATCCCGATGCTCTGATAAAACGCCACCAACACGGGGCGATTGAAAATCTTGATCAACGCGATGCCGAGCAAAACGCCCGGGATAAAAAATAGCGACCAGGAAGCGAAACGCAGAGCCGCTGAGGACGCGGAGAACCGCAAAGGAAAAATGCTTCTCCGCGTTTCCTCCGCGTTCTCCGCAACTCTGCGTTGAAAGGAAATTACCAACGAAAGAGCGATCACTGCCGTCGCCGCCAGGAAGGCCAACCAGCCCGAATTCCAAATTGTGCTCTTGCTCGCTTCCACCGCACCTGCCAGTTCCGCCCAGGTCCGCTTTGCGGTGACGATTTGCAGCAAGGGCAAACCGGCTGACAATGCACCAACTAAAATAGCCATCACGCCGCAGCCGTTTCGCCACGTTGAACCGAGTTGCCGGGAAAATACCCGGGCTGAAACTGTCCCCTGCACTCGCGGCCAACTCACCCCGCGCCGCGAGGCCCACGCCAGCAGCAACACTGGTGCAATTACCAGTGGCACGCTGAGCTTCAGCGCGCCGACCGTGTCGAACTGCGTATTAAACCGCACCCACATCTCATCCGGCAGCACTTTCGTTTGCAGGATGGCAGGGACAGCAAAGTTGTTCAGCGCGAGGACGAACGTCAGCACCGCGGCCAGGGCGAGTTCGCCTTTTGCTACCGGAATCAGTAACCAGCGCAGCAAGGCAAAGCCCGTCATCGCTGGCTCACATTCCAATTGTGCGGCTTCCAAACGTCGCCATGCGGCCAGCACGGCAAACAACGTGATGGGCCAAAGCAACAGGGCCAGAATCCAGATC
>DASUGI010000316.1:0-3771 GCA_036274115.1 Verrucomicrobiia bacterium
CCGGCCCGGCATCTTTCTTGAAGTGTCGGTCGTGTCGCAAAATAAACCACAGCGCGCGCGCAGCCCGAAACGGGTTGGCATGTTTGGGCCACAGGCGGTTCTTCATTGCGTACGGGATATTGCAGAAATGCACGCGGTCCAACGCGAGGTTGATCATCGTGTCCATGCGCGGCGACATTTTCCGACAGCGCGACCAGCCGTTGTAAAATGACCAGGTGTATTGCAGCCAGTATTGCCAGCGGTCCTTCTTGATCAGACGTTCGGTCAAGCTGGTGGGCGTTGAGCGCGCCACGACCAGCGGATCTCCCACCTGCACCAATTCACCAGAGCGCAGACCCAGTTCGCTCAGGAACTGCACGTCGTTCCCATAGGCGGCCCGGGAGTAGTCGAAATCAAACGGATTTGCGATATGGATTTGATTATCGAACACTTCCTTCACCGCCGAGGTCTTGAACAGACTGCACATTTGGGTCACGGGATACACCTTGGCGAAGATGCCGAGCGCGTACGCGTCACCTTTAATCGTAGCGGTGGGGTATAGCTCATTGAGCATTTGCCAGCTGGGATCCGGTTTATCCAGATTTGCCGGAGGCACGGGGATGTTGGGATCGCTTGGATAGTAGTAGCGATACGCGTTACAACCGGCGAGCAGGTGCGACGGGTTTTTCTCCAGCACACCGTGCAACACCTCGACGTAACGCGGTAGAATCAAATCGTCCGACCAAACCCAGGTGCAATACTCTCCGCGCGCTTCATAAAGCAACTTTCGCCAGGCCATCAGCGGACCGGAGTTCTCCTCGCTGGTCAGCACTCGAATGCGCGGGTCTTTGGCCGCAGCGGCGTTGATGATCTCCCGCGTCGCGTCCTTGCTGGCCTCGTCATAGATAATGATTTCCAAATCTTTGAACGTCTGGCGCACGCACGACTCGATCGTCTCGCCCACAGTGCGGGCGTTGTTATGCGTCGGAATCATCAAGCTGACCTTTGGACTGGTGCTCATGGGCGGGGAGTGTTCAGTTTTACGGAATTAAAATGAAGACAAAAACATTGAGCACCTGCGAATCTCAGCCTCTAACTAAGACCAGGGCGTGGTAATATCCGTAAACACAGTCGCCTTGCTTGAGCGTAATACCCGTGCGAGCGGAGTTTGCCCGTCAGGCTTTAGTGATTCACGCAAGGCGGTCTCCTTCCCGGCGCCCGAAGCCAGCACCCAGACCTTTTGCGCCGCGGCAATCGCGGCATAACCCAGCGTGACGCGGTTTGGCGGCGGTTTGGGGGAATTGCTGATGGCCCGATAGACGGCCTGGTCGCCAACGAACGATTCCGGTTCACCGGGAAACAGTGATGCCACATGTCCGTCTTCGCCCATGCCCAGAAAGATCAAGTCGAGCACAGGCTGGCCTGCGGCATTGCGAGGCACAATACGCAACATTTCCTCTTGAGCCAGTGTCGCCGCAACAGTCGGGACGTCCTCGCCACGGATGCGATGGATATTGGCCGCCGCACCGAGCGGTTGAAAGAAGTGTTTGTCGGCAGCGGCGAAATTGCTTTCCGGATCGTCAGGCGGAACGCAACGTTCATCAGCCCAGAAGAAGTGGACATTGCCAAATGAAACGGCGCGCGTCCTGGCCTGTTCGAGAACCAACGCAAAGAATTTCAACGTAATGCGCCCACCGGACAGTGCGACGCAATGCCGCGCCCTGCTCCCATTTGCCGCTGCGATTTCATCCAGCCAAGCCGCGGCGACGCTGCTGGCCAGAGCATCCGCGCTATCAAAAGGAACAAGTGCAGGTGTTTCCATCTGCAGAAATCAGTGGTTGTGCTGGCCCGCCACGACAATCTCGGTCTTAACCGAGTTGGCGATGTAGCACTGCTCGTGGGAGAGATGGTGCAAGCGTTCTTCATCGGCTGGTGATGGCAGTTTTGCCCCGCTGTAGGCGATGCGCGCATTGAGTACGACTCGACTCATCCACGGCACGCCTTTTTCGTTCTTGGTCATCGTGCCGACCGCGTTGTCCTCGTAGCTGTCGATCTGGAAGCCTTGCTTGGAAGCCAGGTAAAGAAACGTCAGCATGTGGCAACTGGAAAGCGACGCGACGAAGGCTTCCTCCGGATCAACGTGCGCGGGATTGGAATACGGCACGGGCACAACGGCGGGTGACGGGGAGGCCGGCATCGTGAACCCGCCATCGAAGGTCCAGATGTGCTCGCGCGAGTATTTACCTTTCAGGAACTCATTGCTCGTGCGTTTCCAACTGATCGTCGCTTTGTATTCGGACATAACTTTTCAGGCTGCGGGCCGGTCGTCATGCTCAAGCCGTTTGCCGAGGCTGACCACTTCATCAATCCTAAATCCGATGCGCTGGTAAAAATCGATCGCGGACGGATTGGTGGTGCGAACCTGCAAATTGATTTTCGGGCAGCCGCGCTCACGCAGCAGGCGTTCGGCCTGGGACATGATTTGCCGTCCATAACCGCTGCGCTGATACGCCGGCGCGACGGCGAGGTAATTGATCCAACCACGATGTCCTTCATAGCCCACCATGACCGTGGCAACAATCTCATTTTCGATAACGCCAACCAGCAACCAATCCGGCTGGCCAGCCAGTTTGCGACGGATGTCTTTATGCGGATCGTTCCAGGGCCGCACCAGGTCACAGCTTTGCCACAAGGCAACTACTGCCGCTTCATCGGCCGGCTCAAACGGGCGAATCAGCATCGGCATGATGGCTACTTGATGGGCTGCGGATCGCGCCACACATGGCCGCTTTGGGCGAGCAATTCCTCGGCGGCAATCGGTCCCCACGTCCCGGCGGCGTAGAATTCCCGATTCGACAGCGGCTTGCCATTCCAGCCCGCACGAATGGAGTCGACGATTTGCCAGGCGGTTTCCACTTCGTCGCGTCGGATGAAGAGCGTGGCGTCGCCCGCGATGGCTTCCAGCAACAGGCGCTCGTAGGCTTCGGGCGTGTAAGCCCCGAACTCGCTGTTGTAACTGAAGTGCATGCGCACCGGCCGCACGCCAATCTGAGTTCCGGGAACTTTGCCGTTGAAGCGCATGTAGATGCCTTCGTCGGGTTGGAGGCGCAATGTGAGTGCGTTCGGATCGAGTTGATTTCCGCGCGCCGCGGCGAAGAGAACGTTCGGCGTGGGGCGGAACTGGATGCGAACCTCGCTCGCGCCGAGCGGAAGACATTTGCCCGTGCGCAAATAAAACGGCACGCCGCTCCAGCGCCAGTTATCGATGAACAGCTTCAAGGCGACGTAAGTTTCCACATTGGAATCCGGCTTCACCTTCGGCTCCTGCCGATAACCGTTCTGCGGCTGACCGTCCACCACACCTGCAAAATACTGTCCGCGGACGACCTGCCGACTGACATGCTCCGGCGTGAGGGGACGAATGGATTTAAGAAGTTTTACCTTTTCATCCCGAATCGATTCGGCTTCGAGCGATACGGGCGGCTCCATGGCGACGAGTGAAAGCACCTGCAAAATGTGATTTTGCACCATGTCCCGCAATGCCCCGGCTTCTTCATAATAACCGCCACGCCCGCCGACACTATGTTTCTCGCTGACCGTGATTTGAACGTGGTCGACCGACTCGCGATTCCACAACCGCTCGAAGATCGAGTTCGAGAACCGGAACATCAAAATGTTCTGAACGGTCTCCTTGCCGAGATAATGGTCGATACGAAAGACCTGGGACTCGTGCGCGTAACGGGTGAGCTCGTTGTTCAATGCGTGGGCGGATGCGAGGTCGTGGCCAAAGGG
>DASUGI010000317.1:0-24089 GCA_036274115.1 Verrucomicrobiia bacterium
CGAGAATTTCTTTCAGCGGGCCAAGCGGTACCGCCGCATCGGCACGCGTTACGAAAAACGCGATTTGTATTTCCTGAGCTTTGTTCAACTCGGCGCCATCTTGGATTGGCTCAAATAGCATTTTGAAAACACGACTTAGTCATTTCGACAAACTTGCGCCCAATCATTGATTATCAGTCACCTCGTTAGACTGCCTCCCCGGGGTTTCGAAACAGGTTCTTTTTGCTCGGGAACTCACCGGCCTGCCGATTCGTCAGATTCCCGGACATTGCAATTGAGCCGCGCGATTAATTTCGCTACCTCTTTACACACAATGTTCGGAGCATGATTGAGTTCATTGGAAAATTTCATCCGTTGTTTGTGCATCTGCCGATCGGGTTTCTTGTCCTGCTCGGCATCTTCGAAGCACTGGCAACTCGCTCCCCTAAGCAGCACCTGACTGAGTCGAGTCGCGTGGTGCTCGTGCTGACATTTCCCATTACCATCGCCAGCGTCGTCACCGGGTGGCTGCTGGCCGGCAGCGGCGACTACGAAGGCTCCAACATCTTTTGGCATCGCTGGCTCGGTACCGGCCTCGGAGTAGCCACCGGATTGTTACTGGGGTTGCACTGGAGTGGATTGTATCGCTTGTATCGTTGGGGATTGATCGGAACGCTGGGGTTGCTCGTCGCTGCCAGTCATTTGGGTGGGTCGCTCACCCACGGCAGCGATTTTCTTTCCTGGCCCGCCCCGGCGCTGTCTCGCAATAAACCTCCTTTCACTGGTGATATTTCCGCACAACCAGTCTATACCGCGGCTATCGAACCGATTTTCGCCAAGTACTGTGTGAGCTGCCACGGTCCGGAGAAATCCAAAGGTGGCCTGCGAATGGACAGGCTCGAGCATTTCACCAAGGGCGGAGATTCCGGTTCGCCGATGGCACCTGCGGGCGCCACCGAGAGTCTGTTGGGCAAACGACTCGCCCTGCCCCTGGACGATGACGAGCACATGCCGCCCGATGGCAAACCGCAACTCTCCAAAGACCAGCTGGCCATCATCCATTGGTGGCTCAATGCCGGGGCGCCAACGGACAAAAAGATTCAAGACCTCAATCCCACGCCTGAAATTCTCAAGGCACTTCAAGCTCCGACCAGTTCGTCCACTCAAGATGCTCCACAGTGAATTGATTCCCGCGGCCGAGCCCGGCTCGAAACGTTTAATGATCATGCTCCATGGCCTCGGTGATAGCATCGAGGGCTACCGGTGGTTTCCGGAAGCCACGCGTTTGCCCTGGTTGAATTACCTGCTGGTCAACGCACCCGATGAGTATTACGGCGGTTATTCGTGGTTCGATCTCAACACGGACAACATCGCGCCGGGAGTAATTCGCAGTCGGGCGTTGCTTTTTGAATTGCTCGATGCTCAACGCGCAAAGGGTTTCCCGACGGAGCAAACGACTCTCGGTGGTTTCTCTCAAGGATGCTTGATGACCATGGAAGCGGGTTTGCACTACCCGCATAAGTTCGCCGGGCTCGTTGGCATCAGCGGTTGGATTTGTAATTTGAAGCAGGTGTTGCAGGATGTGCCCCCGCTGGCGCGCCAGCAGCGTTTCCTTCTTACCCACGGTACCTTCGACCAGGTCTGTTCCTTTGGTCGCACGCGACGGCAGGTCGAGGAGCTGCGAGCCACGGGATTTAATGTTGAATGGCACGAGTTTGCCAAGCCGCACACGATCGCCGGCGAGGAAGAACTGCGGGTGATTCGGGACTTCGTGCGCGCCGGCTATGAATAATCGGCTCGCGCCGCTTCTCGCTTTCAAGCTGGCCGAATTCACTTCAGTAGCGTAATACATCACATATCGTCAGTCCTGACTGACGGCGAATTCTATGCGCTTCGCATGCGCCATCCTTTTTCTGGCGGCCGGGCTATCTTTCGCCGGGAGTGATCGCCCGTCGGAACTGACCTTCAAAGATTTGAACGGCATTTCGCATCGCCCGCTCGATCCGGAAGGCAAGCTGGCGTCGGTGTTGATTTTTTATTGGCACGATTGTCCGATCTCGAACGCGTACGCGCCCGAATTGAACCGCATCTTTGCCAGCCGGACCAACTTTGCGTTCTACGTTGTCCAAACCGACCTGCAGTTGTCTCCGCTGGCTGCCACGGAACATGCCCGTCAATACAATCTCCGCATGCCGGTGCTGCTCGATCCACAGCATTACCTGGTGAAATTAACCAAAGCCACGGTTACTCCCGAAGCGGTGATTCTGGGAATGAATGCGCAGGTGCTGTATCGCGGGCGCATTGACAACTTGTTTGCCGCGATCGGAAAGAAACGTTCCGCAGCCACCGAGCATGATTTGCTTGATGCGCTTGATGACCTCACTGCCGGACGGCCAGTGCGAAAACCAGAGACCAAAGCCGTCGGATGCCTGATTCAATAATATGAAATCTTTCCTCTTCTTCGCTCGTAGTTCGACCGTGCGACTTGCCCCCGCCCTCCTGCTTGCAATGCCTCGCATCATGCAGGGCGCGGCAAGCGACACGTCAGTGACCTTCAACAAAGACATCGCGCCGATCATCTACAAGAATTGTTCGTCGTGCCATCGGCCCGGTGAGGCCGCACCGTTCTCGTTGTTGTCGTACGCAGATGTGTCGAGAAAGGCAAAGACCATTGGTCGCGTGACGGAATCCCGAACCATGCCGCCGTGGAAAGCAGAACCCGTTTCTTTCGCGTATCGCGATGAACGGCGACTCAAAGCTGACGAGATTGCGTTGATTCAAGCGTGGGTGAAGCAAGGCATGCCCGAAGGAAACGCTGCTGAAAAGGTTGAACCACCGAAGTTCGCGTCCGGGTGGCAACTCGGCGAACCCGATCTCGTCGTGGAAATGCCGGCCGCCTATCACGTCCCTGCCGACGGCCCGGACATTTATCGCAACATCGCCGTGCCGCTGGGATTAACCGAGGACAAATGGGTCACCGCCATTGACATGAAACCTTCGGCACGTGCCGTCGTGCATCACGTCCTCTATTTCGCCGACGGCAATGGGCGCATTCACGAGAAACCGCAACAGGGATCAGAGCCAGGTTTCAGCGGCATGCGCGTCGGCGGAGCGTCCATTCCGCTCGGCGGCTGGGCGGTGGGGGCGCAACCGCAATTTTTTCCAGATGGACTGGCCCTGCGCGTACCCAAAGGTTCGGACCTCGTGGTGCAATATCATTTTCATCCCACCGGCAAACCGGAGGCAGAAAAGTCATTAATCGGATTTTACTTCGCGAAGAAAGCGCCGGAGCGCACGCTTACTCGCATTCAATTGCCGCCGCACTATTCGTTATTTTCCGGACTCGATATTCCCGCCGGCCAGAAGGATTTTGTCATCCGGGATTCCTACACCCTGCCCGTAGCGGTGGACGCCGTGGGCATTGGTGCACATGCGCATTATATCGCCACCAGATTGAAGCTGACTGCGACGCTGCCGAATGGCGACGTGAAGACGTTGCTATCGATCAACGATTGGGACTTTGCGTGGCAGGACCGATATTATTTCAAAGACTTTGTGCCCCTGCCCAAAGGCACGAAGCTGGAAGGGGAAATTCACTGGGACAACTCTGCTGACAACCCGCACAATTCCTCCAGTCCGCCCGTGCGCGTGACCTGGGGTGAGGAATCGAAAGACGAAATGGGCAGCATCAGTCTGATCGCCGTCGCTCACGAGGAAAGCGACCTCGCGACCTTGCAGAACGATGTGAAGCAGCGCGGTCGGGATATCGCGCGCGAGCAGATGCGCAAAGATCCGGTTCTAGCCAAAAAGGTGATGCAGATGCTGGCTGAGTAGCGGGTTCACTTCCCTGCAAAAGCGCATCTGCTGAGGCGGCGTTGCGGATTTCATTTCTTCGCTTTACAAACGAACCCGGCAGTCAGAGTCTCGGCAACACAGCCAGCCAGTTCGCGTTGCCATGAATAGAACCTCGAAATCTTCCTCGTTACGGCTTTCGCTTGTTTATGCCGCAGCCATGAGCGCTGCCATCGTTTCAACCCACGCGAATCCGGTAGATCAAGACAAGTTGGCATCCGCCAACACGGGCTTTGCTTTCAAGCTGCTGACGGCAATCGCCAAAGAGCAACCGGAGAAAAACATCTTCATCTCGCCTTACAGCGTTTCAACCGTGCTGCAAATGGTGGAAAACGGTGCGAGCGGGAAGACCAAGGCCGAGTTGCGCCAGGCGCTTGGCATCCCCGCACTGAGCCAATCGGCGCAGAACGAGGCAAACCGGGTTTTAAGTCGGGTGATCAATGCGGGCACCACGAACTTCGTCTTGAACACGGCAAACGCGATCTGGTATCGCAGCAGCATCCCGGTGAAGCCAGCCTTCATCGCCTGCAACCAGGATTTTTATCAGGCCACAGTCGAGGCACTGAATTTCAACGACCCGGCGACCGTCGGCCACATCAACTCCTGGGTGAATGAAAAGACGCACGGGAAGATTCCGGGCATGTTGTCTGGACCGATTGATCCGATGACCAGCCTGTACCTGGCGAACGCGGTTTACTTCAAAGGCGACTGGCTAAACCCCTTCAAAGTCGAGGACACGAAAGACGGGGATTTTCATTTGCGTGGCGGAAAGAGCAAGAAGCTGCCGATGATGTTCCAAGGTGGGAATTTCTCCTATCGGAAAGGCACGGGCTATCAGGCCGTGCGCCTACCCTACCAGGGCTGGAATCTTGGGATGTATGTTTTTCTGCCGGATGCAGATTCGAGCCCGGAAAAACTGCTCGCCATCATGAATGGCGACAACTGGCGGCGGGTGACCGTCCCCGGATTCAAGGACCGTGAGGGCACGTTGGCATTGCCACGCTTCAAGTTTGAGTATGGTGTGGATTTAAAAAAGCCACTCCAGGCGCTGGGAATTCAGAAAGCATTCCTGGCCAAGTCAGCCGATTTTTCTTCCATGTGCAGTGAACCGGTATTTATCAGCGAGGCGAGCCAAAAAGCATTCGTGGAAGTAAACGAAAAAGGCACCGAGGCGGCTGCGGTTACAATGGTGGAAGCAATGGCCTTAGGCATCGAGATGAATCCACCAAAGCCTTTTCAAATGATTGTGGACCGCCCCTTCCTGTTTGTGATCGAGCACGGTGAATCAAAGACCATTCTGTTTATGGGAGTTGTCTTCGATCCATCACTTGCAGAGTAAATTCGTGCGCGCCGGCTATGCGGATGTCGTGGGGCAATAGCCGACGCGCAACTCCTCCATTGAATCAGCACTTCCTGATTTGGAGCGCGCCCGTCCTCGGGCACAGCAATATCCAATCTGGAAGCGACAACCTTTACCGGACGCCGTGCCGCTGCGCCCGAGGACGGGGGGCACTCCGGTTTGTTAAACCTTCACCTGACGATACGCACCCGGCAGGAGGATTTGCTCAGGACGCGGTTGATTCAGCGACTGCCAGTCCACCGCGCCGTTCACCACTTCGCGCATCTTGCCGAACCACCACGCCGCCCGGGCCATGCGATTCTCGCGCCGAGCAATGCGAGTGACGCGTCGCGCACCCTGGAGGCCGAGTTCAAGCTGACTGCTGCTGTCGTTGTTTGTGTTGGTCATAATGTCGTTCATTTTTGAATGCAGCCTAGCGGGTGGGGTCGGACAAACTCGGTCTAAGACAAAAAAATTTCAGAAATTGTTTACGGGTGGCGTTTGCGGCAAGGGAATCGTCTTGGGCCAATCGGCATCTTACTCTTCAGCTTGATCGCGTCGTTGGAGGAGAGCTCACGAGAAAGATTATGATTAAGATTAAGACGAAAACGGCTTAGACTCTGAACTGGACTCATACCCGCCTTTGGCCTAATCTTTTGCCGTGCCGAATCATTCAAAAAGCACTGCAAGCGGCGCGTCTCCCCAATCGACCGTGCCGTTTGAAGAAGCTTTGGAAAAGCTGGAGTCCATCGTCGAAGGAATGGAATCCGGCGATTTGCCGTTGGAAAGTTTGTTGGCCAAATACGAAGAAGGCGTAAAGCTGGCCAAAGTCTGCCAGGACAAACTGGCCGAAGCGGAATTGAAGATTCAGCAGTTGGAAAAGACGGCGGCAGGCGAATTAAAGTTAAAACCTCTCACTGTCGAAGTGTCAGAAGAATAACTATGAATAGATACCTGGACATGGTGGACGGTCCGGCGCACGTGAAGAAACTCACCGCGCCTCAACTGGAAAAACTCGCCGAGGAAATCCGGCAGGAACTCATCACCGGGCTTGCTAAAGCCGGAGGCCATCTCGGCCCCAACCTCGGCGTGGTGGAACTCACCCTCGCCCTGCACCACGTCTTTTCCACGCCCAAGGACAAATTTGTCTGGGACGTAAGCCATCAGGTGTATGTCCACAAAATCCTGACCGGCCGCAAGGATCGCTTTCACACCATTCGCCAGACGGATGGCTTGAACGGATTCGCCTTGCGCACGGAGAGTGAGCACGACTGTTTCGGCGCGGGTCATGCCGGCACGGCGCTGTCGGCTGCACTGGGCATGGCGGCGGCCCGTGACAAGCGTGGCACTGACGAAAACGTTGTTTGCATCTTTGGTGATGCGGCCTTAACGAACGGCATCTCGTTCGAAGCGCTGAACAATATTTCGCACACAACGAAAAAGTTCATCGGCATCCTCAACGACAACGAGTGGAGCATCGCGCAAAACGTCGGCGCGATTAACAATTACCTCAACAAGCTCATCACCAATCCGTCCTACAACAAACTCGCGCGGGATTTTCAGGGCTTTCTCAAGAAACTACCCAAGGGCGAACTGGCGCTTAAACTGGCGCACAAGGCCGAGGAAGGTTTCAAAGGCGCGCTGTCTGAAGTCAGCTTGCGGAAAAAGGCACCCTCGATGGAAGCCGAAGGACGTGGCGGGTACGGTAGTGCAATTCTGTTCGAAGAAATGGGCGTGCGCTATCTCGGCCCGATTGATGGTCACGACCTGCCGCTGCTCATCAGCACGTTGGAGTTTGCCAAAACATGCGATCATCCGATCGTCATTCACATCCTCACGCAGAAGGGCAAAGGCTTTCAAGCGGCACTCAAGCAACCGGAGAAATTTCACGGTCTCGGACCTTACGATGTTAAGACCGGCGAAACGCCATCCGCCAAGCCGGGCACACCGCCGAATTACCAGGACGTGTTCGGGCAAACCATGGTCAAACTCTGCCGCAACAACAATAACCTCGTCGGCATCACTGCCGCGATGCCCAGCGGCACCGGCTTGAAACATTTGGAAAAAGCGATGCCGGATCGTTACATCGATGTCGGCATTGCCGAGGAACATGCGGTCGTGTTCGCGGCTGGCATGGCGACCATGGGTTACCATCCGGTTTGCGCCATTTATTCCACGTTCCTCCAACGCGCTTACGACTGCATCCATCACGACGTCTGCTTGCAGGATTTGCCGGTGATTTTCTGCATGGATCGCGCCGGGCTTTCGGCCAACGACGGCCCGACGCATCACGGCTTGTTCGACATTGCGTATCTGCGCTGTCTCCCGAACGTCATCGCCATGGCACCCAAGGATGAAGATGAGTTGCAGGACATGATGTTCACGGCTACACATCAGAATCATCCCACGTTCATTCGCTATCCACGTGGCGCGGCCGAAGGCGTGCCGATCAAGGATCAGCCCAAGTTGCTCGAAATCGGCAAAGCGGAAGTGCTGCACAACTTTGCCAGCAACGGCAAGCGCAAGGTCGCATTGTTCGGCCTGGGCAGCATGAACTCCATCGCACGCAAGGCCGCGGTGCAATTGTCTGCCGAAGGCTACGACATCGCCGTAATCAATCCGCGCTTTACCAAACCGATTGACAGCGGAACCCATGAATTTTTCGGGCGCGCTGCGGACGTCGTGGTGACACTCGAAGACCACGTCCTCATGGGTGGTTACGGCTCCGCCGTGCTGGAACTGTTCGGTGACCGCGGCATCACGACGCCGGTGGTGCGCATCGGCTGGCCGGATCAATTCATCGAGCACGCTTCCACGCAAGATGAGCTTCGTCGCAAGTACGGCTTGACCGTGGAGAACGCGGTGGCGAAAGTCAAAGCACAGTTCAGTGAGTCACCCGCGGCGACCAAGGTGCTGAACGCCGTCGCGTAGCAAAGCAACCTCAACTTCAGACGCATTCGCTCTTATGGAGTGAATGCGTCTTTGTTTTTGCACCCCCCACAAAATTCACACGCTCATGTTGCGGTCGTTGCTTGCAGCGCCCGCCCCGGTTCTCTAACCTCCGCGCATCGCTATGAACAACTCACCGCGTTTGAAACTCTTCGTGATGATGGTGCTGGAATTCTTCATCTGGGGCGCCTGGCTGCCGTTGATCTTCGGCTACCTCCCCAGCCTGGGCTTCACTCCGGGAGAGCAATCGTGGATTCTGAATGCTTTCCCCATCGCCGCGATCGTCGGCATGTTTTTCAGCAACCAATTCGCCGATCGCAATTTCGCCGCGGAAAAATTTCTGGCGTTCAGCCACTTCGTTGGCGGTCTGGCCATTCTGGGTTGTGCCTTTACGAAATCATTTTGGCCGTTCTTTGGACTGATGATGCTCCATTGCCTGCTCTACGTGCCGACGATCTCCATTACGAATTCCATCGCCTTTGCCAATATGAAAGACGCGCAAAAGGAGTTCGGCATCGTTCGCATGGGCGGGACGATTGGCTGGATTCTCGCCGCATGGCCGTTTGTATTTATTCTGGTGGATTACGACAAAGTTCACGCCGCGAATCCGCAAGGACTCGGCGGCTGGCTTGGCGCGATTTTAGCGAATCCACTGACCGGCGACGCTGCCAAAGCGGGAGCGCGTTCCACTTACATCGTCGCAGGCATCGCCTCACTTGTGTTGGCCGGGTTCAGTTTCCTTCTGCCCCATACTCCGCCGAAGAAGAAGAGCGAAGGCGCCGGCGAAAGCCTTGCGTGGCTTGAAGCGGTGAAGCTGCTGAAACATCCCTTCGTTCTCGTGCTCTGGCTTGTCACGCTCGTGGATTCGTTCGTCCACAACTGCTATTTCAACTGGACCGGGTCGTTCCTTGGCGCCGCGAAGGAAGCGGGCGGTGTTGGCATTGCCGGCAACTGGATCATGCCGGTCATGAGCGTGGGCCAGGTGGCGGAAATTCTCACGATGTTCGTCCTGGGCGTCACCCTGAAGAAACTGGGTTGGCGAACCACGATGATCATCGGCATCCTCGGACACGCGGCGCGTTTTGCCGTTTACGCCTTCTTCCCGCAGCACAAGGAACTCATCATCCTGGTGCAGGTTCTCCATGGCGTTTGTTACGCGTTCTTCTTCGCGACCGTTTACATTTTTGTCGATGCCTACTTCCCCAAGGATGCCCGGGCAAGCGCCCAGGGTTTGTTCAACGTCATGATTCTCGGAATCGGCGCATTGCTGGCGAACTCAATCTGTCCCTATCTTAGCCAGAAAGTGTTCACTCAAGACGGGGTCACCAACTTTCAGGGATTGTTCCTCGTACCCATGATCTGCGCAACCGCTGCCGCCATTGCATTGGCCTTGTTTTTTCACCCTCCCAAAACCGGTCAGATGTCAGACGCGGGTCCGCGGACGCCTCACTGATGACCGAGTGTTATTCGGAAGGTCCTGACCTCACGCAACCCAACGGTGGGCATCAAACTGCTCAATGTTGGGAGTCACGGAGAAACGCAGCCAGGCCAGCGAGATCATCACTACCGATCAAGTCCACACCGTGTTCCTTAAGTACCTGCCAGCCAGAACGGAAATCGGGCGCAGCCCAGAATCGAATCCGCTGGCCCTGTTGGTGCGCCTGTTGAACCAATTGCCGCAGGCGGTCTTGCTCAGCCGATGAAATCGAGCCCTCACCCCGCCAGGTGAAGTGCTTTTGCCAATTGTCGCTGATGAAAGGGAACAAATCAGCGGGTGCATTGGTCTTCAAATCCGTTAGCCGCCCATCCAACGCTACGTAACGTAACGGTTCAGCGGCCACCAACCCGATGGCGCGGTTGCCCGAGATAATCACGGTTAATGCCCGCTGGGTCACATTGGTCGGCGTAAACGTCGTCAGAAAGCCGGCATAGCTTCGAAGCATGGTCCGCAGCACCAGATAGGTTTCTGCTGCCTCCGATTTCACATCAATCATCAACGTGCAGGTGGGGCCGTTGGCGTACACTCTCCCGCCATTGCGTTCAACTCGCTCGCGTAAAACGTCCAGATACAGCGCTCGTAACGTACGCTGTGGACTTGTCTTTTCCCGGTCGTGCGCCACGAGCAGTTGGCCATCAACCAACCAGACATCTGCCTCTACGCTGCAGAAACCCAGGTCCAGCGCGTCGAGCAGTGGACGGGTGTGCTCGTAATCATTGTGCGCATGGGCCTGGGGCAACGGCGCAACCACCGGCTCTAATCTTCGTACGGTTTCCACGACCGGACGACCACAGCCAGCCAGCAATGTGAGAAGCAGAAACTGGCATGCGGCAGCAGGTCTCCAAGAGCGATACAGCGACATCATCATGATGATAGGTTTTTGGTCACGGCGTTGTAGACCACCTGGATAGCAATAGTCAATCCGGTTACCTGGCTTCGACCTCGAGTCTTTGGGCAGGAGGTGCAACATAAAAAAAGCCACGGCTTGCGCCGTGGCTTTGAAATTCTCAGCGTCTGATTACTCCGCTTTCTTGCCCTTCTTCTCGGCCTTGGGCGCTTTCTCGCCTTTGGCGGCTTTGGGCTTCTCTTCGGCAGCGGCTTCAGTGCGCTTGCCGCGCTTCTCGGTCTTGGGAGCTTCGGGAGCGGGTGCTTCAACCGGAGCAGCGGTCACCGGGGTGGTGCTTTCGACGCGGACCTTGAGCGTGCCTTTGACTTCGGCATGCAGGTGAAGTTCCACTTCGTATTCGCCCAACGTTTTGATCGGGTGCTCGAGATGAATCTTGCGCTTGTCCAGCGACACGTCGAACTGATGCTTCAATTCGTCCGCAATCATGCCGGACGTCACCGCGCCGAACATCTTCCCATCCTCACCGGCCTTGACCTTGATGACGCAAACCAGCTTGCCAAGGCCCTTGGAGAGTTCGGTCATGGTGTTGAACTCATGAGCCTCGCGCTCGGCACGGCGTTGACGCAGCGATTCGAGGCGGCGCTTGTTGCCCTGGCTCAACGGAATGGCAAGGCGCTGCGGGAAAAGATAATTGCGGGCGTAGCCGGCGGCGACCTTCACCTGGTCGGATTCACCGCCCAGGCCGACGATGTTGTGAGTGAGAATGACTTCGGTCTTCATAAAAAGTTGATGGTTGAGAGTTGATAGTTGAGAGACAAACTCTCGTGTAAATCAGAACGGCACATCATCGCTTTCGGGCGGGCCATCGCCTTCGACGGGTTCGCCAGCCGGCGCAGTTGCGGCCGGACGTTGACGAGCCGGCGCAGGAGCACCGCCATCGTTACCGCCACCGCCACCTTGTGCACTACCGAGGAATTGAACGGTTTCGGCCACGACACCAAGCCGGCTGCGCTTCTGGCCGGTTTGTTTGTCGTCCCATTGATCCAGGCGCAGACGCCCTTCAATCAGGATCGGCCGGCCCTTGCGCATGTATTGGCCCACGTTCTCGGCAGTGCGGCCAAACACGTCGACGTCAATGAAAGTCACTTCCTCCTTCTTTTCGCCGGACTCGCTGGTCCAGACGCGGTTCACGGCAACGCCGATCTTGGCGATCGCAGTCCCCTTGGGCGTGTAACGCAACTCGGGGTCGCGGGTAAGATTCCCGACGAGAATGACTTTATTGAAGCTGGCCATAGGGCCTCCGTTTTGGTGTGGGGTTTACTTCGCTGGTTTGGGTTCGGGCGAATTGGTGAAGATGACGCGGAACACTTCTTCGTTCAGCGAGAACTTGTTCCGCAACGTCGCGATCGCCGCGGGCGCCGCGTTGAAAATGATGTTCGCGTAAAAGCCTGCCGTGTGCTTCTTGTCGGCGACCCGCGCGTAGGACTTGCGGTCCATCTTCTGGACTGTTTCGACCTTGCCACCAACGGCGGCGATCTCGGCGGAAATCTTGTCGAGGGTATCCTTGATACCGTCTTCCTTGCCTGCCGTGTTCAGGATGAACAAACCTTCGTATCGTTTCATGTTCGTTGACTTGTTAAACTCTAAATTCAGTTAAATCGGTTAAACCGGTTAAATCGGTGACTCATTTAACCAATCACTTATTTAACCGTTTTAACAGCTCAACCGTGCCGTTAAACTGACTCATCGCTTTCTGCAATCCGTGCGCCAGCCAGCATTCCACCTGGTCAGCTGCACGGACCAAAACTTTTTCCATAACGGCCAGCTCATCTTTGCTCAACCGTCCCAGGACGTGCCCGGTGATTTGGCGCGTGGCATCTTTGCGACCAATCCCGATCCGCAATCGCGCATACTCTCGCGAACCCAGATGTTGCTCGATGGACTCCAATCCGTGATGTCCACCGCTGCTGCCACTTGGTCGCGCCCGGATTTCTCCGAGCGGCAAATCCGCGTCGTCCACCGCCACGATCAATTGCTTCAACGGCAACTGATAAAACTTCACCAGCGTCCCGACTGCTTCCCCGCTCAGATTCATGAACGTCTGCGGCTCGCATAACACCAACCGCTTTCCGTTCCGCTCCGTCTTCGCGATCTTCGACTGAAACTTCTTTTCGTTGTTCCAATCCGCGCGCCAGCGCGATGCCAGCAGCTCGACCAGCATGAATCCGGCGTTGTGACGAGTCTTTGCGTAATCCGCACCCGGATTTCCCAAACCCACGATGAGATGCAAATCTTCCATGCGCGGGATGGAAACAGCGGTTCACCCGAGGGTGAACCGCCGTGTAAACTATTTCTTGGCCGGAGCGGCAGCCTTGGCGTCCTTCGCCGGAGCGGCGGCAGCCTTGGCGTCGGCTTTCGCCGGAGCGGCTTTGGCATCGCCCTTGGCCGGAGCGGCGCCTTCGGCGCCTTCTTCCTTCTTCTCTTTGATCATCTCGACGTCGGCGGCGCCGGCCGCACCGGCTTCGGCGGCCGCAGCCTCCTCAGCTTCGGTCTTCGGCAGTGCGACCGAAATGACGGGCGCGTTCTTGTTGCCAAGAATTTCCACGCCTTCAGCGGCCTTGATTTCGCCAATGTGAATCGACTTGCCGACTTCGAGCGCCGTCACGTCGATGAGAATCTGCTCGGGCAAATCCTTGGGCAAAGCGCGAACCTTGAGTTTGAAAAGCACGTGTTCCAGAACGCCGCCGCCCGTTTTGACGCCAACAGCTTCACCGGTGGTTTCCACCGGCACCATGACCGTGACTTTTTCGTTGGCCGCAACTTCGTGGAAATCCACATGCAGCACCTTGCCGCTGAGCGGATGGTGCTGGACTTCCTGCACCAGGGCCAGGCGCTTGGCGCTGTCCACCGCCAGGTCCACGAGGATGTTTTCGGATACCGAGTGGTGAATGAGGTCGTCGAGTTCGCGAGCGACGACTTCGAGACTCTCGGGCTTGGTCTGGCGACCGTAGATCACCGCCGGGATGCGACCGGCTTCGCGAAGTTTCTTGGCTCCGGCGCGACGAGCTTGCGTGCGCAGAAATGCGTTCAATGGTACTGATTTCATGTCTAAGTCTATCTTCGGACGGCCAAATTGACCTTCAACTGGTCCGCCCGCCTTTCGATTCAAACAGCGAGGTCACCGACGAATTACTGTGGATTCGCTTGATGGCTTCGCCCAACAACCCCGCAACCGACAGCGTGGTTATCTTAACCCCCCGGATTGCAGGGCGGACGACTGTATCAGTTGTGATTAGCTCGTCAATGCTCGATTTACGCAATCTTTCGATGCCGGTGTCGCCCAGAATGGCGTGCGAAACGCAGGCAATAATGCGCTTAGCCCCTTTCTTTTTAAGCAATTCCGAGCCTTTGGTCAGCGTGCCCGCGGTTTCGGTCAAGTCATCCACCAAAAGCACATTTTTCCCGCGAACTTCACCAATGACCGTGTCGGACTCAACCTCCGTGGCGCTCTTGCGACGTTTCGAAATGATAGCCAGACCGGATTCCAAGTGCTGCGAGTAGGCGTAGGCCATCTTCAATCCACCCACGTCCGGGCTCACCACGACGAGGTCGTTTAGCTTTTTCTTTTCGAGATAATCATAGATCACCGGCGCCGCATACAGATGATCGACCGGAATGTCGAAGAAGCCCTGAATCTGTTGCGCGTGCAGATCCATGGTGAGGATGCGATTCGCCCCAGCCGCAACCAGCAGGTTCGCCACGAGTTTCGCGGTAATCGGCACACGCGGTTGATCTTTGCGATCCTGGCGCGCGTAACCGTAAAACGGCAACACCGCCGTGATGCGCGCTGCGCTGGAACGTCGGAGCGCATCCATCATGATGAACAGCTCCATCAAGTAATGGTTCGTCGGCGGCGACGTGGGCTGCACCACGAAGACATCTTCACCGCGCACATTCTCCTCGATCTTCACGAACGTCTCGCCATCGGGGAACGGCTTGACGCTGCACTTGCCGAGCTTGATGCCGATGTAATCGCAGATGGAGTGAGCCAGCGCTTGATTGGCAGTTCCGCTAAAGACTTTCACAGGTTCTTATTGATCTGGTTAAATAAAAAACCGCCCGAAACCGGGCGAAAAGAGGCGGGAACTCTAGCAATGAACCGGCCACCTGCAAGACGAAATTGCCGATCGCTGAGCCAATTTTACGTTCACCGCTAATTGGCTGATTTGGTTGACCCTTCGTTGCTCTGAGATCCTGCCGTCACCGTTACGTCCTCACCCGTAACGACAATGTCATCAATGCCAATCCATTCATCATTGCCGCTGGCGTCAGCAGTGATCCAACGAATCTGCAACTTTGCCTGATCATTGGCAGCCTCAGGCAAGGTCACGGCAATGGGCGTGAGCAGCGTGGCTCTACCCGCAGCTATGCTCGCATCCGGTGCAAAAGCGGCGGGCACATCAGTAAACACCTTTTCGGTGCCAGTCCGATACTGCAAAGCCACTGGCGCTACAGTGTTGTTGGTCGAAGCATCCAGGTCGCGCAACTTGTAGCTCACCGAAATGTTCCGCTTTCCTCTCGTATCCAGATTGAGCAACAGGAATGGCGCGTTGGCCGTCGCCGAACCTCTAAGCGCAACAGTTGGATTAGCAATGCCATCGAATTCAGCAACGCCACCCGTCCGAAGCGTGGGATTTTTCTGATTCGCAATGACACTCACCGGAGTAGACGAGCCGTCGGACAGGATCTCCTGCGGGCTCACACCTGGTTTCCCCGCCAGCTTGTCGCCGCGATAACCGATGAACCCGGGCACCGCCAACCAATCGTTGTCCTTCGTGATCCGAGAGATGCCCGACCAATCCTCTTTGACCGGCAGTTTCAACGCCTGTTCATCCGCGCGAACCTGCGGCCCGATCAGCGCCATCAACAAGACAAGAGCGCGAATTGTTTTTGGTGACGATTTGCTTTCAAACCATTTGGCGGGAACCAAGACAGTAGCCTTCATAAGGATGATCTGGCCGTCGTTGTGGGAACGAACAACCGGAGCTTAGCCGACCCGTTTGCGTTGGCAAGTTACGAAGATTACGAAGATTAGCAGTTCAGCGCGTAATCCAACCACCGCCGACAACCAAATCATCCTGATAAAACACCGCTGCCTGGCCTGGGGTAATCGCGCGCTGCGGCGTGTGAAGTTTCACCTTCGTGCGATTGTCACCCAGCGGCGCGATTGTCGCCGGAGTGCCGGGATGATTGTAACGAATCTTTGCGGTGACTTCGATTGGCCCACTCAATTGCTCAAACGGATGCCAGTTGCAGCGCTCGGCAATAAACTCATCGCGATCCAACATCGTATCGTCGCCCACCACGACACGGTTCTGCTCCGCGTCCAGTTCAACCACGTAAAGCGGCTTGGGCGACGACAAGCCTAGGCCCTTTCGCTGCCCAATCGTGTAGAACTCAATGCCGTCGTGATGACCCAGCACAGCGCCGCGGGTGTCCACGATTTCGCCTCGATGCTTCTGCACCAGGTTCGCCTGCTGAAGGAAGCCGCCGTAATTATTATCCGGCACAAAGCAAATCTCCATGCTCTCTTCCTTGTCGGCGGTCTTGAGATTGCAATGCCGCGCCACCTCGCGCGTGTCGCTTTTGGTCTTTTCCCCCAGCGGAAACATCGCCCGCGCCAGTTGATCCTGCCGCAGTGAGAACAGAAAATAACTTTGGTCCTTCCGCAAATCCTGCCCGCGCTTGAGGAGATAACGATCCCCCGCACCCGTCCTTCGGACACCCTCTCCCCCGTCGGGGGAGAGGGACGGGGTGAGGGGGCGCTCCACCCGCGCAAAATGTCCCGTCGCAATAAAGTCCGCGCCCAACTGATCGGCGCGATCAATCAACCGTCCGAACTTCAAATTCTGGTTGCACATCACACACGGATTCGGCGTGCGCCCGGCTTTGTATTCGTCCGCGAAGTATTGAATGACGTGCTTCTGAAACTCCGCCGCCTCGTCAATCAGGTAGTAAGGAATCCCCAACTTATGACAGACCAACCGCGCGTCCGTGACCGCCTGCGGCCCGCAGCACTTGTCCTCCGCGCGATTCACGCAATCCTGCGGCCAGAGCTTGAGCGTGATGCCCACCACGTCGTAGCCCTGTTCCAGCAAAAGCGCCGCCGTCGCCGAGGAATCCACTCCTCCGCTCATGCCACAAACCACGCGTTGTTTCTTCGCCGCAACCACAGCGGGACAGTATAGGACAGGAGATATTTGCAGCAAGACTGGCGTTAAGGCTAACCAGGACTGATAGCGGCGGACATGCGGAAATGTCCCGGCGGGACGCCCGACAATAGCCCGGCGATTTATCGCCGGGTTTCGTGCCCCCGAACCCCAAGTCCCGGAGGGACGCTTGAGTGTTCACACAATAAACTCAAATCGAACCTGCAGCCGTCCCTTCGGGACTTGACCGTCTGCGCTCCGAACCCGGCGATAAATCGCCGGGCTATTCTCGCCTGTCCGGCCGGACACAATTCCATTGGGGAAAATGACCGCAGGGCCGGTCGTACCACAAAGTGCTTCATACTCTCTGCCTGGGTTGAGGAATAAGAGGCCACTTGCCAATAGCAACGAATTACAAACTGGCGGCGGCATCATACTCGACCCTGTGTCGCTTCGGACCTACCGTCAGCGCAAACGAACTAACTAAATGAGCACGTGCCCCATCGACCGAGAAATTCTCGCCAGCAACGATACGCTGCATTACCGCTATTACTCGTGCGAGCGTTGTGGCGGCATATGGATTCCGGGAGGCTTGCTTCATCGCGTACTCTCAGCACGCGGGGTTGAAGACTTAGGCCACATACCGTCGATGGAGAAAAGCGCAATTCACTGTCCGGATTGTCGCACGCAATGCGACCTCGTGACTGTGAAGGACTGCCGACTGGATACCTGCAGCAAATGCCACGGCGTCTGGCTGGACGCTGGCGAAGTGTTGCGCGTGCGCAGTCTGTTCCCGGAAGATTCGCCAATCGTTGACGCCGAGAAAGGCCGCATTGCTGGTAAACAACTCGCAGAAACCGGAGCAAGCATGTCAGTGGTTGAGATGGTTGGAAACCTGTTACTCCTGATACCCTGATGCAGCCTCAAGCTGCGCTCACTACGCACTCGCGGTCGTTTCACGAAAATGCCTGTGCGGTCTGAAGGACACTGGACGGTCATCTGTCCAGGAATCGACGCCGGTCATGCCTAATTGCCATTTCGTCTCTTTCTAGTCCTTCAGAAAATCTCCCCGAGATGTGCGTGCCGGGATTGAAGCCGGCTATCATTGTGTCAACAAACTCGTCCCACAATTCCCCCAACGGCGGAAGTTGCTCGCCTCAAGAACGGCATGCGCTAACCTGATGGCATGCCACTGTCGGCACCGAAGAACGCACTCAGCCGCATTCTCCAATCAATTCTTGTATTGCCCGGCAGCCGAGGCTGGTTGTATTGCATCGTGGCGTTTGCGGCTTACGCTGCGCTGGCTCTTCCCTTGGGACTTGCAACTGAAGCTCTGCGCTTCGAGTTGTCTCACGATTCACCTGGCCGGTTGCTCATGTTCTCTTTGCTGGCCCTATTTGTTCCGTCTCTATCCGAGGAACTCTTCTTTCGAGCGCTACTTCTTCCCGACCCCCGAAAAACCTTATCAACCAAACACAAACTCCTGCGAGCCTCAGTGGTGTTGCTCCTATTTGTGCTCTGGCATCCGATCAACGGCCTGTTCCTTAAGACAGCGGCTCGGCAGGTTTTCTTGGATCCGGGATTTCTTATGCTGACAGCGTTACTCGGGATTTGCTGCACGGTGGTTTACATGAAGACAGCTTCCATTTGGCCCTCAACCTTGGTCCATTGGATCACCGTCGTTTCCTGGAAGGCTTTTCTGGGTGGACGGATTTTCTGACTCGCAAACCTCACCAATGCAGAGTCGGAGTGTGCCCGTCCCCGGGCACAGCAATGTCGAACCGACGGAAACCTTCAGAACTTCACCAGGCCTCAGCGCATACGGCGTTGCTGCGCCCGAGGACGGGCGCACTCCATCACCAATCCGTCTCTCTGTAGTCCTTCAGAAACTTCCCCCAAAGGTGCGTGCCGGTGTTGAAGCCGGCAATGATCGGGTCAATGATACGGGCCGCGCCGTCCACGATATCCAGCGGCGGATGAAAGCGATGCTCGGCCTGCTTGCGCGCGGCAATCTGAACGGGGTCTTCGTCCGTCACCCAGCCAGTGTCCACCGCGTTCATGTGAATGCCGTCCGCGTAATAATCCGCCGCCGAGGTGCGCGTCATCATGTTCAACGCCGCCTTCGCCATGTTCGTATGCGGATGCCGCGTGGTCTTGAACTTCCGATAGAACTGCCCCTCCACCGCCGAGACGTTGACGATGTGCTTATCGCGCTCCGGTGTGCGCAACATCAATGGCTTGAGCCGCGCGTTCAAAATGAACGGCGCGATGGCATTCACGAGTTGCACTTCGAGCAGTTCAACGGCAGGAACTTCGTGCATGAGCATGCGCCACGAGTTGTGCTCACGTAAGTCCACCTGTTGCAAATCCTGGTCGAGCTTGCCGACCGGAAACAACGCCTGCTGCGCGGCCAATTCCTCCGGCAACAGCGGTACTTGCGAAAGCGCTGCAGCGTGCGTGAGCCCAGGTAGGACAGGCATCTTGCCTGTCTCTAACTTTTCTTTTCCAGATGGAGACAGGCTGGAAGCCTGTCCTACGAGTGAGCCTTCCGGCAGCATGTGATAACCGCGCAAGCCTTCGTAAGCTCCCAGCAGTTTGCGCGCGTCCTCAGGCAAATCGTGCAACGACCCGTTTTCCCGCTCCATCATGTGCTCGTAATAATCGGGTGGCCGCCGCACCGTCTGGCACGCATTGTTGATAATGAAATCCAACCGCGAATGCGTCTTCAGCAGGTGCCCGCAAAACGCCTCGACGCTCGGCGTGTGTCGCAGATCGAGCCCGAAAATTTCCAGCCGATGCCCCCATTCCTTGAAATCGGGTTCAGCCGCGTAACGCATCGCCGAGTCGCGTGGAAAACGCGTGGTGACAAGCAAATGCGCACCGCAACGCAACAGCTTGATGCCGGCCTGATAACCAATCTTCACGCGCCCTCCGGTGAGCAACGCCACGCGGCCTCGCAGATCCGTCAGTTCACTGCGCTTGCGCCAGTTGAGTTCCGCACACGCCGGACAAAGCTGGTCGTAAAAATGATGGATCGTCGAGTAATCCTGTTTGCAGATGTAACAATTCTGCGGCTCGACCACTTCACGAAACTCAGGATTGTCCTTTACTTCCTGCTGCTTGAAGTCCACTGGAGGAAAGACATTCGGCGTCGTGAAAACTTTTCGCGCGCGCAGTTTGCGGATGCCGGTTTCGTTGAGCTTCGTGTCATCCCGCTGCTTCTTCTCCGCTTTGCGCTGCTTGATGGTTGCTTTGACCAGCCGGCGGCGCTGATTCACGTCAGGCGTGTAGATTTCTCCCGCCGCCTTGAGCAACCGCGTCCGCTCGGTTTCAGACAACTGCCCCAGCAAGGCACGATTGGCCGCAGCCTTTTCGAGAATCTCCGCGGCCGCTCGAAGCTGTGCGGCCATCTCACCGTTCACCGACGCGGTGTGAAAAACTGCTGGTGACTGCTTCATGCGCGTTTTGAGTTCGCCTTCAGCCATTGCGCAAACGCCGCTTCAGACATTTCGCCAGCGGCCAGGGCCAGGGTACGCACGGTGGCATCCACCTCCGAAGCGTTGAATCTGTAACCATTCAATTCCAGGAAAACGATCGCGACAATGAAGCCGGTTCGCTTGTTGCCATCAATAAACGGATGATTCTTCACCAATCCAAAGGCGTAACTGGCTGCAAGGTCGAATACGTCCGGCTTGCTATAGGCGAATAGATTTAGTGGCTTTCCGAGTGCGGAATCCATCAAGCCTTCATCGCGGATACCCGCAGACCCGCCAAATTGCGCAAGCGACTGTTCGTGGAGCGCGAATACCACCTCGCGTAACACCCAAACCGGCTCTTTCATTTCGCCAGTTCTCGCAGCGTGTGGCGATAACGCTTCATTACGTCCTGCGCCACCTCCATCTGACGCCGGACATCTGCTTTAGCCGCCGACAGCCTTAGACTCCCATCGGCGGCTTCAGTGACGGAAAGCGTGTCGCCCTCATCAGCATTCAAGTGGGCGAGCGCCTGTTTGGGAAGCACTATTCCGACAGAGTTGCCCACCTTGCGAAGTTTCAGTTCCAGCATCATGGAACTAACGTAGCAACGAATGTTATAACGTCAAGCCCGCGCTTGCTTGTCCCGGTGTTACGGCAAGTCAGTGCTGCCCATCAAATAACGATCACACTCGCGGGCCGCTCCACGGCCTTCGTTGAACGCCCAGACAACGAGACTTTGGCCACGGCGACAGTCGCCGCAGGCAAACACGCCTTTGATGTTCGTGTTGTATTTCTCGAACTCGGCCTTGGCGTTGGAACGTGGATCGCGTTCGATGCCGAGCGACTCCAACAACGGCTGCTCCGGCCCAAGAAAACCCATCGCCAGTAACACGAGTTGCGCGGGAAGAACTTTTTCTGTGCCGGGAATGTTCTTCGGAATGAACTGGCCCTTGTCATTCCGGGCCCATTCGACCTGGACAGTGTGAACGGCTTTCACGTGCCCCTTGTCGTCGGACTCGAACCTGGTCGCGGTGGTTAGATAGACGCGGGGGTCGGCACCAAACTTTGCGGCAGCCTCTTCCTGTCCATAGTCCAGTTTGTAGGTCTTCGGCCATTCGGGCCAGGGATTGTCTTTGGCGCGTTCCAACGGCGGTTTCGGCAAGATCTCCACTTGCACCAGCGACCTGCAACCATGGCGCATCGAAGTGCCGACGCAGTCCGTGCCCGTGTCGCCGCCGCCGATGACCACGACGTCCTTGCCAGTCGCGTCAATGAAGCTGCCGTTCTTGTGACCATCGAGAATCGCCTTCGTATTCGCCGTCAGGAATTCCATCGCGAAGTGAATTCCCTTCAACGGCCGGCCTTCGATTGGCAAATCGCGAGGCTTCGTCGCACCGGTCGCGAGCACCACAGCATCAAATTCCTTGAGCAACTTGTCAGCGGGGTAATTCTTTCCGACCTCGGTGTTGCAGACAAACTTAACACCCTCCTGCTCCATCAGCTTCAGCCGGCGCAACACGACTTCTTCCTTGTCGAGCTTCATGTTGGGAATGCCATACATGAGCAGGCCGCCCGGACGATCCGCGCGCTCGAACACCGTGACTTCGTGTCCCGCCTTGTTCAACTGCGCCGCTGCGCTCAATCCCGCTGGACCGGAACCAATGACAGCGACCTTCTTTCCGGTGCGTTTCTTTGGCGGCTCGGGCACAACCCAGCCATTCTCCCAACCATGATCAATGATACTGCACTCGATGTTCTTGATCGTGACCGGCGGATTGTTGATGCCCAACACGCACGAGCCTTCGCACGGGGCCGGGCAGACGCGGCCGGTGAACTCAGGAAAGTTGTTCGTCTTGTGCAGCCGTTCGAGCGCTTCCTTCCACAGCCCGCGATAGACAAGATCGTTCCACTCCGGAATCAGATTGTGAATCGGACAGCCGCTGGCCATGCCGCTCACAAGCTGGCCCATGTGGCAAAACGGAATCCCACAATCCATGCACCGCGCGCCCTGCTTTTTGAGCTCCGCTTCGGGCATGTGCTCGTGGAATTCTTCCCAATCCGCCACGCGCCCCAACGGCGAGCGGTCTTTCGGCAACTGCCGTGTGAACTCTAAAAATCCTGTTGGCTTTCCCATTGTTAGTGCTTCGGTTGAATTCGGAAAAACGCGGAGGCGCAAAGGTCGCAGAGAGCCGCAAAGGGAAATGGATTCTCCTTCGCGAAACTCCGCTTTTCCTGCATCCTGGTATTCATCTTCGACATAAAAATTACAGACTAAACGAACCGGGTTCGGGCGGAGGCAACTGCAATCCGTTCACCACCCGCAAAATCCCGTTTTTTAGAACGATCTCGTGAAAGTTAATGATCAATCCGAGCTTTAGATTCGAAAGCCGCAAATAACTCAACAGTTTAGCCCGGTCAAATTGCGTCACGTCTTCTTTCGCTTTCAAATCCACAATCACCACTTCCTCAACCACCAGGTCCAGTCGCAATGGCACTCCTAACTTCACGCCCTTATAAAAAATGGGCACTTGCTTTTGCCTCTCAAACCGAATCCCCCGCAGAGCGAGCTCATGGCACAAAGCCTCTTCATACACCTGCTCGACCAACCCCGGACCATAGTACTTATGCACCTCGATTGCTGCCCCGATGATGCGCTCCGAAACTTCGTTCTCGTGCATGGTCCCTGCCTTCCAATTATGCCGACACCTGAACTCTGCGCCTCTCTGCGTTCTTCGCGTCTCTGCGTTTCTCGGTCAGTGGCCGCCCTTCACATTCTCCTCAAACGCAGCCATGATCGCTTCGTCGCCGCTGAGCCCCTGCTCTTCCACCTTCTTCAGTGACTTGAGCACGCGCGCGTAGTCCTGCGGCATCACTTTCACAAACTTCGGCACGTAACTCTGCCAGTCAGCCAGAATCGTCGCGGCCCGTTCGCTCTTCGTGTAAGTCTGATGACGTTGGATCATTTTCCACACCAGTTCGACTTCATCCGCGTCGGCCAGTTTCTCCAGGCCCACCATCTCCACGTTGCAGCGCGAGGCGAAATCGCCTTTCTCGTCCAGGATATACGCGATGCCGCCACTCATGCCGGCGGCGAAGTTGCGGCCCGTCGCCCCGAGAATCACCACGCGGCCTCCAGTCATGTATTCGCAACCATGGTCGCCAACAGCTTCGACAACGACATTCACGCCCGAGTTGCGCACGCAGAAACGTTCGCCCGCCATGCCGCGAATGAATGCCTCACCGCTCGTCGCGCCATAAAACGCCACATTGCCGATGATCATGTTTTCTTCCGCCTTGAAGGTCGCTGCCCTGGGCGGATACACAATGAGTTTCGCGCCGCTGAGACCCTTGCCAAAGTAATCGTTGGCATCGCCTTCGAGTTCCAGCGTCATGCCGCGCGGACAAAACGCACCAAAGCTCTGTCCAGCACTGCCGTTGAACTTCAGTTGCACCGTATCTTCCGGCAATCCGTTCGGCCCGTGCTGCTTCGTGATTTCGCTGCCAGTGATCGTGCCCACAACTCGGTTCACGTTGATGATCGGCAACTCCGCCTTCACCTTCTCGCCGCGCTCAATAGCCGGCTTGCAGATGCCGAGCAACTTCGTGACGTCGAGTGATTTCTCCAAACCGTGGTCCTGATCAATCTGCCGATAGCGCCCCACATCCGCCGCCGCGTTCGGCTGATACAGAATGGGGGTGAGATCCAGGCCCTTGGCTTTCCAGTGATTGATTGCCTTCCACGGAATCAATTTGTCCGTGCGTCCGACCATTTCGTTGACCGTGCGGAAACCGAGCTTGGCCATGATCTCGCGCAACTCCATCGCGATGAAACGCATGAAGTTCACAACGTGATCGGGATTGCCCGTAAACCGCTCGCGCAATTGCGGGTCTTGCGTCGCAACGCCGACCGGACACGTATTCAAGTGGCAAACGCGCATCA